>NZ_SAVA01000003.1:0-407810 GCF_004022465.1 Paenirhodobacter huangdaonensis | reverse complement strand
GCCCCGAGGCGGCGGCCGATCGCATCGCCTGGCTCGTCGGCGCGGCGCGCCGGCTCGGGGCGACCGGCGTTGCGCTGAAGGACGAAAGCGCCGCCGCAGCCCTGCCTGCTGGCTGACCGGCTCAGGCGAGCAGGTCATAGGTCTGCCCCCCGATCTGCAGCCAGAGGTGATCCTGCGCCGCGCCATCGGTCAGGGTCCAGACCGGCTCGCCCGAACGGGTGTCGATGATCTGCACCTCGGCGATGGCCGCGTTGCCGGCCCCCGGAACAGAGGTGACGCGCAAGTCGAAATCACCGACCGAGGCGGAACTGTCCCTGAAGATCAGCACGTCGTGCTGGTCCCCGTTGTAATCGGCGATGCGGTCGCAGCCCGCGGCCGCGGTGCCGTCGTGATAGAAGCGGTCCGCGCCCCAGCCGCCGCGCAGCAGGTCATCCCCGTTGCCACCATTGAGGAAATCGGTGCCATTGCCGCCGACGAGCGTGTCATTGCCTGCCCCGCCCAGCAGCGTGTCATTGCCGGCATCGCCCCAGAGCCGATCCCTGCCGTTGCCGCCTGCGAGCCGGTCGGCGCCATAGCCGCCGCGCAGCGTGTCGTTGCCGCCGCCGCCGAAAACCGTATCCGCACCGGCGGCTCCGGCGATCCAGTCGCGCCCGGCATTGCCGGTGAGCTGATTGCCGAGGGCGTTGCCGGTGATGTGCCGCCCGGCCCGGCCGATCACCGTCAGCGCCTCGACCTGCGGCGCCCAGAGGGACATGTCGTAGCTGCTGTGCGCCCGGATCAGGTCGGCGCCGCCGCCCGCCGCCTCGATCACCAGCGTCCGGGGGGAGAGGACGGTATAGGTGTCGTCGCCGCCGAAGCCGGCGAAGGCGAGGGGCGGGATCTCCGGGCTGTGGCTGCCGGTTGCCGAGGGCATCCGCACCGGGGTGAACACATCATCCCCGTCGGTTCCCATGGTCACCCGCGCGGCCGCGGCGGCGGTGCCCGAGAGCAGGCTGTCGGCAGTGGCGGTGACCAGCGCATTCACCAGCGCCTGGCTGTAATGCAGCGCATCGACAAACATCGCGCCGGGGCGGATGCCCGCCTGCGCCGCGACGAGATCGACATTCAGCAGCTGCACCCGGTCGTCCGCGGCGGCCAGCGCCTGCTGCTCGCCGATGATCGTCGACCAGGCGTCGCGGGCCGCCGCGGGCGCATAGCCGGAGAGCTGCAGCGTCGCCACGTCGAAATCATAGAACGCCGCATCCCGGCCGGCGAAACCGTCATGCAGATGCGCCTCGATCCGGTCGAAGAGCGCCTCGGCCCTTTCCGCATAAAGGCTGCTGCGGGCACAGGCGAGCGTATCGGCCTCGCCCTGCACCCAGATGATCCCCTCGAGATGAGCACTGCCATCGCGCCGCAGCGCCGTATCGAGCGCGTCGAGCAGGTCTTTGGGCAGGTCGTTGCGCTGATACCAGTCGGTGTCTCCGCCCCGCCCCCAGGTCAGCGGCGCCCCCGCATCGGCGACGGTGAGCACGGTGCAGCCCGGGTCGCGCGCCCGCAACTCGGCGGCCATCTCCTCGGCGATGTTGTTGGCGTTGCTCTGCCCCGCGATGATGTAAATTCCGGACATGGCGCATCTCCTGCTGCAGGGAGAGACTGCGCCTTGTGCGGTTAATGGTTTCCTATTTGTTCCCCCTTCGCCGCCCGGGATTTATCGCGCTTTTTAATCGACTTCACGCCTCGAGGGTGTCGAGGATCTGCCCCAGAATGCGCGTGCCGAAGGCCGCATTGGCATGGAGGAAATCCCCCTTCGGCTGCAGTTTGTCGATGTCGATCAGCCGCTTGGCCTGGGTGGTGAAGGCCTCGGGCGTGAGGATGAAATCGACCGTCGTGTCCTCGGGCTGGGGCAGGAAGTGCGCGCCGAGATCTGCGAAAGTGCGGGTCGCGACATCGGCGAAACCTGCCGCGGCGCGGGGCGCGATGCGGCCGCGGATCGCGCGCAGGAAGCCCGCCCCGGCCGTCGCCATCGTCCTGAGTCGTTCCGACGGGAACGGCTGCGGCACGACGAGCATCGGCCGCGCGCCGAGCCCCGGCAGGGCCTGCAGCGCCGCCACCATCTGCCCGCCGTTCGAGGCGCGCAGCCCGTCGGCCAGCGCCGCCTGCAGGCAGCGTTCGGTGATCTCCTGCGCGCCGCGGCGGTTCGGGTCGGGCCAGCCGAGCACGTGACACTTGTTCAGGATCGAGATCATCAGGAAGGGGCTGACCTCGGCACCGATCACCACGCGGGCGTCATAATCCGCCAGATCGAAGCTGTCCTTCAGCCCGAGCCGGGCGAGATAGCCGCGGAAATCGTCATTGCCGGCCTCGATCCTTGTGCCGTCGATGCGGTAGTCCTTCACCCCGCTGCCGCCGCGCACGAAGAAGTCGATCTGGTGCGGAGAGCTTTCCTGCACCTGTTTCCATGCCTCGATCAGGCTGGCGGAATGCGAATTGCCGGTGACGAAGATCTTCATGTGCGCAACGCGTCCAGCAGGATTTCGTCGCACACGGTGTCGGGCTCTTCGGCGGCCACCTCGGGCAGCGTGCGGCTCAGCCCCGGGTGGGCGGCGAAGAAGGTTGTCATGATCTCGGTCACCACCTCGCCCTTCACCTCGCGCTGGCTGGCGTCGAAGGCGTCGCGCAGAAGCGGGTTCGCAGTGGCGATCTCGTAGGCGGGGAAATAGTCGCAGCCGGGCAGGGTGGTGACGACCTCGTCAACGGCGGCGCGCAGCACCGATTTCGAGCGGATCGTCGCCGGCAGCACATGGCCGCCGGTCGCGGTGGCGGCAAGCGGCACCGGCGAGACGGTGAAGAGGAAGCGCAGGTCGGGGGCGTGGGTGCGCACCAGCGCGATGAAGCGCGTCAGCTCCGACACCACCTCGCTGACCCCGGTGTTGTGGAAGCGGTGCTCGGGCGCGCCGAAGGCCGGGTCGACCGTCGCCGGGCAGAGCTGATAGACGGTGCCGGTCTCGGCATGTTCCCAGCGTTCCGTCAGCCCGAGGGTGAAGACGAAGACCGAGGCCTCGGTGAACAGCCGCCGCACCTGACGCAGGTGTGAGCGCCGCGCCGTCACCACATCGGCGCGGCGGGCAAAGCCGCCGGGCTCGATCCGCGGCCGCAGCCCATCGAACCAGGCGCCGTCCTTGGTCCACAGCGCATCCTCGCGCACATGGTCGGAAAAGGCATCCTCGGCCAGCTGCAGCAGCTGCGCGGTGGTGTAGATATTGCCGTAGCGCGCCGAATAGAGCCCATAGCCGAAGCCGATCCCGGTCGCCTCGCTCATCCCCGGGGGGGCGGGTTCGAGGTCGAGGAACCGTGCGTCCGACCGCTTCAGCTCGCGCCCGATCTTCTGCGCGAAACAGCTGCCCGCGGTGGCGATTGGCTCGCCCGCCGTGATCGTCACCGCGGGCCGGTAGATCTCGGCAAAATCGAAGCGCGGGCGGCGCAGGCAGCGCCTCCAGAAGCAGCGGTCGGGCAGGTCTGAATAGAAGGACATCGGCGGGACAGTCCCGAAATCGTGGATCAAAGGATTTCCCGCAGAAGGCCATGGAAATCGCGCGGTTTCAAGGTGCTGGCGGCAGATGGCGCGTTCGTGTAAGAGGCGATTGACAAGTCTTCCATTCGTGTCACGCTTGCGTGTGACACAGGAAAGCCGTTGCTGCGCCGCAGAAACTGTCACATAGTTTTGTCGAACTGACATGAAACCGTATCGCTTGCGGCGCATTGGGGGTCAGGAAGCAAAAGGAAGCTGTCATGCCTGAAACCGCTCCCCAGACGATGCGCAAGAGCTATCGCACCCTCTTCGTGTCGGATCTGCATCTCGGGTCCCGGGGCAGCCGGGCAGCGCGCTTCCTCGATTTCCTGAACCGGACCGACGCCGAGACGATCTATCTGGTGGGCGACATCCTCGACATCTGGCACCCCGGGCGGGTGCACTGGGGCGAGACGCATGACGCGATCATCGAAGAGCTGAGCACGCGGGCGCGCGCGGGCGTGCGGGTGGTCTATCTGCCCGGCAATCACGATGCCGCGCTGCGTCTGCACGAGGGGCCGATGTTCGGTGCCTTCGAGCTGCGCGAGACCGACGTGCACAAGGCGGCGGACGGCATGCGCTATCTGATCCTGCACGGCGACCAGTGCGATGCGCGGATCTTTCGGTGGCATGTGATGACCCGGATCGGCAGCCGCGCCGATGCCGCGCTGCGCGCCGCCGACCAGTGGCTGAAACTACACCTGCACCGGACCTCGGAACGCGGGTTGTTCGAGCTTGCCATCATGGGCGTGAACGCGCTGATGCTGGTGGGCAACAAGTTCGAGGAACGGCTTTCGGCGCTGGCGCGCGAGCGCGGCCACGACGGGGTGATCTGCGGCCATTACCACAAGGCGGCGCTGCATCACCGCGACGGGCTGGTCTATGCGAATTGCGGCGACTGGGTCGATAACCAGACCGCCCTCGTCGAAACCGCGGACGGTTCGCTGAAGATGCTGGCCTGGTCGGGCGAGACGCAGAGCGCCGAGCTCTGGACCCCCGCCGCCGAGCGGAGCCGCCGTGCATGACCGCGCTTGTCATCCTGCTGTCGGTCTTCGTGGCGGTGACGCTGGCGCTGCATCTTGCCTCGGCCGCGCTGACGGCGCGCCGCTATCTGCATCTCACGCCCGTGCGCCCGATCCCCGGCCGGCCGCTGGTCAGCCTGATCCGCCCGGTCTGCGGCCTTGACCTGCATGACGAGGAGACGCTCGGTTCGTCCTTCCGGCTGAGCTGGCGCGACCTCGAGGTGATCTTCTGTGCCGCGCATGAAAGCGATCCGGCGGTGCCGCTGGTGCGCCGGCTGATCGCCGAGAACCCGCAGGTGAAGGCGCAGTTGCTGATCGGCGAAAGCGGGCTGAGCGGCAATCCGAAGCTCAATAACCTCGAGAAGGGCTGGCGGGTCAGCCGCGGCGCCTTCGTCGCGATGACCGATTCCAACCTGCTGCTGCCGCCCGACTATATCGAGCGGCTGCTCTCGGTCTGGCGGCCCGACACCGGGCTGGTGTCCTGCCCGCCGGTCGGCATCCGCGGCGAGGGGATGGGCGGGGCGCTCGAATGCGCCTTCCTGAACAGCTTCCAGGCGCGCTGGCAGCTGGCGGCCGACAGCCTCGGCCTTGGCTTTGCGCAGGGCAAGACCCTGTTCTGGCGCCGCGACGTGCTCGAGCGCGCCGGCGGGCTCGTGGCGCTTGGCCGCGATCTGGCCGAGGATGTCGCCTCGACCAAGGCGGTGCGCGGGCAGGGGCTGGTGGTGCGTCTGGCGCGCGAGCCCTTCGCCCAGCCGATCGGGCCGCGCAGCCTGCGCGCGGTCTGGGACCGGCAGCTGCGCTGGGCGCGGGTGCGGCGCGACGGCTTCCCGGGCCTGTTCGTGGCCGAGATCCTGCTCGGCCCCTGGCCGCCGGTCGCGGCGCTGATCGCCCTTGGCGGGCTTGCCGGGCTCGGCTGGGCGCTGCCCTTCCTCGCGCTCTGGTATGGCGCCGAGATCGCGCTGTGCCGCATCGCCGGCTGGCCCTGCGGGCCGCGCGACATCGCCGCGATGGTGCTGCGCGACCTGCTGCTGGCACCGCTCTGGGTCACCACCTGGGCGCGGCGCGGTTTTGAGTGGCGCGGCACCGCGATGGGCGGGCTCGAGACCGCGCCGGCCGGGGGCGCCGAGGCATGAGCCGGCGCCTCAGCTGCGTGATTCCCGCCTTCAACGAGGCGCCGCGCATCGCCACCGTGCTGCGCGAGGTGCTGGGCCACCCGGCGATCGACGAGGTGATCGTGGTCGACGATGGCTCGTCCGACGGCACCGCGGATGCCGCCGCCGCGGTCGAGGGCGCGCGGCTGATCCGCCTGCCCGAGAACCGCGGCAAGAGCTGGGCGGTCTCGGTCGGCATCGAGGCGGCGACGCACGAGCTTGTCATGCTGATCGACAGCGACCTGATCGGCCTTGGCCCGACCGCGCTCGAGGCGCTGATCGCGCCGGTGCGCGAGGGGCGGGCCGATGTCTCGATCAGCCTGCGCGGCAATTCCCCCTGGCCCTGGCGGGCGATCGGGCTTGATTACATCTCGGGCGAGAGGGTGATGCCGAAGGCGCTGATCGGCGAGACCGCGGCGCTGCGCACGCTGCCGCGCTTCGGGCTCGAGGTCTATCTGAACCGGCGCTGGATCGGCCTGCGGCAGCGCATCGCCGTGGTCCGCTGGCCCGAGGTCGCGAGCCCCTGGAAGGGGGCGAAGCGCGGCCGCTGGGAAGGTCTCAAGGCCGACGCCCGGATGCTTGCCGACATGTTCCGCACCGTGCCGCTGCATGCCGCCGCGGCGCAGATCCTGGCGATGCGCCGGTTGCGCGCCTGACAGCTCGACCTGCCGAAACGGAACCCCCCGCGGCCTTGCGGACGCGGGGGGCTGTTTCTGCGCGGGCCGTTTGGCTCAGCGGTTCTGGCTGGCCTCGAGCGCATCCTCGAAGGTGCGCAGCCCGGTGCGCGGCGCCTGCACCAGCACCGCCATGTTGCCGGGCTTGTGCTGGTTGCGCAGCATCTTGGTATGCGCCTTCGGGATCTCGTCCCAGGGGAAGACCTCGGACATGCACGGGTCGATGCGGCGCTCGATCATCAGCTTGTTCGCCGCCGAAGCCTGCTTCAGATGGGCGAAGTGGCTGCCCTGCAGGCGCTTCTGGTGCATCCACATGTAGCGCACGTCGAAGGTGCAGTTGAAGCCCGAGGTGCCGGCGCAGATCACCACCATGCCGCCCTTCTTGCACACCAGCGTCGAGACCGGGAAGGTCGCCTCGCCGGGGTGTTCGAAGACCATGTCAACGCTCACGCCCTTGCCGGTGATGTCCCAGATCGCCTTGCCGAACTTGCGCGCTTCCTTCAGCCACACGTTGTACTCTTCCGAGTTCACCTTCGGCAGCTGACCCCAGCACTTGAAGTCCTTGCGGTTGATTACGCCCTTGGCGCCGAGCGACATCACGAAGTCGCGCTTGTCCTCGTCCGAGATCACCCCGATCGCCGAGGCGCCGGCCGCGTTCACCAGCTGGATCGCGAAGGAGCCAAGCCCGCCCGAGGCGCCCCAGACCAGCACGTTCTGGCCCGGCTTCAGGTCATGCGGTTCGTGGCCGAAAAGCATCCGGTAGGCGGTGGCGAGGGTCAGCGTGTAGCAGGCCGATTCCTCCCAGGTCAGGTGCTTCGGCCGCGGCATCAGCTGCTGCGCCTGCACGCGGGTGAACTGCGCAAACGAGCCGTCGTTCGTCTCGTAGCCCCAGATCCGCTGGCTGGGCGAGAACATCGGGTCGCCGCCGTTGCATTCCTCGTCGTCGCCGTCATCCTGGTTGCAGTGGATCACGACCTCGTCGCCCACCTTCCAGCGCTTCACCTTGTCGCCGACCTTCCACACGATGCCGGCGGCGTCGGAGCCGGCGATGTGATAGGGCTGCTTGTGGCCGTCGAAGGGCGACACCGGGATGCCGAGACCGGCCCAGACCCCGTTGTAGTTCACCCCCGCGGCCATCACCAGAACCAGCACCTCGTTGCTGTCGATCTCCCAGGTCGGCACGACTTCGACCTGGAACGACTGCTCGGGCTCGCCGTGACGCTCGCGGCGGATCGCCCAGGCGTACATGTTCTTCGGAACATAGCCGAGGGGCGGCATCTCGCCGATTTCGTAGAGGTCCTTCTCGGGGGCGTCATAAGGGGCGATCCCGGTGTTCACGTCGAGGGCCATGAGCATCTCCTGTTGTCGTCGCCGCGCCGCAGAATCAGGCGGGGATTGCAGAACGAAATAATCTTGCTTGCGCAACAATGCAATGCTCGAAGTTGTGATTTTGTAATTTTGTGTCCCTCCCGTTTCGACGCGGAGCCGAAACCGGCAAGTCCATGCTGCACAAGCAAAAGGATCGCTGCGCGGCCAGCAGGGCCTGCCGCAATCGGGCCGGGGGTTGTCCCGTCGCGCCGCGCTGCAGCGAATTGACAGGGACACATTCTTTCGCATATCAGGTCTCGAACGGCAATTTTCTTGCCCATCGTGAATCGCCCCAGCCCCGGAGGCCGCCATGACCGAGATCCAGAAACCCGCCAAGGACAAGCCCTGGCTGTTCCGCACCTACGCGGGCCACTCCACGGCCGCGAAATCGAACGAGCTTTACCGGATGAACCTCGCGAAGGGGCAGACGGGGCTTTCGGTGGCCTTCGACCTGCCGACCCAGACCGGCTATGATTCGGATCACGTGCTCGCGCGCGGCGAGGTCGGCAAGGTTGGCGTGCCGGTCTGCCATCTGGGCGACATGCGCGCGCTGTTCCATGAGATCCCGCTCGAGCAGATGAACACCTCGATGACGATCAACGCCACGGCGCCCTGGCTGCTCGCGCTCTATATCGCGGTCGCCGAGGAGCAGGGCGCGGACGTCTCGAAGCTGCAGGGCACGGTGCAGAACGACCTGGTGAAGGAATACCTCAGCCGCGGCACCTATATCTGCCCGCCGAAGCCCTCGCTCGCGATGATCACCGACGTCGCCGCCTATACGCGCGAGCACCTGCCGAAGTGGAACCCGATGAACGTCTGTTCCTACCACCTGCAGGAGGCCGGCGCGACGCCCGAGCAGGAGCTGGCCTTCGCGCTGGCGACCGGCATCGCGGTGCTGGACGATCTGAAGAAGAAGGTGCCGGCCGAGGGCTTCCCGGCGATGGTCGGCCGGATCTCGTTCTTCGTGAACGCCGGCATCCGCTTCGTCACCGAGATGTGCAAGATGCGCGCCTTCACCGAGCTCTGGGACGAGATCTGCCTCGAGCGTTACGGTATCGAGGAAGAGAAATACCGCCGCTTCCGCTATGGCGTGCAGGTGAACAGCCTCGGCCTGACCGAGCAGCAGCCGGAAAACAACGTCTACCGCATCCTGATCGAGATGCTCGCGGTGACGCTGTCGAAGAACGCCCGCGCCCGCGCCGTGCAGCTGCCGGCCTGGAACGAGGCGCTCGGCCTGCCGCGGCCCTGGGATCAGCAATGGTCGCTGCGCATGCAGCAGATCATGGCCTACGAGACCGACCTGCTCGAATATGGCGATCTCTTCGACGGCAACCCGGCGGTGACGGCGAAGGTCGAAGAGCTGAAGGCCGGCGCGCGGCAGGAGCTCGAGACCCTCGACGCCATGGGCGGCGCGATCGCGGCGATCGACTACATGAAGGCGCGGCTCGTCGACTCGAACGCCGCCCGCATCAACCGGATCGAGGCGAACGAGACCATCGTCGTCGGCGTGAACCGCTGGCAGCAGGGCGAACCCTCGCCGCTCACTGCGGGCGATGGCGGCATCATGGTCGTCGATCCGGCGGTCGAGGCCGATCAGGTCGGCCGGCTTACCGCCTGGCGCGCGGCGCGCGACGCGGCGGCGGTGCAGGCGGCGCTCGCTCAGCTTTCGGACGATGCCAAGGCCGGGCGCAACATCATGCCCGCCTCGATCGCCGCGGCGAAGGCCGGCACCACCACCGGCGAATGGGCCGGCGTGATGCGCGCGGTGCATGGCGAATACCGCGGCCCGACCGGCGTCTCGCGCGCGCCCTCGAACAAGACCGAGGGGCTCGACGAGATCCGCGCTGCGGTCGATGCGGTCAGCTCGCAGCTTGGCCGGCGGCTGAAGTTCCTGGTCGGCAAGCCGGGGCTCGATGGGCACAGCAACGGTGCCGAGCAGATCGCCTTCCGCGCCCGCGACTGCGGCATGGACATCACCTATGACGGCATCCGCCTGACGCCCGAGCAGATCGTCGCGAAGGCGGTCGAGGACGAGGCGCATGTGGTCGGTCTCTCGATCCTCTCGGGCAGCCACATTCCGCTGATCGAGGAGCTGATGGGGCGGATGCGCGCCGCCGGGCTCGACCATGTGCCGGTGGTCGTCGGCGGCATCATCCCCGACGAGGATGCGGTGAAGCTGAAGGGCTTCGGCGTGGCGCGGGTCTATACGCCGAAGGATTTCGAGCTGAACCGGATCATGATGGACATCGTCGCGCTGGTCACCCCGGCCTCGCGCGCGGCCTGACACGGTGCCGGGGGCTTTCTGCCCCCCGAGCCCCCCGAAGGTATTTGAGGCAAGATGAAAGGGGAGGGGGCTTTCATCTTGCCGAAAATACCTCCGCCGGAGGCACCCGTCCGGGCCGATTTCCCGCCTTCCGAAAGCCGGGTGCGCCCTGTAAGGTCGCGCCCATGACCACCACTCCCGCGACTGTCCAGTTTTCCGAAGACCAGGCCGAGGCCTGGGATGCCGTTGCCGAGGCGCTCGAGGCCGCGGGCGTCGATCTTGTCGAGGGCACGGTGCTGCCCGAGGGCGGCGCGCCGAGCGTTCTGTCGGTGATCGGCAAGGCGGGCTCGGGCAAGACGTTGCTGCTCGCCAATCTCTACAAGGCGCTCGAGGCGGCCGGGATCGAGATCGTCTCGGGCGATTTCGAGGGCCGCAAGCGCAAGGAGCGGCGCACGCTCGCGATCCTCGCCCCCACCAACAAGGCGGCCTCGGTGCTGCGCTCGCGCGGGGTGCCTGCGACCACCATCCACCGCATCCTCTATACCCCGGTCTATGATCCGGAATACGAGCGCATCGCCGAATGGCTGGCGGGGCAGGGCGAGCGGCCGAAGCCCGATCTGCTGGGCGACATGGGCCTGACCGAGGAGGTGCTCGACCGGGCGAAGGCGTTTTACGACCTGCACAAGTCGATCCCCGGCGCGCTCGCCTCGGCGGGGCTGCGCGGGTCCGACTTCATCCAGGGCTGGAAACGGCGCGAGGACCCGCTCGACATCGGCTTCGTCGACGAGGCCTCGATGCTCGACGAGCGGCAGTTCGACGACCTGCGCGAGATCTTCCCGACGCTGGTGCTGTTCGGCGATCCGGCCCAGCTTGCGCCGGTGAACCAGTCCGGCGAGATGTGTTTCGAGCGCCTGCCCGCGGCCTCGAAGCATGTGCTGCACCGCATCCACCGGCAGGCCGAGGACAACCCGATCCTCGATCTCGCCCATGCGCTTGCCGACGAGAGCCTGACCTTCGAAAGCTTCGAGCGGATGATCGAAGCCGCCGCGGCGCGCGATCCGCGGGTGGTCTGGGCCGAGCGGGTGGAGAGCGATCTGATGGCGCGCAGCCCGGTGCTGGTGTGGCGCAACGCGACGCGGATCCGGCTGATCCAGGCCTTTCGCGCCGCCCATGGCGCGCCGGCCGATGCGCTGTTGCCGGGCGAGCCGCTGATTTGCGACGGCATCGAGCTGCCGCTGAAGCATCGCAAGAAGCGCATCGACCTCGAGGCGCGGGGGCTGATCAAGGGCGCGCAGGTGATCTATCTCGGCCCCGGCAAGAAGCCCGGTTTCTCGCGGCTGCATGTGATGGGGGCGGAGGAGCCGCGGCTGTCGGCGGCCTCGATCATCAAGATCGAGCTGCCCGACGAGGAGGAGCCCTTCATCCCCTATGCGGCGCGGATGGGGGCGGCCTTCCTGCATGGCGCGGCGGTGACGATCCACAAGGCGCAGGGCAGCCAGTGGCCCGACGTGCAGGTCTTTGCCCCCGACATCTATGCCGCCTCTCGTGCCGGCCGCACCGAGGCGGGGATCCCGCTGTGGAAGCGGCTTGCCTATGTCGCGATCACCCGCGCCGAGAACCGGCTGTTGTGGGTGGTGCGGCCGCGGCTCGCCCGGCCCTCGGCGCCGCTCGCGATCGACGACCTGCCGAAGGGCGGTGCCGCGCTCACCCTCGAGCGCGAGGAAGAGGGCTGAGGGAGCTTCCCCTCGGCCGCCGCTGCGCCTAGTCTGGCGCCGACAGAAGGAGGCTCCCATGCGCTGCGTTTTCGTCCAGTTCCGCTGCCACCCCGGCAAGACCTACGAGGTTGCCGACGCGATCTATGAGCGCGAGGTGGTGAGCGAGCTTTACTCGACCTCGGGCGATTTCGACCTGATCGCCAAGGTCTATGTGCCCGATGAGGCCGATGTCGGCCATTTCCTGAACGAGACGCTCTTCGATATCCCGGGCATCGCGCGCACCCTCACCACGATGACCTTCCGCGCCTTCTGAGCGGCTCAGCTCCGGATCAGCCGGAACAGCGCCGCCGCGGCCCAGCCGGCGAAGACGGCGAGCGCCAGCGACATCGCGCCATAGATCGCGGCGTGCTGGCGCGACAGGATGTAGAGCCAGCGCTCGAGCCCGACGCGGCGCACATAGATCGCGGTCTGGTAGCGGTCGACGACCTTGCCGTCGCGCAGCAGGAAGATGCGGGTCTTGTAATCGCCCTCGGTCAGGTTCGCGGGAAGCCGGAAGTCGGCGCGGAACAGCGTGTCCTCGACCAGCCGCACCGCGCCCTCGTCGAGCGAATAGACCCCCTCCTCCTCGCGGATGCGCAGCAGCGCCTCGGTGAAGGGGCGGGCGTCGGTCACCTCGATCGGGCCGGCGAAGGCGCGCACGGCGAGCGGCACGGTGATGCGCTGCGTCACGTCGGTCTCGGGGGCGAGGATCTCGGCCACCGGGCCGGTGGTGGCAACGGCGTAATAGCTCGGCGCGGCGGCGACGCGGACCTTGTCGGTGTTCACCCAGATCCCGAACTCGCGCGACTTGCGGCGGACGGTGACCGGATGTGCCGGCCCCTCGAGCGTGACGATCACCGCGAGCGGGGCGCCGCCCGGTTCGGGCGCGTCGCGTTTCACCGCACCGTAGATCAGCACTTCGGAGCCGTTGAAGGCGGCGGTGATGCCGATGTTGTCGCGGCTGAGACCGGCGACGACCTCCTCGGGGCCGGCCTCGGCCGGCAGGGCGAAAAGCAGGGCGAGCAGGGCAAGAAGGCGGATCATCCCCTGGCCCCCGCGAAGAGGGAGAAGAGTTCGGCCGGGCGGATCAGCAGGTCGAGCCCGAGCTTGCCCGCCACCGCGATCACCAGAAGGGCGAGCAGGATGCGGAGCTGTTCGGCCTTCAGCCGGCCGCCGAGCTGCGAGCCGATCTGCGCCCCGATCACGCCGCCGATGATCAGAAGCAGCGCCAGCATCACGTCGACCGACTGGTTGGTGATCGCGTGCAGCATCGTGGTGAAGGCCGAGACGAAGAGGATCTGGAAGAGCGAGGTGCCGATCACCACCTTGGTCGGCATGCCGAGCAGGTAGATCATCGCCGGCACCATGATGAAGCCGCCGCCGACGCCCATGATCGCGGCGAGAACGCCGACGGCCATGCCGACGAGTGCCGGCGGGATCACCGAGATGTAGAGCCCCGAGGCGCGGAACTTCATCTTCAGCGGCAGCTTGTGCACCCAGTTGTGCTGGTGGCGCTTCACATGGGCGCGGGCACCGGGCCGGCGGGCGCGGCGGATCGCCCGCACCGCCTCCTGCAGCATCAGCAGACCGATCGAGCCGAGGAAGACGACATAGGCCAGCTGCACCACGAGGTCGATCTGGCCGAGTTTCGTCAGCCGGTTGAACACCCAGATGCCGAGGGCGGAGCCCAGGATCCCGCCGAGCAGCAGCACCACGCCCATCGGCACGTCGACCGCCTTGCGCTTGAACTGTGCGAGCACCCCCGAGACCGAGGAGGCGACGACCTGGTTTGCCCCGGTCGCCACCGCCACCGAGGGCGGAATGCCGATGAAGAACAGCAGTGGCGTGATCAGAAAGCCGCCGCCCACACCGAAGAGCCCGGACAAGAGCCCGACGATTCCCCCGAGGCCCAGCAGGAGAAAGGCGTTGACCGAGACCTCGGCGATGGGAAGGTAGATCTGCATTCGGCCGTCCGTCGGGATGAACCCTCAGTGTTGCCCCGCGGGGGGCCACTGTCAAATGACGCTTTCGGGGCTCAGAGGCTGCGCAGGTACCGTCGCAGCACGCGCTCGAACTTCGCCGCGCCAAGCGGCGCCATCGCCTTGGTGTGTTCGTGGCTGATCGCCTCGCCCGACAGCCCGGCGCCCATGTTGGTGATGACCGAGACGGCGGCGACCCGCAGCCCGAGGAAACGGGCGAGGATCACCTCGGGCACGGTCGACATGCCGACGGCATCGGCGCCAAGGATCTTTGCCGCGCGGATCTCGGCCGGGGTCTCGAAGGAGGGGCCGGAGAACCAGCAATAGACGCCTTGCGGCAGCGCCACGCCCTCGGCCTCGGCGGCGGCGCGCAGAGTCGAGCGCATCACCGGGTCATGGGCGTCAGTCATCGGCACGAAGCGCGCGTCCGAGGGCTCGCCGATCAGCGGGTTGGTGCCAGCGAATGCGATGTGGTCGTTCAGCATCATCAGATCGCCCGGGCCGATGTCGGCGCGCAGCGAGCCCGCGGCATTGGTGAGCAAGAGCGTCTCGGTGCCAAGCGCCTTCAGCACCTCGAGCGGCAGCCGCATCTCGGCGGGGTTGCCGCGCTCGTAGTAATGCGCCCGTCCGCCCAGCACCGCGACACGCACGCCCTCGAGCATACCGATCACCAGCTGCGGATTGTGGCCCGAGACCCCGGCATCGGGAAAGCCCGGCAGCTCGGCATAGGGGATCGCCACGCCCTCGACCTCGGCCGCGAGATGACCAAGGCCCGAGCCGAGGATCAGCCCGAGCCGCGGCGGCTCGGCGCCGGCGCGCGCGCGGATCAGTTCGGCAAGCTCAGCGCTCTTTGACATAGGGGTCTCCTCCGGCACGGGGCGGGATGGCACGGCCGACGAAACCGGCCAGCACGATCACCGTCAGGATGTAGGGCAGGGCGTCGAGGAAGGACACCGGGATCTGCATGTGCAGCGTCCCCTCGATCACGTCGGGGCGCAGAGCGAGCGCCTGCAGGAAGCCGAAAAGGAGCGTCGCCCAAAGCGCATACCACGGCCGCCATTTCGCGAAGATCAGCGCAGCAAGCGCGATATAGCCGCGCCCCGCGGTCATCTCGCGGCCAAAGCCCGCCTGCAGCGCGGTCGCCATATAGGCGCCGGCGACACCGCACAGCACGCCGGTGAGCGCGACGGCGGTATAGCGCAGCCGGATCACCGAGACGCCGGCGGTGTCGACCGATTCCGGGTTCTCGCCCACGGCGCGCAGGCGCAGTCCGAAGCGGGTGCGGTAGAGCAGCCACCAGCTCGCCGGCACCGCGGCAAGCGCCAGATAGACGAGGATCGAATGCCCCGACAGCACCTGTGCATAGAACGGGCCGAACAGGGGCACGCCCTTCAGCGTGTCGAGGAAGGGCAGGGCGAGCGGCTCGAACCGCGCCGCGCCGGTCAGCGGGGGCGTGCGGCCGCCCTGCTGAAAGAGCGCCTGCGCGATCAGCACCGTCGCGCCCGAGGCGACGAAGTTCAGCGCCACGCCCGAGATCAGCTGATTGCCGCGGAAGGTGATCGAGGCGAGGCCGTGGATCGCCGCCAGCAGCAGCGAGGCGCCGATCCCGGCGGCAAGCCCGATCCAGGCCGAGCCGGTCAGTGCCGCGATCGCGCCCGAGGCCATCGCTGCCATCAGCATCTTGCCCTCGAGCCCGATGTCGAAGATGCCCGAGCGTTCGGAGTAAAGCCCGGCCAGACAGGCAAGCAGCAACGGCGTCGCCAGCCGCAGCGTCGAGGCCAGAACCTGCAGCAGCGTTGCGTAATCCATCAGGCGGCCTCCTTCCGGCGCGGGCGGAAGAACGGGGCGATCATCATCCGCACCATGGTATCGAGCGCCCCGGTGAACAGGATCACGAGGCCCTGCACCAGCAGGCGCAGCTCGATCGGGATCGAGGTCCAGAGCCCCATCTCGGCCCCGCCCTGATAGAGGAAGCCGAAGAGAAGGGCGGCGAGGAACACCCCGAACGGGTGGTTGCGGCCCATCAGCGCCACCGCGATGCCGATGAAACCCGCGCCCTCGGCCGAGTTCTGCAAAAGTCGCCCGGCCTCGCCCATGACGTTGTTGATCGCCATCAGCCCCGACAGCCCGCCCGAGATCAGCATCGACAGCATGATGACCTTCACCGGCGAGATCCCGGCATAGCGCGCGGCCGAGTTCGACTTGCCGAAGGCGCGGATCTCGTAGCCGAGCCGGGTGCGCCACAGCAGCAGCCAGACGCCGACGCAGGCCAGCAGCGCCACGAAGAAGGTGACGTTCGCCGGCACCTTGCTGGTGAAGATCAGCGACAGGCCGGGGATTTCATGGAAGCCCGGCAGCGCCGCGCCTTTCGGGAAGCGGGGGGTGGCGGGGTCCATCTGCCCGGCGGGGCGCAGCACCTCGACCAGCAGATAGACGATCAGCGCCGCGGCGATATAGTTGAACATGATCGTGGTGATCACGATGTGGCTGCCGCGCTTCGCCTGCAGCCAGGCCGGCACCGCGGCCCAGGCCGCGCCGAAGAGCGCCGCGCCGACCATCGCCGCGGGCAGGGCGAGGGTCCAGTGCGGCCAGGGCAGCGCCAGGCAGACGAGCGCCACGCCGAGCCCGCCGAGCTGCGCCTGCCCCTCGCTGCCGATGTTGAACTGCCCGGCGTGATAGGCGACCGTAACCCCGAGCCCGGTGAAGATGAACGAGGTGGTGTAGTAAAGCGTGTAGCCCCAGCCGTAGGGCGAGCCGAGCGCGCCGTCGACCATCACCTTCACCGCCTCGACCGGATCGCCGCCGATCGCGAGGATGACGAGCGCCGAGATCGCCGCCGCCAGCACGAGCGAGATCAGCGGCACGAGCACGAGGTCGGCCCAGGTCGGCAGTTTCGTCATGCCGCGGTCTCCGCGCTGTCGGCGACGCCGGCCATCAGCAGGCCCAGCTCGCGTTCGTTGGTGTCGGCGGGCAGACGCTCGCCCATGATGCGGCCGTCGAACATCACCGCGATGCGGTCGGCGAGCGACATGATCTCGTCGAGCTCGACCGAGACCAGCAGCACCGCCTTGCCGGCGTCGCGCAGCTCGACGATGCGCTTGTGGATGAATTCGATCGCGCCGATGTCGACGCCGCGGGTGGGCTGGCCGACCAGCAGCAGGTCGGGATTGCGCTCGATCTCGCGCGCCAGGACGATCTTCTGCTGGTTGCCGCCCGAGAAGCTTTTCGCCGGCAGGAAGGCATTCGGCGGGCGCACGTCGAACCGTTCGATCTTGCCCTCGGTGTCGGCGATGATCGCGGCATTGTCCATCAGAAGCGCGTTCTTCTGGTATTCGGGCGCGTTATGATAGCCGAAGGCGGTGTTTTCCCAGGCGGAGAAATCGAGGATCAGGCCGAGGTGGTGGCGGTCCTCGGGGACATGGGCGATGCCGCGCGCGCGCCGGGTCTGGCCGTCGGAATGCCGGCCGGTCAGGTCGATCTCCTCGCCGTTCATCCGCACATGGCCGGTCGCCGCGGCAAAGCCGCCGAGCACCTCGAGAAGTTCCGACTGGCCATTGCCGGCGACGCCCGCGATGCCCAGGATCTCGCCCGCGCGGATCGTCAGGTCGATGCCCTTGATCCGCTCGACCCGGTCCTTGTCGGTGACCCGCAGGTCGCGGATTTCAAGCACGGTGCGGCCCGGGGTCGCGGGGGCCTTCGGCACGTGCAGCAGCACCTTGCGCCCGACCATCAGCTCGGCCAGTTCCTCGGGCGAGGTCCCGGCGGTGGTCACCGTCGCGGTCATCTCGCCGCGGCGCATGACGCTGACGGTGTCGGTGATCTGCATGATCTCGCGCAGCTTGTGGGTGATGAGCAGGATCGTCTTGCCCTGCGTGCGCAGGTTCGCGAGGATGCGGAACAGGTGGTCCGCCTCGGCCGGGGTCAGCACCCCGGTGGGCTCGTCGAGGATCAGGATATCAGCCTGACGGTAGAGCGCCTTGAGGATCTCGACGCGCTGCTGGTGGCCGACGGACAGCTCCTCGATCAGCGCATCGGGGTCGACCTCGAGCTCGTATTCCTCGGCCAGCCGCTTCAGCTCGCGCCGCGCCCTGGCGAGGGAGGGGCGCAGCAGCGCCCCCTCTTCCGCGCCGAGAATGACGTTCTCGAGCACGGTGAAATTCTGCACCAGCTTGAAATGCTGGAAGACCATGCCGATGCCGGCGCGGATCGCGGCCTGGCTGTCGGTGATCTTCGCCTCGTGGCCGTGGATCAGGATCTCGCCCGCGTCGGCCTTGTAGAAGCCGTAAAGGATCGACATCAGCGTGGACTTGCCCGCGCCGTTCTCGCCGATGATGCCGTGGATCGTGCCGGGCATCACCCGGATCGAGATGTCCCTGTTCGCCTGCACCGGGCCGAAGGCCTTGGAGACGCCGCGCAGCTCGATCGCCGGGGCGGCAGTTGCCTGCCGCCCCGTGTCCTGTGCCGGTGCCATCATTCCACCGGGCAGGTGTTGTCCGTCATGTAGTCGTGCACGGTGATCTCGCCCGACTTGATCTTGGCGGCCGCGGCATCGACCTTGGCTTTCATCTCGTCGGTGACGAGCTTGGCGTTGTTCTCGTCCATCGCATAGCCGACGCCATCCTTGGCGAGGTCCATCACCATGGTGCCGGTGGTCATCTCGGGGCCGGCCTTGAACGCCTCGTAGACCGAATTGTCGACGCGCTTCACCATCGAGGTCAGAACCTGGCCCGGGTGCAGATAGTTCTGGTTGCTGTCGACGCCGATCGACAGGATGCCGGCGTCGGCCGCCGCCTGCAGGATGCCGATGCCGGTCGAGCCCGCGGCGGCATAGATCACGTCGGCGCCCTGCGCGACCTGGGCCTTGGTCAGCTCGGCGCCCTTCACCGGGTCATTCCAGGCGGCGGGGGTGGTGCCGGTCATGTTCTCGAGCACCTTGGCGTCGGCGTTCACCGCCTTCACGCCCTGGGCATAGCCGCAGGCGAATTTGCGGATCAGCGGGATGTCCATGCCGCCGATGAAGCCCACGGTCTGCGACTTCGAGGCGAGCGCCGCCATCATGCCCACAAGGTAGGAGCCCTGCTCCTCGGTGAACACGACCGAGCGCACGTTCGGCTGGTCGACCACGGCGTCGATGATGACGAATTTGGTGTTCGGATAGTCCGGCGCGACGGTGTTCAGCACGTCACCGAAGGCAAAGCCGGTCATCACGATCGGATTGGCGCCCGACTCGGAGAGCCGCCGCAGGGCCTGCTCGCGCTGCGCCTCGGACTGCATCTCGAGTTCCTTGTAGGAGCCGCCGGTTTCCTCGGCCCATTTCTTTGCGCCGGCATAGGCCGCCTCGTTGAAGGATTTGTCGAACTTGCCGCCGAGGTCGTAGATCAGCGCCGGATCGGCAGCGGCCGCGCCGGAAAGCAGCGCCAGCGTGGCAGCCGTGCCGAGAAACTGTTTCATCAAGGTCATTGGTCACTCCCGGTCGTTGTGCTGCGTTCCCTCGCGGAACGCCGTTGGCGGACGCGCGGCCCGCGGACCAGCTCGATTAGCGCCGAGGAGCGGCGGCCGGTCAAGCGCGATTTTGCCGCGCCCGGGCAGCAGTTGGCGGGGATTTGAGCAACTGGTCAAATGCTGGGCGGCGCCAGCGCGAGGCTCAGCACGAGGGCATCCACGGCCCGCCCGTCGGGGCTGTGGTAATAGCCGCGCCGGCGTCCGGATACCCGCCAGCCCGCCGCGGCATAAAGCGCGCGGGCGGCGGTGTTGTCCTCGGCGACCTCAAGGAAAGCCGTCTCGGCACCGCGGGCACACGCCTCGGCGGCAAAGCCTGCGAGCAGGCGCCGGCCGAGTCCCTGCCGGCGCGCGGCGGGATCGACGGCCACGGTCAGAAGCTCCGCCTCGCCGGCGATCTCGCGCCCGATCAGGAAGCCCGCAGGCTCTTCGATCAGGAAGCAGAAGCGCGAGGCGAGGAGATCTGCAATCTCCGCCTCGGACCAGGGGCGCGGCGTGGTGAAGCACGCGGCATGAAGCGTGGCAAGCTCGGCGGCGGTCATCAGTCGAGGATCACCGGCGGCGGGTCCGAGGGTGGCGCGGCATCGGCCGAACGCAGATAGAGCGGCGCCGGGCGCGGCTGCGGCGTGCCGGCGCGGCGCGCGGCGATCCGGGCGATGGCTTCGGCGAGCGGCATCGCCGGCTCGACCAGTTCCCCCGCCTGCACCTCGGAATAGGCAAGCGCGGCGGCCGAGCCGGTCAGCGCATGGCCGGCGATGCCGGGGGGCAGGTCGGTCAGCGCCAGCAGCGCCGGGGCGCCGGCGCCCGTGGCGGTGAAGCTTTGCAGATAGACCTCGCCGCGGCGGGCATCCTCGATCACGGTCACCGGGCGGGGCAGGCCCTCGGCCAGCGCCTCGAGCGTGCTGACGCCGATCGCCGGGATGCCGAGGGACAGCGCCAGCCCGCGCGCCGCAGCGACAGAGATCCGCACCCCGGTGAAATTGCCGGGGCCGGTGCCGACGCCGATCACGGAAAGGTCGTGCCAGCCGATGCCCGCACCGGCAAGCAGCTCCTCGAGCAGCGGCATCAGCCGCTCGGCCTGGCCCTTCGCCATCTCCTCGCGCCGCTCGGCGACGGGGCGCCCTGCGTGCAGCAAAGCGGCCGCGCAATGCGCGGCCGACGTGTCGAAGGCGAGAACGTATCCCTCAGCCGGCAACGGGGCGCACCTCGGTGACCTCGGGGATGTAGTGCCGCAGCAGGTTCTCGATGCCCATCTTCAAGGTCAGGGTCGAGGACGGGCAGCCGGCGCAGGCGCCCTTCATGTGCAGATAGACGACGCCGCGCTCGAAACCGTGGAAGGTGATGTCGCCACCGTCCTGCGCCACGGCAGGCCGCACGCGGGTGTCGAGCAACTCCTTGATCTGCGCGACGATCGCGCCGTCCTCGCCGTCATGCTCGGCGTGCACCGGGGCGCCTTCGCCGTCCATCACCGGGGCGCCGGACTGGAAATGCTCCATGATCGCGCCGAGGATCGCGGGCTTCGCATGGGCCCAGTCGGTCGCGGCATCCTTGGTCACGGTGACGAAATCGGCGCCGAGGAACACCCCGGCCACCCCCGGCACGGAGAACAGCCGCTTCGCGAGCGGCGATTTCCCCGCCGCCTCGGCCGAGGGGAAATCGGCGGTGCCGGCCTCGAGCACGGTCATGCCGGGCAGGAACTTCAGCGTGGCGGGGTTCGGGGTGGTTTCGGTCTGGATGAACATGGCGCGCCTCCTTGGCTTGTGGCACATATGCGTCCGCCGAGTGTTTCCGTCAAGTTTTGCGGGCCGAAATGCGCGGCTTTGGCGCAGGTCGGGCCGCGATGACGGCGGTTCAGGTGATCGCCTCGAGCCGTTCCTTCGACATGTCGCCGGGCACCACGGTGAGCGGGCAGGGCAGCGAACCCGAGGTGCGGCTGAGCTGGGTGACGAGCGGGCCGGGGCCCGACTTGTCGGTGCCGGCGCCAAGGACAAGCACGCCGATCTCGGAATCGGTGCGGATCACATCGAGGATCTCGTGTGCCGGCTCGCCCTCGCGGATCACCAGTTCCGGGTCCACCCCCTGCCGGTCGCGCATCCATTTCGCGAAGACCTCGAAATGCGCCTCGATCCGGTCGCGCGCCTCCGAGCGCATGATCTCGGCAACGCCGATCCAGTGCTGGTATTCCTCGGGCGGGATCACCGAAAGGATGGTCACGCCGCCGCCGGTATGGGCGGCGCGCATCGCGGCATAGCGCATCGCGTTCAGGCATTCGCGCGTGTCGTCGAGCACGACAAGGAACTTGCGCATCGGGTCTCCTTCAGCCGGGCCCCGGCCGGGTCCGCAGCCCGGGCGGCAGGTGCCGGGGCGGCGGGCGGCGCAAGGCGCGGCGCAGCATCAGTTTCAAAATCGCGCCGATCAGAGTGCCGGTTTGCGCGGCGATCGACAACAGGAACCCCGCCGTCATCACCGCAAGATCGCTCAGACGGTGCAGCATGCGCAGGCTACGCGCCTTGCCCAGAACCGCAAGGGCCTTGCGCGTGTCAGGGCCGGCGGCATCGGCAAGCCGCGCAAGGCGACTCAGTTCCGCCGGGCTGTCGGCCAGCCGCAGCACCCGCAGCGCCTCGGCGGGCGAGGTCTGTGCGGCGATCCGGGTGGCGTCACTGGCGAAGGCGGTCAGCCGTTCGATCCGGCCGCTGCCGCGCGCGGCCAGCCGCAGCGCCCCGGTCATGCCCGGCGACAGCGCGCGGGCCTTGCGCGCCACGCGCAGCACGCTGGCGCCGATCTTCACCGGAACCGAGGTGCCGAGCGAGGGGATCGCGACCAGGGTCGCGGCCAGCCCCACGGCGGCCAGCCCCGCTTCGATGCCGTCGAAATCCTGTCCGGTGACGAGGTTCGCGCCCTGCCGGCCAAGGGCCGCGACATCGCCCGCCGGGCTCAGCTCGAAGGGGAGCGCGCAGACCGCGACCAGAGTGAGCGACGGGCAGGTCGAGATGTCGGCCATGCACTGCAGGCAGGCGCCGGCCTGCGCCTGAAGGCTTTCATGGCGGGCGATCAGCGCCTCGGCCTCGGCGGCCAGATCGGGCGGAATGGGGATGGCATGGTCGCGGCCGATGTCGCGCAGCAGGGCCACCTCGTCGGGGTCATCGGCGGCGATCGCCGCACTCAGGCGCGGCAGCAGCCAGTCGGGCGTCGCCTCGCGCGCCGTGGCCCATGTGAGCACAGCCCGCGCCTCGGTCAGACTGCGGTCGACAAACGGTGCGGCGAGGGGGTTCTGGGCAAGCCCCCAGAGCGCCCCGGCCAGACAGGCCACCGCCCAGAAGGCGAGGGCCAGCCGCGCCGCGGCGCGGATCATCGCGGGCTCCGCTGGCCGGGCGGGAACGGGGGCATCGGCGGTCTCCTGTGATCGGGCCGCATCCGCCCCCGCCGTCCGCGCACCGGTGGCAGGGCTCAGAGCGGACGGCTGAGCGCCCAGTCCATGTAAAGCTCGCGCGCCTTCTTGGTGAAGGGGCCGTGGGCATATTTCACCTCGTCGAAGGCCACCGCCGGCGTCACCTTCGAGAAGTTGCCGGTGAGGAAGACCTCGTCGGCGCCGCGGAAATCATCGAGCGTCAGCACTGCCTCGGTCACGGTATAGCCCGCCTCGCGCAGCAGCCCCATGTGGCGCCTGCGGGTCAGGCCCGACAGGAAGGTGCCGTTCGCGATCGGGGTGAAATATTCGCCGTCCTTCACCATCCAGACGTTCGCCGTGGCGGTTTCGGCGACATTGCCCATCGCGTCCTGCACCAGCGCGTTGCCGAAGCCCTTCGCGCGCGCCTCGACCAGCATCCGCGCGTTGTTCGGGTAAAGGCAGCCGGCCTTCGCGTTGCACACGTTGTCGGCCATCACCGGGCGGCGGAACGAGGTGGTGGTCAGCGTCGTCGCGGCATCGGCCGCAGGCATCGGCACCTCTTCGAGGCAGAGCGCGAAGCGGGTCGAGTTCGGCGCCGGCGAGACGCCGACGTCCGAGCCGTCGATCGCCCAATACATCGGCCGCACATAGACCGCGGCGCCCTTTTCATATTTCTTCAGCCCCTCGCGGGCGATCTCGAAGATCTCCTCGTCGCCGAGGGTGGGGGTGATCATCAGCGCCTGCGCCGAGCGGTTCACGCGCGCGCAATGCGCCTCGAGGTCGGGGACGAGCCCGTCGAACAGGCGGGCGCCGTCGAAGACGG
Organism: Paenirhodobacter huangdaonensis; assembly: GCF_004022465.1. Taxonomy (NCBI): domain Bacteria; kingdom Pseudomonadati; phylum Pseudomonadota; class Alphaproteobacteria; order Rhodobacterales; genus Paenirhodobacter; species Paenirhodobacter huangdaonensis. Next base: position 384,339 of record NZ_SAVA01000003.1, on the reverse strand, counting down.
ACGAGCCCTGCCACAGGCCGTGGTCGGCCGCGCGCATGACCGGGATGTCGCCCTCATGCCATTTGCCTTCGAAATAGGTGCGGATATTCTTGCCGAAAGACATGTCTGCTCTCCTTTGTCGGGGGCGGAGACTAAGCCCCGGGCCCGGCAAAGGTCCAGCGCCACGATTGTATCGGTATCAAGCTGCGGGCCGGGCGGCGGCTTCGTCGCCACCCGGAAGCTGCACGTGGGCGCGGCTCAGTTCGCCTCGACCTTCTGCGCCGTGCGCGCGGTGTTGAGCGAGGCATTGAACAGCCCGAGCACGGTCCGCACGTTGACCAGCGCGCTTTCGGTGGCGAGCACGAGGTCGCTCGGCTGGATCTCGAAATTCTGCGCCGAGAACAGCCCGTCGGTGGTGGTCAGGTCGATCGAGAACACCACGCGCTGCTGCGCCGGACCGCCCTTGCCGTCGGCATGCACGGCCGAGGCCGGGTATTCGCGCAAGACCAGAACGCCCTTGGGGTTGGCGCGGGCGCCGTCGATGCCGCCGACGAGGGTCACGGCCTCGAGTGCGCTGACGTGATCTTGCGGGAATTTGACCACCTGTTCCCGCCCGGCGGCGCCAAGCGCAAGGAAGCTGCGCCGGTCGGGTTCGACCACGATCTTGTCGCCCGGACGCACCCCGGCATCCAGCGCCGGATCGTCGAGCACGCGCTGCATCGACGTCTCGTAGACCTTGCCGCCGCGCAGCAGCCGCAGCTGCGGGTTGACGATCGAGGGCAGAACGCCGCCACCTTCCGAGAGCACGTTGAGCACGGTGAGCGAGCGGTCGGTGAGCGGCACGTTGCCCGGTCGCGCCACGCCGCCGACGAGCGAGATGGCATTCGACTTGCCGGGGGTCGATTCAAGCTGCACCTGCGCCGAGGGGATCAGTTCGGACACCTTGGTCTGGATCTTCTCGCGGGCCTCGTCGGGGGTGAGGCCGGCGATCTTGACCGGACCGGCATAGGGCAGGAAGATCGCGCCCGCGCTCGAGATCTGCGTGGTCTGCAGCTGCGTGGTGGGCGAACCGGCGTTGGTCATCAGCTTGTTCTCGCCGTTTTCCCAGACCGCGATCTGCACCGCGTCGCCGGCCGACAGCACCTGTCCGGTGCGGCCGATCCCGCCCGAGAGCCATTGCCGCGATACCGCTGCCTTGCTGGCGGGCCAGTGCTGGATCGCGGGCAGAAGCTTGCTGTCGACGGCATAATGCGCGAATTGCGGCGCTTCCGCTTCCGAGTTCTTCAGGATTTCCGACTGCATGGCTGCCCCGCGGGGCAGGGTGCAGGCGGCAAGTGCGCACAAGAATACGGCTGCGGCCGGCAGTCGGCGCATCGACTTCATTCAGACATCCCCCGTTTCGCGGTCTTGCGACCAATGCTAAGGCTTTGCGATGGCAGCGCGAGTCACATCAGCATTTCGTCCTTCGTCTATGAGCACAAAACAGCCATTTCTCAAGCCGAAGAATCCGCGGCTTCTGGTCATCGGCGGAAGTGGGCGCCTGGGTCCGCTGCTGCGGCAGGCGTGGTCGCCTGCTTTCGCGGCATCCGCTGAACCCGCACCCGAAGGCGTGGTCTGGCAGGCCCGGCGTGAGTCGGCCTTCAGCGGGCAGGGCGGTCCGTCGCTGGTCTTTGACCCGCTGCACGAGCCCGAGGCCTTCGCTGCCGCGGCGCGCGCCTGTGACGTGATCGTGAACCTTGCCGGCGTGACCTCGGGCCCGCCCGAGGCGCTGGCGCAGAACACCGCCCTTGCCCGCGCGGCGCTGGACGCCGCGGATGCGGCGGGCGGGCAGCCGGTGCTGCTCGCCTCCTCGGCGGCGGTCTATGGCGCGGGCCGAGGCGGGATCTGCCGCGAAACCGACACGCCCGCGCCGCTTGCCCCCTATGGCGCGGCGAAGGCGGCGATGGAGGCCGAGCTTGCGGGCCGGCCGGGCGCGATCTGGCTGCGCATCGGCAATGTCGCCGGGGCGGATGCGCTTTTGGGCCGCGCGGCCCCCGAGGGCGGGCGGGCGCTCGACATCCTCGCCGACGGGCACGGGCCACGGCGCAGCTTCATCGGCCCGCAGGCGCTGGCGGCGGCGCTGGCGCGCCTCGTGCGGCTGGCGGCGGTGGGGGCGGATCTGCCCGCGGTGCTGAACCTTTCGCTGGCCGGCGCGTTGCCGATGGACGCCCTGCTGGCGGCGGCGGGCGAGACCTGGGTGCCGCGGCCGGCGCCCGCAGGCGTGATCCCCGAGGTCGAGCTCGATGTGACCCGCGCCGTCGATCTTGGCCTGGTGCCCGAGGCGCCGGCCCGCGCCGCGGCGGTGGTGGCCGATCTGCGCGCCCTGCAGGAGGCCCGTGCGTGACCCTTTCGAAGCGCCTGTTCGACATCCTCTTTGCGCTTGCGATCCTGCCCCTCGTGCTGCCGGTCGGGCTGATCGTGGCGGCGGCGCTGCTGCTCACCCAGGGGCGCCCCCTCTTCTATGCGGCCGAGCGGATGAAGACCCCGACCCGCGGCTTCCGGCTGTGGAAATTCCGCACGATGACCACGGTGGCGCGCGATTCCGGCGTCTCGGGCGCCCACAAGGCCGCGCGCATCACGCCGGCGGGGCGGGTCCTGCGCCGCTTCCGCCTCGACGAGGTGCCGCAGCTGTGGAACATCCTCGCGGGCGACATCTCCTTCGTCGGCCCGCGCCCGCCGCTGCGCCAGTATGTCGAGCGTTTCCCCGAGATCTATGGCCCGGTCCTGCGCTCGCGCCCGGGGGTGACGGGGCTCGCCTCGATCCATTACCACCGGCACGAGGAATGGCTGCTGGCGCGCTGTCGAACCGCTGCCGAGACCGACCGGGTCTATTGCGCCCGTTGCGTGCCGGCCAAGGCCCGGCTCGATCTGATCTACGCGAAGAACGCCTCGGTCTGCTTCGACATCGTGCTGATTTTCAGGACGATCACCCGGGTGCTGCATTAGGCTCGGCGGAGTTTTGCCGCTTTTTTCGGCATAGCCCGGGGTTTCTGCACCTGCGAAGAGTTGCGGGAATCCCTGCGACAAAGTATGTTTCTCCTGAGACTTTGCCCGCGGACGGCCGGAACACATGATTAAGAAAATCATCTCGCTAACCCGCGTGCAGAAGGCATTTATCCTTCTCGTGATTGATGTCTGCCTTGTTCCGCTCGCCCTGCTGGCGACGATGGCACTCAAGGGCACGCGCGCCGAGGTGCTGTTCGACACGCTGCTGCTGCGGCACTGGCTGCTGCTGCCGGTGCTGATGGTCTCGGCGGGGGTGCTCTGCATCGCGCTCCGGATGAACCGGATCAAGCTGAAGGACTATTCGAGCGAGGCCGTCGGCCGCTCGATGCTGATGGCGGCGGCGCTCGGCATCATTTCGGCGATCTTCTCACAGGCGACCGGCACCGGGATCTCCAGTGGCTTCCACGTCATCTTTGCGCTGGTCTATTTTGCCGCCTATTTCGGCTCGCGGCTGCTCATGGTGTGGCTGCTGACGCAGCTTTACCGCCGGTCGCGGATCTTCACCCGGGTCGCGATCTACGGCGCCGGCCGCACCGGCATGGCGCTTGCGCGCGAGCTGAGGGCGGTCGACGGGCTCGTTGTCTACGCCTTCCTCGACGACAACGCGACGCTGTCGGGGATGAACGTCAACGGGCTGCCGATCTTTTCGGGGGTGCATGCGGCGGTGCTGCGCGACCGCTACAAGATCAACCGGGTGATCCTCGCGATGCCCTCGGTGTCGGTCGACAAGCAGACCTTCATCTCGAAGCGCCTCGACAAGCTCGGGCTCGAGGTGCAGACCCTGCCGGCCTTCTCGCAGTTGCATGGCGGCGACGAGCTGATGAGCCGGCTGCTGCCCGCGGGGCCCGCGGCGCTGCTGATGCGCGACCCGCTGAACGAGGCGCTGACCACCGGCTGCTCGGCCTATCGCGGCGCGAATGTGATGATCACCGGCGCCGGCGGCTCGATCGGGCTCGAGCTGTGTCGCCAGGTGATCGGTTGCCGCCCGGCGCGGCTGGTGCTGTTCGAGCTGTCCGAGATCGCGCTCTACAACGCCGAGGCGGAGATGCGGGTGCTGGCCGAGGCGCTCGGTGTCGAGATCGTCGCGGTGCTCGGCTCGGTCTGCGACGGCATCCACGTGATCCAGGTGATGGAGCGCAACGAGATCGCCGTGGTGCTGCATGCCGCGGCCTACAAGCATGTGCCGCTGGTCGAGATGAATCCACGAGTCGGCATGGCGAACAACACGCTCGGCACCGCAACGCTGGCGCGGGCCGCGCGCGACGCCGGGGTGAAGCGCTTCGTGCTCGTCTCCTCCGACAAGGCGGTGCGGCCGGGCAACCTGATGGGCGCCTCGAAACGCTTCGCCGAGCTGATGATCCAGGATCTTGCCGCGCGCGCGCCGAAGACGATCTTCTCGATCGTGCGCTTTGGCAATGTGCTCGGCTCCTCGGGCTCGGTGATCCCGCTGTTTCAGGAACAGATCGCCCGCGGCGGCCCGGTGACGCTGACCGACGAGCGGGTGACGCGCTATTTCATGACGATCCAGGAGGCCTCCCGCCTCGTGCTGCTGGCGGGCTCCTTTGCCGAGGGCGGCGAGGTCTACGTGCTCGACATGGGCAAGCCGCAGCGCATCGGCGATCTGGCGCGGCGGATGATCGCGGCCTCGGGCTATAGCGTGCGCGATGCCGAGACCCCGCATGGCGACATCGAGATCGTGGTCACCGGCCTGCGCCCGGGCGAGAAGCTGCACGAGGAGCTGATGGTGCGCAAGGGCGCCCAGGCCACGGCGCATCCGAAGATCATCCGGGTGCGCGAGGATCACCTGTCCGAGCTGGAAACCGCCGCGGCGCTGCGCGACCTGCGCGATGCGGTGGATCGTGGCAGCGATGCCGAGGTGATTTCGGTCGTGGCGCGGGCGGTGCGCGAATACAACCCGCAGAGCCTGCCGAAATCGGCGCTGCAATGCCGCATCGTCGAGGCGCAGCACGCCGCCGACGTGCCGGCCGAATGACTCAGCCGAACGGCTCTTCCGGATAGCTCACCCCGTTCAGGTAGAGCCCCTGCGGCGGGCAGACCGGCCCGCAGGCGGCGCGGTCGCGCGCCTCGAGCGCCGTGCGCACCTGATCGGGCGCCCAGGACCCCGCGCCGACCCGTTCGAGCGTGCCGACGATCGAGCGCACCTGATTGTGCAGGAAGCTGCGCGCGCGCAGGTGAAAGCGGATCTCGCGGCCGGACGGGTAGTCGATCTCCTCGATCCGGATCTCGTCGAGCGTCTTCACCGGGCTTGCCGCCTGACACAGCGAGGAGCGAAAGGTGGTGAAGTCGTGCCGGCCAAGCAGATGCGCCGCCCCCGCCCGCATCGCGGCGACATCAAGCGGGTTCTGCACCTGCCAGACCAGACCGCGGTCGTGCACGACCGGCGCGCGGCGGGCGACGAGACGAAAGAGATAGCGCCGCTCGAGCGCCGAGAAGCGGGCGTGGAAATCATCGGCCACCCGCGCGCAGGCGCTGATCGCCACCGGCGCGGGCTTCAGATGGAAGTTCAGCGCCTCGGACAGCCGGAACGGGTCCCAGTCCTTGGCGAGATCCGCATGCGCGACCTGCGCGGTCGCATGCACGCCCGCATCGGTGCGGCCCGCCGCGGCGATGGTATGGGCGCCGGGTTCGAGCCGTGACAGCGCTGCCTCGACCGCGCCCTGCACCGAGGGCTGGTCCGCCTGTCGCTGCCAGCCCGCGAAGGGGCCGCCGTCATATTCGATCCTGAACGCATATCTGGGCATGTCCCGGCGATAGCCTGCCGCCGGCCCGCGCGCAATCCCCGAGCGCGCAGGGCCCCGAGCGGGGCAGGGGGCGCTGCCCCCTCGGCCTCGCGGCCTCACCCCCGAGGTATTTCCGGCAAGGAGAAAGCAGCAGGCTTCCCGCTTCCAATTGCGCCAAATATCCCGGGGGTGACTGCGCCGCAGGCGCAGAGGGGGCAGCGCCCCCGCCTTTCCCCCTGTGAAACCGGCAGGCGGTTGCCTATCTTGGGACGGCAAGACACGAGGCAGCGCATTGGGCATTTCCGACATCGCCGACACGCTCACCCGCCAGGTCGAGGGGCTGGGCGCCACCGTCTCCGGGGCGCTGTTCGAGCCGGTGATCCGGCTTGGCGTCACCGGTCTGTCGCGGGCGGGCAAGACGGTGTTCATCACCTCGCTCGTCGCGAACCTGCTTGACCGCGGCCGGATGCCGGCGCTGACCGGGGGGGCGAATGTCCGCGCGGCCTTCCTGCAGCCGCAACCCGACGACACCGTGCCGCGCTTCGACTACGAGCGTTACCTTGCCGCGCTGACCGGCCCCGCGCCGCACTGGCCCGAGGGCACGCGCGCCGTCTCCGAACTGCGGCTGAGCTTTCGCGTCGCGCCGACCGGGCTTCTGGGCGGGCTGCGCGGGCTGCGCACCGTGCATCTCGACATCGTCGACTATCCGGGCGAGTGGCTTCTCGACCTCGGCCTGCTCGACCGCTCTTTCGCGCAATGGTCGGCGGCGGTGCTGGCGCGCCTGCCCGGGCGGCCCGAAAGCGCGCCCTTCCTCGCCGCGCTCGCGGCGGCCGACTTGGCCGCGCCCTTCACCGAACCCGCCGCACGGGCGCTCGCTGCGCCTTTCACCGCGCATCTGCATGCCGCGCGCGAGGCAGGCTTTTCCGACTGTTCTCCCGGGCGCTTCCTGCTGCCCGGCGAGATGGCGGGCTCCCCCGCGCTCACCTTCGCGCCGGTGCCGGCGGGCGAGTATCCCCGCGGCTCGCTTGGCCGCGAGATGGCGCGCCGCTTCGAGGCCTACAAGGACAAGGTGGTCAAGCCCTTCTTCCGCGAGCATTTCGCCCGCATCGACCGGCAGGTGGTGCTGGTCGACGTGCTCGGCGCGATCCATGCCGGGCCCGCAGCGCTCGAGGATCTGCGCGCCGCGATGGCGGGGATCCTTGCCGCCTTCCGCCCCGGCAAGACCGGGGTGCTGGCCGCGCTCCTTGGCGCGCGGCGGATCGAGCGCATTCTCTTTGCCGCGACCAAGGCCGACCATCTGCACCATTCCCAGCACGCGCGGCTGACCGCGATCACCGGCGCGCTCTTGCGCGAGGCGAAGGACCGCGCCGATTTTGCCGGGGCGCAGACGCTCGCGCTCTCGCTTGCGAGCCTGCGCACCACCACCGAGGATGTGATCCGCCACGAGGGCGAGGAGCTTCCGGCGCTGCGCGGCAGGCTGGCGGACGGCCGCTCGGTCGCGCTCTTTCCGGGCGATCTGCCCGCCGATCCGGCGCAGTTGCTGGCGCCCGCGCGGGACGGCGCGACGCGCTGGCTCGATGCCGATTACACGCTGATGGAGTTCGTCCCTGCCCCGGTCACCCTGCGCCCGGGCGAGGGGCCGCCGCATATCCGCCTCGACCGCGCCGCCGAATTCCTGATCGGAGACAAGCTGTGAAGAAACCCCTCCTGATCGAGATCGAGGAGGCCGCGCCCTCCCCGGCCGAGGCGCCGCCGGTCACCGACCTGAGCGATGCGCCACCGCCCGAGGGGCGCGCGATGCAGATCGCGGCCCGGCTCGCCGCCCGCCCTCCGTCGAAACTTGGCCGCTTCTTCTGGCGCGCCGCCGGGGCGCTTGTCACCTTCCTTGCCTCGGTTGCGGCCTGGCGCTTCGTCGAGGGGCTGTTCGCGTCGAACCCGGTGCTCGGCTGGATCGCCACGGTGCTGTTTGCAACCTTCGTGCTGGCGGCGCTGCTGCTTGCCGCGCGCGAGCTTGCGGCCTTTGCCCGGCTTGGCCGGCTCGACCGGGTGCATCGCGAGGTGCTGGAGGCGGCGCAGGCCGACGACCTGTCCCGCGCGCGCAAGGTCGTCGCCCATGTCTCGGGGCTTTATGCCGCGCGCGCCGAGATGGACTGGCCGCGGCGCAGCCTGGCCGAGCGCGGGCCCGAGCAGCTCGACACCGACACCCTGCTGCGGCTCGCCGAGACCGAGCTGATGGCGCCGCTCGACACCGCGGCGCGGCTCGAGGTCGAGGCGGCGGCGCGCGCGGTGGCGACGGTGACGGCAGTCGTCCCGCTGGCGCTCGCCGATGTCTTCGCCGCGCTCACCGCGAACCTGCGGATGATCCGCCGCGTGGCCGAGATCTATGGCGGCCGCGCCGGCACATTGGGGTCGATGCGGCTTGCGCGCACGGTGATGACCCATCTCGTCGCGACCGGCGCGGTTGCCGCGGGCGACGACCTGATCGAGACGGTGACCGGCGGGCATCTCTTCGCGAAACTCTCGCGCCGCTTCGGCGAGGGGGTGGTGAACGGTGCGCTCACCGCCCGCGTCGGCGTCGCGGCGATCGAGGTGTGCCGGCCGATGCCGTTCCGCGCCCTGCCAAAGCCACGGGTGACGAACCTGACCCGGCGCGCCCTGACCGGGCTCTTCGGCCGCGACAAGGCGCCCGAAGACCCGGCCGCCTGACCGATCCCGGGCTTTTTCCTGGCAAAAATACTCGAAACCTGCTCGCGGGGCCGGGCGGTTCAGCGCAGGTTCGGCGCCGCGCCCGGGGCGCGCCCCACATCCTCGACCCCCTGGCGCAGACCAAGGCCGATGCGGTGTGCAAGCGCCGACCAGCCCGCCGCCGCCTCGGGCGCGAGACTTTGCTTCAGCACCGCATCGAAAGTGCCGAGCCAGTCGGGGAAATGCCCGGGCGCCACATTGCCCGCGCGGCGATGCGCCATCATCGGGCTGCCCTCGTAGCCGGGCGCATGCAGGATCGCCCCCTTCCAGAACCGCGCGATCTTTGCCTCATGCGCGGGCCAGTCGGTGACATGGGCGGCAAAGATCGGGGCGAGCTCGGGATGGGCGCGCACACGCCTGTAGAAGCGCTGCACGACGAGGTCGATCTCGGCCTCGGTGATCTCGAAACGCGGCGGAATGGCGGTCATGCGGGTCTCCTTCCCGCCGTGAGCTAGGGCACACGGTCGGGCGCGTCCAGCGACACGATGTCTCAGCGGTCCTCGAACAGCTCGCCCTGCGGCGGCGGCACGGCGCCCGGGACGGGCGGCGCCTCAAGGCCAAGGTGGCGCCAGGCGCGGCTTCCCAGCATCCGCCCGCGCGGGGTGCGCTGCACCAGCCCCTGCTGCAGCAGGTAGGGCTCGATCACCTCCTCGATCGCGTCGCGGCTTTCGGACAGTGCCGCCGACAGCGTTTCCACGCCCACCGGGCCGCCGCCATAATGCTCGGCCATCAGCATCATGTAGCGCCGGTCGGCGCCGTCGAGGCCGAGATGGTCGACACCCAGCCGGGTCAGCGCCCGGTCGGCGATGGCGCGGTTCAGCCGGCCGTCGCCCTCGACCAGCGCGAAATCGACGACGCGGCGCAGCAGGCGGCCGGCGATGCGCGGCGTGCCGCGGGCGCGTTTCGCGATCTCGCGCGTGCCGTCGGGGTCGGCCGGAATGCCCAGAAGCCGTGCGCCGCGCGCGACGATCAGGTCAAGCTCGTCCTCGGTGTAGAACTGCAGCCGCGTCGGGATGCCGAAGCGGTCGCGCAAGGGCGTCGTCAGCAGGCCGAGGCGGGTCGTGGCGCCGACCAGGGTGAAGGGCTGCAGCTCGATCCGCACGGTGCGCGCGGCCGGGCCCTCGCCGATCACCAGATCGAGCTCGAAATCCTCCATCGCCGGATAGAGCACTTCCTCGACCGCGGGGTTCATCCGGTGGATCTCGTCGATGAAGAGGACGTCGCGCGCCTCGAGATTGGTCAGGATCGCGGCAAGGTCGCCCGCCTTCGCCAGCACCGGGCCCGAGGTCATCTTGAAATTGACGCCGAGCTCGCGCGCCATGATCTGCGCCAGCGTCGTCTTGCCGAGCCCGGGCGGGCCGTGGAACAGCGTGTGGTCCATCGCCTGGCCGCGCATCTTCGCGCTTTCGATGAAGACGCGCAGGTTCGCCCGGGCCTCGGCCTGGCCGACGAAATCCTCGAGCACCTGCGGCCGCAGCGCGCGATCGGCGTCCTCGGGCAGGCGGTCGGGGCGAAGGGTGGGGTCGGGGTCGGTCATCGGTCAGGGCCTTTGCGGCGAGGGCGGGGGCGCTGCCCCCGCGCCCCCGAGGTATTTTCGGCAAGATGAAGGGATCAGTCCTTCGGCGCAAGCAGCCGCAGTGCGGCGCGGATCAGTTTCGCGGTGTCGGTGGCCTCGGGGTTTTCCGCGGCCTGGGCCACGGCGCCGGCCGCCTCGGACGGGTTGTAGCCGAGGTTGGTGAGGGCCGACAGCGCCTCGGCGGTGAAGTTCACCTTCGGCGTCGCGGCGGGGGCTGGGCGGGTGCGGGGTTTCGGCGCCGCCTCGATCACCTCGTCCGAAGGGGCGGTGTCGACGGTCAGTGTGCCGCCCATGGCCATCACCGTCGGCGCCTTGTCCTTCAGCTCCATCACCACGCGCTGCGCAAGTTTCGGCCCGACGCCGGGGGCGGCCTTGATCGCCGACCAGTCGCCAAGCGCCAGCGCGCGGCCCACGCCCTCGGGCCCGAGCGTGCCGAGAATGGCGAGCGAGGCCTTGGCGCCGATCCCCTGCACCGAGGTCAGCAGCCGGTGCCATTCCTTTTCAAGCAGCGTCGGGAAGCCGAAAAGCTGCAGCAGATCCTCGCGCACCAGCAGGTCGGTATAGAGCGCGCAGGCCTCGCCCACCGGCGGCAGGGCGGAGGCGGTGCGGGCCGAGACATGGACGATATAGCCCACGCCGCGCACGTCGATCAGCACGTGATCCATGGCGCGGTGCAGGATGGTGCCGGCAATGCGGCCGATCATTGCACGGTCCTCCGGATCCGGGCCTGACCGGCGGTGATCTCGAGCGCGCCGCGGCCGAGCTGGGCGGCATTGGCGCGGCGGGCCGATTGCAGGTGATGGGCGTGGCAGATCGCGATCGCCAGCGCATCGGCGGCGTCGGGCCCCTCGAAGGTGACGCCGGGCAGCTGGTGGCGCACCATGTGCTGCACCTGGACCTTGTCGGCATGGCCGACGCCGACCACCGCCTTCTTGATCGCATTGGGCGCATATTCGCCCACCGGAATGCCGGCCTGCGCCGGCACCAGAAGCGCGATGCCGCGCGCCTGGCCAAGTTTCAGCGTCGCCACGGCATCCTTGTTGACGAAGGTCTGCTCGACCGCCGCGGCCTCGGGGGCGAAGCGGGCGACGACCTCGGTCAGGCCTTCGTGCAGGGTGACGAGGCGCAGCGCGAGTTCTTCGCCCGCCGAATGGATGATGCCGTTGCCGAGGTGGCGCAGGCGCGAGCCCTCCATCTCGATCACGCCCCAGCCGAGGTTTCGCAACCCCGGATCGATTCCGATCACCCGCATCCTGCTCGCCCTTCGCTGTGGCATTTTTCCAACGACTAGCACGAAAAGTGAACATCGCAAACAGGAAAGCCCCCCGGGCCGGTTTCCGTGCGGTGGCGGAAAAAGCGGGCGGAATGCCCGATCCGCGTCGTCGCTGCGCTGCAGAATGACTGATTTCGCCGGCTTTCTGGCAGGTGCCTGCGCGCCGCTGTTTCGCCCGGCCACGACATGCAGAAAACGCATGGCGGGACTGCCCGCGCTGCTGTTGTTTTTGCAAATGGCCCCCTCTATGTGCGTCCTCACAAGGGCATCGCCCACGAATTACGCAGTTTGAAAAAACCAAGGAAACCTGAAATGTCCGCTATCGACACCAACCGTGTGCTCGGCCGCGCTGGCCGCACCGGCACCTTCTCGAAGCTCGTCGACGCCGTCATCGCCTGGAACGACGCGCGCGTGACCCGCAACGAACTCGCCAAGCTGAGCGACCGCGAGCTGACCGACATCGGCCTGACCCGCTACGACGCCGAGAACATGGGGCTCTGACGTGAGCGCCGCAATCGGAAGGGCCGCGCAGGCGTGACGCCGCGCGGCCCTTTCTGTTTCTGCCGACCCCGCCGGGCCGGCGCCCTCCCCCGAAATCAGTAAAGCAGCCCGTGCAGCAGGTCTCCGATCCCCCGCGTGACGGGATCGGCATGCAGCACCCAGGCCCCGACCTGCTCGGGCAGCGTGCCCCGGGCCAGCGCCCCGACGCGGGCGTCATAGGTCTCGGCGCCGAGCTGCGCGAAGATCGCCCCCTTGAACAGCAGCGCGCCGATGAAGAGCAGAGCGATCGCCTTGAACGGGATGGCCCGCCGCGGCCGGGGCCGCAGCGAGTCGAAATAGGAGCGCCCGAGCGCCCCCGTCGCCTCGAAGGCGCCGCCGGCGGCGTGGATCCGGTCGATCCGGGCCAGCCGCTTCTCGAAACTCTTCAGGCCATGGTCGCTCATCGTCGCACTCCCCGGTCCACTCGCCACGTCATCCGAATGACATGCCTAACAAGGCATTAACGGATTATGGCGCAAATGTGGCTGGGGCGCGACTGATCAATTGCGGCATTATTTCCGGCGCATCACCAATGTCGTCCAGTCGCCGTATTCGTCGCGGGAAACGAGGGTAAACCCTTGCGTTTCGTAAGCGGCGATCACCTCGTCGGCCTGTTCGTGCAGGATGCCCGACAGGATCACGTGGCCTGATTCGGCGCAGAACCGCCCCATGTCGGGGGCGAGCGAGATCAGCGGCGCCTTCAGGATATTGGCGAAGATCAGGTCGAAGGGGGCGGCCGCCGCGATCTGCGGATGGGCAAAGCCCGCCGCTTCGAGGCAGATCACCCGGCCCGCAAGCCCGTTCGCGACCACGTTCGCCGCCGCCGTCTCGACCGCCACCGGGTCGATGTCGGAGGCAAGCACCGTCTCGGGCCAGAGCTTTGCCGCCGCCATCGCCAGCACCGCGGTGCCGCAGCCGATGTCGGCGACCTTCGTCGCCCGCAGCCCGGCCCGTTCGAGCCGGTCGAGCGCGGTGAGGCAGCCAAGCGTGGTGCCGTGGTGGCCGGTGCCGAAGGCCATCGCCGCCTCGATCAGCAGCGGCACGGCATCGGCGGGCACCTTGTCGGCATCGTGGCTGCCATAGACGAAGAAGCGGCCGGCGACGACCGGGGCGAGCTCGCGCTTCACATGCGCGACCCAGTCGGTCTCGGGCAGTTCCGAGATCACGAAATGCGTCGCCCCATGCGCCGCGGCGAGCAGCTCGAGCACCACGCCGTCGGGCGCGGCAAGGAAATAGGCGCCGACCTCCCAGCGATCCGAGCCGTCCTCGATCTCGAACACGCCGACGCCATAGGGCGCGGGGTCGATGTCTTCGAGCAGTTCCGCCAGCGCCTCGGCGCGGTCGCGGTCGTCAAGCGTGGCAAAGGCGGTGAAGGTGGGCATGGCGGCTCCTTTCGGGTTGTGACCGCAATGGCGCGAAGCGCGCCACAGGTCAAGCCGGCGCGCATTTCCTTTGACAGAAGGGGCCCCGCGCGCTATCGGGCGGCCATGATCGCACGGACCAGCCATATCGCCCGTCCCCGACGTCGCCGCGCCAGCGCCTGACGTCCGATCGCCCGTGGCTCATCGCCACATTTCCCTGCAAACCCGCCGAAATATGGCCAAAGCCGTTGACAGCCTCCCGGGTGTCGGGCACGCCTTTGGCCTTCCTTTCTGGAGACTGACGATGATTTCTTCCGTCCTGCCCACCTATAATCGCGCGCCCCTCGCCTTCGTGAAGGGCGCGGGCTCCTGGCTCGAGACGGCGGACGGCACCCGATACCTCGACCTTGGCGCCGGGATCGCGGTGAACGCCCTCGGCCATGCCGCCCCCGTCCTCGTCGAGGCGCTGACGGAACAGGCGCACAAGGTCTGGCATGTGTCGAACCTCTACCAGATCCCCGAGCAGCAGAAGCTTGCCGACGCGCTGGTCGAGAAGACCTTCGCCGACACCGTGTTCTTCACCAACTCGGGCACCGAGGCCTGCGAGCTCGCGGTGAAGATGGCGCGCAAGTACTGGTACGAGAAGGGCGCGCCCGAGCGGGTCGAGATCATCACCTTCCGCGGCGCCTTCCATGGCCGGTCCTCGGCGGCAATCGCGGCGGCGGGGTCCGAGAAGATGGTGAAGGGCTTCGGCCCGGTGCTGCCGGGCTTCGTCCATGTCGACTGGCTCGACCTCGAGGCGGTGACGGCGGCGGTGTCGGAGAAGACCTGCGCGATCATGCTCGAGCCGGTGCAGGGCGAGGGCGGCATCCGGCCCGCGCCCGACGCCTTCCTGAAGGCGCTCAAGCAGATCTCGGAAGAGACCGGCACGCTTCTGATCTTCGACGAGGTGCAATGCGGCATGGGCCGCACCGGGCGGCTTTTTGCGCATGAATGGTCGGGGGTGACCCCCGACATCATGATGGTGGCGAAGGGCATCGGCGGCGGTTTCCCGCTCGGCGCGGTGCTCGCGACCGAGGCGGCCGCGGCGGGGATGACCGCGGGCACGCATGGCTCGACCTATGGCGGCAACCCGCTCGGCTGTGCGGTCGGCGCGAAGGTGATGGAGATCGTCGCCGAGCCCGGTTTCCTCGCCGCGGTGAACGCCAAGGGCGGCTTCCTGCGCCAGCGCCTCGAGGGGCTCGTGGCCGCGCATCCCGAGATCTTCGAGGAAGTGCGTGGTGTCGGCCTGATGCTCGGGCTGAAATGCAAGGTGGCGCCGGGCGAGCTGGTGGCCGCGGGCTATGCCCGGCAGCTGCTGACCGTCGCTGCGGCCGACAACGTGCTGCGCATCCTGCCGGCGCTGACGATCACCGAGGAGGAGATGGCCGAGGCCGTCCGCCGCCTCGATGCCGCCGCCTCCGCCCTTGTCAAACCCGCGGCCTGACCCGGCCCATGCTTCGCAGGCGCGGGGGTTGTGCCCCGGCCTGCGCCAGAAAGACGAACTGATGACCAACTTCCTTGACATCCACACCACCGACGCCACCGAGCTGCGCAAGATCATCGACTCTGCCCGCGCGATGAAGGACGCCCGCGCCGGCCGCCCGAAGGGCGCGCCCGACGACGACCTGCCGCTGGCGGGCTGCATGGTTGCGCTGATCTTCGAGAAACCCTCGACCCGCACCCGCGTCAGCTTCGATGTCGGCGTGCGGCAGATGGGCGGGCAGACGATGGTGCTGTCGGGCAAGGAGATGCAGCTCGGCCACGGCGAGACCATCGCCGATACCGCGCGGGTGCTGAGCCGTTACGTCGACATGATCATGATCCGCACCTTCGAGGAGGCGACGCTGCTCGAGATGGCGGAATACGCCTCGGTGCCCGTCATCAACGGCCTGACGAACCGCACCCACCCGTGCCAGATCATGGCCGACATCGTGACCTATGAGGAACACCGCGGCCCGATCGCCGGGCGCAAGGTGGTCTGGTCGGGTGACGGCAACAACGTCTGTGCCTCCTTCCTGCAGGCGGCGGGGCAGTTCGGCTTCGACTTCACCTTCACCGGGCCGCAGACCCTCGACCCCGAGCGCGAATGGATCGACTTCGCCCGCGCCAAAGGGGTGAAGGTCGAGATCGAGCGGGATCCGGCGAAGGCGGTCGAGGGCGCCGATCTGATCGTCACCGACACCTGGGTGTCGATGCATGACCCGGAATCGGCGAAGGAGCGGCGGCACAACCAGCTGCGCCCCTATCAGGTGAACGAGGCACTGATGGCGCAGGCGAAGCCCGACGCGCTCTTCATGCATTGCCTGCCCGCGCATCGCAACGACGAGGCGACGAGCGCGGTGATGGACGGGCCGCATTCGGTGATCTTCGACGAGGCGGAAAACCGGCTGCATGCGCAAAAGGCGGTGATGCGCTGGTGCCTCGGCCGCTGACCGGGGCCCGGGCGACGGAAAGGGAGGGGGGCGCTGCCCCCCTCTTTGCCTTCGGCAAATTCACCCCCCGGGATATTTCGGGCGATTGGAAGGGCGAAAGCCTTTCTTAAAGAGAATCGGCCAGCCTGATCGCACGGTACAGGCGGGGACGCCGATGACCGTGCGATTGGAAGCGCCCGGCTTGCCCGCCCCGCTGCGGCCCGAGCCGGGTGTCTTTCCGCCATTCCCCTTTCGCCCGCCTTCAGGGCTTCCAATTGCGGCAAATATCCCGGGGGTGAGCGGCGCAGCCGCGAGGGGGCAGCGCCCCCTTCCTTCCGCGGGGCCGGAGCCCGGGCGTTGTCGCACTCAGGTGCCGCGCGGCTTTGCCCGCGTCGTCGGGGCCGCCTCGCGCGGGTTCTCGGGCCAGGGGTGGCGCGGATAGCGGCCGCGCATCTCCTTGCGCACCTCGGCATAGGAGCCGTCCCAGAAGCCGGGCAGGTCCATCGTCACCTGGATCGGTTTGCCCCCGGGGCTGAGCAACGAGATCCGCAGCGGGTGGCGTTTCGGCCCCACCGTCGGGTGCACGGTCACGCCATACATCTCGGGCAGCTTCACCTCGATCGAGGGGGCTGCGCCCGCATAGTCGATCGGCACGCGCCGGCCGAGCGGGGTCTCGAAATGGCTGGGCACGAGGCGGTCGAGCTCGGCCATCTGCTCCCAGCTCAGCTGGGCGCGCAGCGCCTCGGTCAGATCGAGCGCGCGCAGCTCGGCCTCGGTGCGCTTGCCGCGCAGGACGGGCAGCAGCGCTTCGCTCGCCAGAAGTGCGCTGTCCGAGAGGTCGGGCAGCGCCGCGCCATCGGCGCGCAGGATCTCGACCCGGGCACGGAAGCGTGCGGCGGCGGGGCTCAGCGTCAGGCCGATCTGCCGCAGCCCGTCGAGCGCGCCGCGGGCGAGGGCCTCGGGCGGGGCCTCGGGCCAGTGCCGGTCCTCGAGCACAAGGGCGCCGAAGCGCTCCTGCCGGCGCGCCACCACCCGGCCCTCGCGCTTCGACCATTCGCAGACATCGTGCCAGCCGATCTGACCGGCATAGAGCCGGCGCAGGCCCGCCTCGCTCAGCGCCACGCCCTGGCGCACGCGGGCCTCGCGCGGGTCGCCATCAAGGTCGGTCGCGACGATCAGCCGATGCGCGCCAAGCGGATCGCCGGCATCGGCCACCGCGCCCTTGCCGCCCGAGAGCACATAGCGCGGGGCATCCCCCTTGCGGCGCAGGCCGATACGGTCGGGATAGGCAAGCGCCGCGGCCTCGGCCGCGGGCCGTGGGGCGGGCGCCGGCGCGACCAGCCGGGTGAGGCGCCGTGCCTCCTGCCGGACCCGTTCGACCGTGCCGCGATGGACGGGCCAGGGGTGCTCGGCCTCGAACCGGCCGGGGCTGGCGATGGCGGCAAGGCGCAAGCTCAGATCGGCCGGCGCGCCGCGCAGCGGATCGCGTTCCTCGAGCAGCGCGGCGAGTGTCGCCGCTTCGGGCCCGGCGGTGACCAGCATATGCGCGAGCCGCGGGTGCAGCGGCAGCGCGGCGAGCGCCCGGCCATGGGCGGTGATCCGCCCGCCCGCAAGCGCGCCGAGGCCTTCGAGCAGTGCCCGCGCCTCGGCGAGTGCCGGGGCCGGCGGCGGCGTCAGGAAGGCAAGGTCGCTGCCGTCCGAGCCCCAGAGCGCGAGCTCGAGCGCGAGGCCGGCGAGATCGGCCACCGCGATCTCGGGCGGGGCGAAGGCCGCGAGCGCGCCTTCCTCGCCCTTCGTCCAGAGCCGGTAGCAGGTGCCCTCGGCGACGCGGCCGGCGCGGCCGCGGCGCTGCTCGGCCTCGGCGCGGCTGACCCGCTCGGTGACCAGCCGCGCCATGCCCGAGGCCGGGTCGAAGCGCAGCCGCCGGGCGCGGCCGGCATCGACGACGACGCGGATGTCCTCGATGGTGAGCGAGGTCTCGGCGATCGCCGTTGCCAGCACCACCTTGCGGCCCTGCGCAACCGGCGCGATGGCGGCGCGCTGTGCGGCGAACTCCATCGCGCCGAAGAGCGGGCGGATCGCCACCTCGGCGGGCAGGCGGCCCTTCAGCAGCGCCTCGGTGCGGCGGATCTCGCCCTCGCCCGGCAGGAAGACGAGCACGCCGCCGGTGCTGTCGGCCACCGCCTCGGCGATGAGAGCCGCCACCGCCGCCTCGAGCCGCATCCCCGCCGCGACCGGGCGGCCGAGCCAGCGGGTTTCGACCGGGAAGGCCCGGCCTTCCGACACGATCACCGGCGCATCGTCGAGCAGCGCGGCCACCGGCCCGGCATCAAGCGTTGCCGACATCACCACGATCGCCAGATCCGGGCGCAGCGCGCCCCGCGCCTCCCAGGCCAGCGCAAGGCCGAGATCGGCGTTCAGCGAGCGTTCGTGGAATTCGTCGAAGATCAGGCAGCCGATGCCCGACAGCTCGGGGTCGGACTGCAGCATCCGGGTGAGGATGCCCTCGGTCACCACCTCGATCCGGGTGGCCTTCGACACCTTCGCCTCGCCACGGATGCGGTAGCCGACGCGCCCGCCCACGGGCTCGCCCAGCGTCTCGGCCATGCGCTCGGCCGCGGCGCGGGCGGCCAGGCGGCGCGGTTCCAGCATCACGATCCGGCCCGCGACATGGTCGAGGAGCGCCAGCGGCACCCGCGTGGTCTTGCCGGCGCCCGGCGGTGCCATCAGCACGACACGCCCCGTGCGCGCAAGCGCCGAGGTGAGGTCCGGCAGAACCGCGTCTATGGGCAGTTGGTCTCTCACCCAGCCCTTATCGCCGTTTCAGCCGGCCGGTGCCATAGATCGTATCGGTGTTGATCTCGACCACCTGCAGGCGCTTGCCGTCCGGGGTGGGGGCGTAGATCAGGGTGAAGGGGAAGCGGCTCTTCTCCTTCATATCCTTGGCCGAGAAGCCCTCGAGCCGGCGATACTCGCCCGAGCAGGTGACGCCGTCGCCCCCCGCCTGCGGGGCGTTCAGGCTGACCTGGCTGCGCCGTGCGCCGTCATACATGGTCACGTTCAGCTTGCAGGCCTCGTCGCGGTCGACGTCGCGCAGCACGGCATAAAGCGCGGTGAGCGGGTCGACGGTGCCGCCCTGTTTCGCCGGGTCGACATCGGTCTTGCGCGGCTTGCGCGGCGGGTTGCGGCTGACCGAGACCGGCGTGCCGTTCTGATAGACGATCACGTGTTCCGATTCGTCGCCCGGCCGGTTCGCCGTCTCGTCGAAACGCTGCGGGGTGAAGCGGTCCGCCGTGCGGCTGCCGCTGACCGAGGCATCGTAGCGGATCTTGCGCAGGAAGCCGAGCAGCCCGGTGGTCTCGAGCGTGCCGTTCGCGCCGTAATTGGCCCCCTCGATCTTGCCATTGATGCTGAGCCGGCCCGCCGGGATGCCACGCAGCGAGACGTCGAAGACGATGCGGTCGGTCTGATCGGCCTGCAGCGGCGCGGCGAGACACAGCGTCGCAGCCAGCGCGCCCGCGAGCGGCAGGGAGGCACGGCGCAGGGGGGTCGGAAACGCGCGGGTCATGGCTCTCCTCGGAAACTCGGCCTTCGCACTGGACATACACTGCCCGATGGGGGCAGAAAACCGAAACCGTTTCACGATCCGCTGAGGGATCGTGCATCCCGCCCCGTCAGCGAAGGCCCGCCGATGACCGATCCGATTTCCGCCGTCTCCGTCTCCGATCCCGCCGTCTCCGATCCCCTCGTCGCCGATCTGGTGCCGCGCATCCTGGCGGGCGAGCGGCGCGCGCTGGCGCGGGCGATCACGCTGGTGGAATCGGGGCGGGCGGATCACCGCGCGCAGGCCGCGGCGCTGCTCGAGACGCTTGCGGGCGCGGGCCGGCAGGCGCTGCGGATCGGGCTGTCGGGCACACCGGGCGTCGGAAAGTCGACCTTCATCGAGGCCTTCGGGCTGATGCTGACCGGACAGGGGCTGAAGGTCGCGGTGCTGGCGGTCGACCCGTCCTCGGCGCGCTCGGGCGGCTCGATCCTTGGCGACAAGACCCGGATGGAGCGGCTGTCGCGCGACCCGATGGCCTTCATCCGGCCCTCGCCCAGCCAGGCCCATCTCGGCGGCGTGGCGCGGCGCACCCGCGAGGCGGTGGCGCTGTGCGAGGCGGCGGGCTTCGACGTGGTGCTGATCGAGACCGTGGGGGTGGGCCAGTCCGAGACCCTGGTGGCCGAGATGACCGACCTTTTCATCCTGCTGATGGCGCCTGCGGGCGGCGACGAGCTGCAGGGGGTGAAGCGCGGCATCATGGAGATGGCCGACATGATCCTGGTGAACAAGGCCGACGGCGATCTGAAGCCCGCGGCGATGCGCACCGTCAGCGATTATGCCGGCGCGCTGCGGCTTTTGCGCAAGCGGCCGCAGGACCCGGAGGGCTTTCCAAAGGCGCTGCCGGTTTCGGCGCTCGAGGAGCAGGGGCTGAAATCGGCCTGGGAGGAGATGTCGGCGCTCGCCGCCTGGCGGCGCGCGCATGGCTTCTTCGACCGCCGCCGCGCCGCGCAGGCGCGCCACTGGTTCGAAAGCGAGGTGCGCGAGGGGCTGCTTGCCCGGCTGCACAGCGACCCCGCGATCCGCGCGAAGATGGTCGCGCTCGGCACCGCCGTGGCCGAGGGGCAGGCCGCCCCGGCAGCGGCGGCGGCCGAGATGCTTGCCGCGCTCGGCGCCTGAGGGCAACACGATACGGCAATGGAAAACGCCGCCCTTCGGGGCGGCGTTTGGCTGTGCCGCAGGGGCGGGCTCAGTTCGACATGTTCATGCCGGGCATCGCGCCGTGGTCCATGCCGTTCATCTTCATCTGTCCGGCGGCGGGGGCGGCAGCGGCCGGCACGCGCTTCAGATCGACCGGAATGTCGACCGGAACGTCGCCCGCATGTTCGAAGGTCAGCACGACATGCACGGTGTCGCCGTCCTTCAGCGGCTGCTTCAGGCCGAGGAACATGACGTGGTCGCCGCCGCGCTGCAGCATGTGGCTGCCTTCGGCGGGGATCGGGAATCCTTCCTTCACCTCGATCATCTGCATCACGCCATTGGCGTCGGCCTTGTGGGTATGCAGCTCGACCCGGTCGGCAATCTCCGAGCTGGCCTTGACCAGCCGGTCGGGGGTGGTCGAATGGTTGTCGATTTCCATGAAGGCCGCGCCGGATTTCGACATCGTCGTCGAGACGATGGCATAGGCATCCTTGATCGCGACGCCGTCATGGGCGAAGGCCGCAGGGGCGAAGGCGGGCAGGGCAAAGGCGAAAGCAGCGGCAGCGGCCGCGCGCGAGAAACGGGACATCATGTCCTCCCGGAAGTCTGATGGATCTGTGACGAAGGGATCAGACGAGAGCCGGCGGATCGCGCGCCCGCGGCTGGGGCACCGAGCTGCCCCGCAGTAGCGCGGGGGCGGACGCCTCGATCCGCTCCACCCGTCCTTCGGGACGCGTGAGGACCGGGGGCGGCGTGTCGAGCGCGGCCATCATGCCGAGCACCATGTCGGGGCACAGGTGGACGGGGCCCGTGGGATTGCCCTCTTCGTCCACCGTGACCGTGGTGATGCCGTAGCCGGTGCAGATCACGATCTCGCCGGCAATCTGAACCTGCCCCCGGGCGACGGCCATGGTCAGGCTCGTCACCGCGAGGATCGTCGCCATCAGGGCGAGGAAGAGGGGGCGCAGGGATCGCACGGACATGAGATCAGCATATCGGCGCCGCTCGGGGCGCGCCAGAGGCCACGTGCCGTCATCATGCCGCAGGCAAAACGGAAAAGGCCCCGCCGAAGCGAGGCCTTCCGATTCGTCGGGGTATCCCGGATCAGGCGGCGGCCTGAGCCTTCAGGATCGCCTTCTTGATCTTCAGCGCGGTGCCCGACAGCTCGGCATCGGCCGCCTTCATCAGGAAGGCGTCGAGCCCGCCGCGGTGGTCCACGGTGCGCAGGCCGGCGGCCGAGATGCGCAGCTTGAACGACTGGCCCAGCACGTCGGAGATCAGGGTGACTTCATTCAGGTTCGGCAGAAACCGGCGACGCGTCTTGTTGTTCGCGTGGCTGATATTGTTGCCCGACATCGGGCCCTTGCCGGTCAGTTCGCAGACGCGCGACATGGCATCAATCCTTCGTTTCCTCGGGGCGCGTGTCGGCCCTGTTCATACCAAGCGGACACCGCAAAGGCGGCGCCCGGAAATCTGTTTGCGGGGCATAAGGGCAAAGCCCCGCCGCGTCAAGCGATTCATCGCGCGTCGGCCCTGCCTGCCCGCGCGCTTTCTCCTTGCCGAAAATACCTCGGGGTGAATTCGGCGCAGCCGAAGAGGGGCGGCGCCCCTCCTTTCCGCTCAGGCCAGCATTTCCGCAACCCAGGCGGGCACCACCTGCGTCGCCGGCCCATGCCGCGCCGCATCGAAAAGCCGTGTGCCCATCGAGGGCTCGAGGTTCAGCTCGAGCGTCTCCACCCCGGTATGGCGGGCATCGGCGACGAACCCTGCCGCCGGATAGACATTGCCCGAGGTGCCGATCGAGACGAAGAGATCGGCCGCGCGCAGCGCCGTCCAGATCTCCTCCATCCGATAGGGCATCTCGCCGAACCAGACGATGTCGGGGCGCGCCGCATGCGCCGCGCAGGCCGGGCAGGGGTCGGTGACCCGCATCACCGCGGGCGCCGGCCAGCGATGGCCGCAGGCGGCGCACAGCGCCCCTGTCAGCGTGCCGTGCATGTGGATCAGCGCGCGCGTGCCTGCCCGCTCGTGCAGGGCGTCGACATTTTGCGTCACCACCAGCACCTGGTGCCGGCCGTCGGCCTCGAGTGCGGCGAGCGCGCGGTGTGCGGCATTCGGCTCGGCCGCCGCGGCCGCCGCGCGGCGCTCGTTGTAGAAGCGCAGCACCAGCTCCGGGTCACGGGCAAAGCCCTCGGGCGTCGCCACATCCTCGATCCGATGGTCCTCCCACAGCCCGTCCGCGGCGCGGAAGGTGCGGAGGCCGCTTTCGGCCGAGATCCCGGCGCCGGTGAGAATCACGATTCTGGCCATCCGCCCGCTCCTCGGTTAGCAACGTGTCATGCGTATCCTGTTTCTCTGCCTTGGCAACATCTGCCGCTCTCCCGCCGCCGAAGGCGTGGTGCGCCGGCTCGCGCAGGAGGCGGGCCTTGCGCTCGAGCTCGACAGCGCCGGCACCGGCGACTGGCATGCGGGCGAGCCGCCCTATGGCCCGATGCAGGTGGCGGCGCGGGCGCGCGGCTATGATCTGGCCGCGTTGCGCGCCCGCCAGCTGGTGCGCGCCGATTTCGACCGCTTCGACCTGATCCTGGCGATGGACCGGCAGAACCTGCGCGATGCCGCGCGTCTGGCCCCCGCCGGCGCCCGGGCGCGGCTTGCGCTGTTCCTGAATGGCGAAACGGGCGCCGAAGAGGTGCCCGATCCCTATTATACCCGCGATTTCGACGGTTGCCTCGACATCATCGAGGCCGGCGCACGCGCCCTGCTCGCCCGGCTTCAGCCGCCGCAGTAGGATTCGGCGGTCGCGGCGAAATTCTTGTAGCGCGCCCAGAAGTCGTTGTCCGAGGCGCTGTCCGACATCCGCACCTGCTGCGCCTTGTCCGGGTCCTTGAAGAAGGCCGCGGCGCGGCGCTGGTCGGCGGTGCCAAGTGTCATGTCGGCGACCTGCTGGATGCAGCCGCACAGGGCGCGGTTGTTCGCGCGCCCGGCTTTCATGCAGGCGTTATCGATCGGGCCGGCACCGGCCGCACCGGCGACCATCATGCAGGCCGCCACAAGGAGGGATTTCTTCATCTGCTGCTGCCTCATTCCTGCGGGTGGGTCCGTTGCCCGAGTCCCGTCAATTAGCAGCCGATCTTAGCCGATCACGCAAGATTTCACAATGAAACAGGCAAAATTTCGCCGATGCGGAATTTCGTCGGGAACCGCAGCAGCAGCCATTGCGGGCGGGGCCGTTTCCGGCCCAACCCCTTGCGTCTGTCGCTGGCCGGGCGGGGGCCCGTCAGGCGATCACCTCGGCCTCGTAACCCGCCGCCTTCAGCGCGGCGAGCACGGTCGATTCGGGCAGGCCGTTCACCTCGACCTCGCGGTCCTCGAGGCTGACGACGGCCTTGCCGCCGACCTCGATGATGGCGGATTCGACGGCGGCCTTGCAGTGACCGCAGGTCATGTTCGGGACGGAAAGGATCATCTGTGCCTCCTGATCTTCTGCGCTACAGATTCTCCCGCGCCGGCGCCGCGTCAATGCCCCGCGTGCGGAATTTCTTGCGCGCCGCCACCGCCGCGCGGGTTTCGTTTGACCCGCGACCGACAAGCGGGCAAACCACCGCGACCGGAGGGCGTGATGGACGGCAGCATCGAGATCGAGACCCTGACGCTGGAGCGCGAGGGCACCCGCATCTTCGACGGGCTGAGCCTGCATATCGGCGAGCGGCGCGTGGGCGTCGTCGGCCGCAACGGCTCGGGGAAAAGCACGCTTCTGCGCGCCGTCGCCGGCCTGATCGCGCCGAAGGCGGGGCGGCTGCGGGTGGCGGGCGTCGACGTGGCGCGGGACCGGGCGGGGGCGCTGTCGGCCGTCGGTATCCTGTTTCAGAACCCCGATCACCAGATCATCTTCCCGACGGTGATCGAGGAGCTTGCCTTCGGCCTTGAGCAGCAGGGCCATCCGCGCGGCCCGGCCCGCGAGCGCGCCCGCGCCATGCTCGCCCGGTTCGGCCATGCCGACTGGGAAGAGCGGCTGTGCCACACCCTGTCGCAGGGCCAGCGCCAGCTTGTCTGCCTGATGGCGGTGCTGGCGATGGAGCCGCGCTGGATCCTCTTCGACGAGCCGTTCAACAGCCTCGACATCCCCGCCGCGCTGCGGATCGAGGCCCGCATCGCGGCGCTTGCGCAGAACGTGATGCTGATCACCCACGATCCGGCCCGTGTCGCAGGCTATGACCGGGTGATCTGGATCGAGGCCGGGCGCGTCGCCGCCGACGGCCCGCCCGCTGCGGTGCTGCCCGCCTATGTCGCCGCGATGCAGGCCGCCGCGCAGGACGAGCCATGCTGAGCCTTGCGCTGCCGGGCACGAGCTGGGCGCACCGGCTGCCGGTCGGGCTGAAGTTCGGCGCGCTTGCTGCGGCGATGCTGGGGCTGACCTGGCTCACCGCGCCGCTGCCGCTTGCCGCGGCGCTGGTGGCGACCGCGGCGCTCTACTTCGGCCTTGGCCGCCGCGCGGTGGCCGAGGGCGCCCGCGCGCTGCGCCCGGTGCTGTGGATCGTCGCCTTCATCGCCGCCTGGCAGCTCTGGGAGGGGGCGCCGATGCTCGGCCTCGTTCTCGGTCTGCGGATCTGCACCATGGTGGCGCTGGCGAATTTCGTCACCCTGGTGACGCCGCTGCCGGACCTGATCGCACTGATCGAGCGGCTGGCGCAGCCGCTCGCCCGCTTTGGCCTGTCGCCGCGGCTGCCGGCCCTCGCCGTGGCGCTGGTGCTGCGCTTCATCCCGGTGCTGCGCGGGCGGATGGAGCTGCTGGCGCTGTCCTGGCGGGCGCGTTCGCGCCGCCGGCCGGGGCCGCGGCTGATCGCGCCGCTCGTGCTGTCGCTGCTCGACGATTCGGATCATCTGGCCGATGCGCTGCGCGCGCGCGGCGGGCTTGCCCCGCGCCCGGCCCCCCCAACCCAAGGGAGAGACTGACTTGGAACGCAATTTCACCCTCGTCGTGCTGTTCGCGGCGCTGATCGCGGTGCTTGGCCTCGTGCCGCCGATCCCGCTTGCCTCGGGTGTGCCGGTCTCGGCGCAATCGCTGGGCGTCATGCTGGCGGGCGCGGTGCTCGGCCCGCTGCGCGGCGCGCTTGCCGTGCTGGTGGTCGAGATCATCGTCGCGCTCGGCCTGCCGGTGCTCGCCGGCGGGCGCGGCGGCCTTGGCGTCTTCGCCGGGCCGACCGTCGGCTTCCTTCTGGGCTGGTTGCCCGCGGCTTTCGTCACCGGCCTCGTCGTCGAGAAACTGCGCGGGCTGCATGTCGGCCTCGCCGCGGCCCTTGGCGCGGCGCTTGGCGGCATCGTGGTGCTCTATGCCTGCGGCACGCTCGGGTTGATGGCGGTGCTGGGCAAGGGCCCGCTCGAGGCGCTGATGCTGTCGCTGCCCTTCGTGCCGGGCGACCTGATCAAGGCCGCACTCGCCGGCTGGCTCACCGCCACCATTGCCCGTTACCGGCCCGGCGCGCTGCTGTCGCGCCCGCGCTGAGCCCGGGCCGGAACGCCGCCCGCAACGGGGCCGGGCAGGGCACGCAATCCCTCTTCCCGGCCCCTGTTTTTACAGCTATACGCGCGCCATGACCCAGCTCGATCACATCCGCAACTTCTCCATCGTGGCGCATATCGACCACGGTAAATCCACGCTCGCCGACCGGCTCATCCAGCTGACCGGGACGGTGGCCGCGCGTGACATGAAGGCGCAGATGCTCGACAGCATGGATATCGAGCGCGAACGCGGCATCACCATCAAGGCGAACACCGTCCGCATCGAATATCCGGCGAAGGATGGCGAGACCTATATCCTGAACCTGATCGACACCCCCGGCCATGTCGACTTCGCCTATGAGGTCAGCCGGAGCATGCGCGCGGTCGAGGGCTCGCTGCTGGTCGTCGACGCGAGCCAGGGTGTCGAGGCGCAGACCCTTGCGAACGTCTATCAGGCGATCGACGCCGGCCACGAGATCGTGCCGGTGCTGAACAAGATCGACCTGCCGGCGGCCGACCCCGACGCGGTGAAGGCGAACATCGAGGACGTGATCGGCATCGACGCCTCGGACGCGATCCCGATCTCGGCGAAGACCGGGCTCGGCATTCCCGAGGTGCTCGAGGCGATCGTGCACCGGCTGCCCGCGCCGAAGGGCGACCGCGACGCGCCGCTGAAGGCGATGCTGGTCGACAGCTGGTATGACGCCTATCTCGGCGTCGTGGTGATGATCCGCGTCATGGACGGGGTGGTCCGCAAGGGCGACCGGATCAAGATGATGCAGACCGGCGCGGTCTACGGCATCGACAAGCTCGCCGTGCTGAAGCCGCAGATGGTCGACATCGCGGAGCTCGGCCCGGGCGAGATCGGCGTCTTCACCGCCTCGATCAAGCAGGTGCGCGACACCCGTGTGGGCGACACCATCACCCATGAGAAGAAACCCTGCGCGACGCCGCTGCCGGGCTTCAAGCCGGCGCAGCCGGTGGTGTTCTGCGGCCTCTTCCCGGTCGATGCGAATGATTTCGAGGCGCTGCGCGACGCGATCGAGAAACTCGCGCTGAACGACGCCTCGTTCAGCTACGAGATGGAGACCTCGGCGGCGCTCGGCTTCGGCTTCCGCTGCGGCTTCCTTGGTCTTCTGCACCTCGAAGTGGTGCGCGACCGGCTGGAGCGCGAATATGACCTCGATCTGATCACCACCGCGCCGAGTGTGGTGTTCAAGATCTACATGAAGGACGGCGAGGTGCGCGATCTGCACAACCCCGCCGACATGCCCGATCTGACCTATGTCGACCATATCGAGGAGCCGCGGATCAAGGCGACGATCATGGTGCCCGACGAATATCTGGGCGACGTGCTCAAGCTGTGCCAGGACCGCCGCGGCATCCAGCTCGATCTGACCTATGCCGGCTCGCGCGCGATGGTGGTCTATGACCTGCCGCTCGCCGAGGTGGTGTTCGACTTCTATGACCGGCTGAAATCGGTGACGAAGGGCTATGCCTCCTTCGACTACCAGCTCAGCGAATACCGCGAAGATTTCATGGTCAAGATGTCGATCCTGGTGAACGACGAGCCGGTCGATGCGCTGTCGATCATGGTGCACCGCGACCGCGCCGAGGCCCGTGGCCGGGCGATGGTGGAGAAACTGAAAGAGCTGATCCCGCGGCACATGTTCAAGATCCCGATCCAGGCGGCGATCGGCGGCCGGGTCGTGGCGCGCGAGACGCTCAGCGCGATGCGCAAGGACGTGACGGCGAAGTGCTATGGCGGCGACGCCACCCGGAAGAAGAAGCTGCTGGAAAAGCAAAAGGCCGGCAAGAAGAAGATGCGGCAGTTCGGCAAGGTCGAGATCCCGCAATCGGCCTTCATCTCGGCGCTGAAGATGGACGACTGAGCCGGTCCGCGCCCCCGCGCCCGCTGTGCGGCGCCGGGGCGCGGCGGCTGCCGTCGCGGTAACGGCGCCCCGGGATGGTTTCCCAAAAATTGCCTTAAATGCGCCCGAATTAACCCTGACGTTCGTCTCATGGTTGTTTGCAACAGGGAAGGCGGTCCTTCAGGGTGTGTAGCCCGTGGCCGTGTTCCCGTCCTGCAGAAGCGGAGACGAAACGATGGCACTGCTTGTGGTCGACGACGACCCGATCATCCTGCGGCTGATGGAAGGGGTCCTGTCCTCTCTCGGTTACGCCGATGTGCAATATGCGATGAGCGGCGAGGAAGCGTTGCAGAAGATCGGCCGTGGCGGTGATCTGTTCAGCACCTTCCTGCTCGACATCAAGATGCCGGGGATGGACGGGATCGAACTCGTCCGCCATATCCGCGCCAATCCGCTGCACCGGCGCACGCCGATCCTGATGCTGACCTCGGTCACCGAGAAGCCCTTCATCGACGCGGCCTTTGCCACCGGCGCCACCGATT
This sequence comes from Paenirhodobacter huangdaonensis, assembly GCF_004022465.1. Classification (NCBI taxonomy): domain Bacteria; kingdom Pseudomonadati; phylum Pseudomonadota; class Alphaproteobacteria; order Rhodobacterales; genus Paenirhodobacter; species Paenirhodobacter huangdaonensis. The sequence goes on along the minus strand of NZ_SAVA01000003.1, from coordinate 355,973 downwards.
ACATCACCAAGCCGATCGAGGTGCAGGAACTCGGTGCGCGGCTGCGGGTGGCGCAGGTGCTCTATTCCGAGCAGCAGCGCGCCTCCGATTCGGTGAAGGCGGCGCAGGCGCTGCGCTCCGAGATCGACAGCCTGCAGCAGGGCCAGGCCGTGCCCTTCGAGCTGGCCGACCCGATCACGCTTTACGATGTGCCGCGCGTCATCAACGCGTTGGCGATGGAGAACTACCTGCACCGGCTGAGCCGGCTGCGCCGCTTCATGGTGGCGGCGGTGGGCTTCCAGATCCGCCGGGTGGAAAGCCTCTATTCGATGAGCAGCCCGTCCGAGTTCCGCGGCATCCTGACCGACGTCGCCGAGGCGGTGTTCGAGAACCTGCGCCATCTCGAGGTGATGATCACCTATTACGGCAACGGCAGCTTCGTCGCGATCGTGCCGCGGGTGAACGACATCGAGCGCGAGGATCTCGAGGTGGCGCTTGGCATGACGCTGGCGGAGTTCGGCCTGACGGTCGATTGCGGGCTGCCGATGAACGTCTCGGTCTCGGTCGGCGATCAGGTCCATACCTCGATGTTCGACACGAGCCCGAAGGACCTGATTGCGAAGACGATCTCGCAGGCCTACGCTCAGACCCGGACGCGGTCGGGCGCGCTGCAGCAGTTCCGCGGTCTGTTCAACTGAGGCTCCCTGCCGCAAAGGCGACGCGCATGCCTGCTCCTTCCTTCTCCGGACCGATGCCGGCCCAGCTGGCGAAGGCGCTGGCCGATGCACGCGAGCAGTTCACCCGGCGTCTCGTGCCGCAGATCGTCGAGATCGAGCGGCTGCAGGCGGCGCTTGACGATCCCGGTCAGCTCGCCGGGGCGATCAGCAGGCTGGCGGCCATCATTCACAAGATCAGCGGCGTTGCCGCGACCGTGGGCTTTCCCGATCTCGGCGCGCAGGCGGCGGCGCTCGACCTGCAGCTGCAGCGCCTGCTGCGCACGCCGCGGCCGAGGGTGCCGACGGGGCTGTCGGCCATGCTCGAGCGGCTGATGGACCTGATGGAAGACGCGGCCTTCGACGGCTGATCCCCCCTATCCCCGCCGCAGACGAAAGCCGCCCGCACCCGGTGCCGGCGGCTTTCGTCTGCGGTGCGCCCCGGCGGGGCGGAGGATCAGAGCGACGGCAGCGCCACCCGGAAGGTGGTGCCCTTGCCGGTCTCGGTCGAGAAGCTGATCTCGCCGTCGAGCTTCTCGACGATGGTTTTCACGATGCTCAGCCCGAGCCCCGATCCCGACACGCGCGAGCGGTTCGGCGCCTCGGACTTGGTGAAGCGGCTGAACAGCTTGTCGCGCAGCTGCGGCGGGATGCCGGGGCCGTGGTCGCGCACGTAGATCACGCCGCAGCCTGCCTCGCGGCTGGCCCAGATCTCGATCGTGCCGCCCGGTGCGGTGACCTTGGCGGCATTCGACAGCAGGTTCGACAGGACCTGCGCCAGGCGCACGGGTTCGGCCAGGACGAAGACCCCCGGCGCGGTGCCGCCGTCGATGAAGCTGACGCCCAGATGCGCGCCATAGCCGCGGTGCGCCTCGATCGCGTTGCGCACCAGCGCACTCAGATCGACCGGCTCGCTCTCGATTTCGAAGCTGTCCTGGCCGATCTCTTCCATGTCGAGGATGTCGCGGATCAGGCCGAGCATGCGCTCGCTGTTGTTCGCGGCGATGGTGACAAGCGAGTTTGCCTGCTCGGAAAGCGCACCGACGGCCCCGGCCTTCAGCAGCTCGAGCGCGCCCTTGATGCTGGTCAGCGGCGTGCGCAGCTCGTGGGTGATGACCGCAAGCAATTCCTTGCGGTCGCGCTCGGCCTTGGCCTGCAGCGAGATGTCGCGCAGGAGCAGCAGGATGCGGTGGTGCCCGGTTTCGGTGGTGATCGCATAGGCCTGGGCCTCGCAGGTGCGCGCGCCGTGGTCCGACTGGAACAGGGCCGAGCCCTTGCCGTCGCTTTCGACCATGCGGAAGAGATCGTCGATCACCTGCTTTTCGGCGTGGTAATCGGTGTCGGCCATGGTGCGCGTGCCGATCTCGCCCAGACACCAGCCCTGCTCGTGCAGCGCGAAATCGTTCATGAAGCACAGGTATTGCGTCGCCGGATCGACGACATAGACGGCCTCGCGCATCTTGTTGAAGGCCGAGGCGATCATGTGCTCCATCTGGGTCAGCCGGGCGCCGGTCAGCTCGAGGTGCAGCGCTACGTTGCGCCGGCTCCGGCCGTCGGGTTCGAGCACCGGGACGATGACGCAGCGGGTGCCGAGCAGGTGGCCATCGGCGGCCCTGACCTGCGGCGCGCCCGACCAGATCCGGCCCTGACCGGTGGTCTCGCGGATCTCGGCGCGCAGCACCCCGCCCTCGTCCGCATAGAGGCGCTCGGCGATCATGCCGAGCAGCTCCTCGCGGCGGTAGCCGGTGGCGTGCAGGAACTTCTCGCTCACCTCGCGGATCCGGCCATCCGGGCCCGAGATGATGACCATGGCATTGCCGTCCATCGCCGGCCTCGCGCCTGCGTCCCCGGCCGGATTCGGCGGGGCGATGCCGGCGTCCGCCGTCACTGTGGTCATGCCCTCCAGCGACGCAAGCGCCGTGCGCGAAAAAGCCCCAGGCACAGCCGGGACAGCGAGTCGAACAGACCGTTCCATCGTCAACAAAACCCCATCAATGATCAGCCCCTGAATGCCGTGCCGTCGGATGCCGAACCTCGTTGCAGCCCGATTCTACCGACCGGAGACCCCGGGAGGGACACCGCTTCTTCGTGGTTAACATCAGGTGTCGCACCGAATTGGTCCGGGACTATGGATAGAAAAGGTCGAAATCGTGGCACGGTGCCGCCGTCTCGACACGGATCGCCTCCGGGGCTGGCCGGCGGGGTCAGGCGTCCTTCCAGGCGGGCAGGGCGAAGATCAGGGTGCTGCCCTGGCCGAGCCGGCTTTCGGCGCGGATCCAGCCGCCCTGCAGCCGCGTCAGGTCCTTGCAGATCGCCAGACCAAGGCCGACGCCCTGGTTGCGGCGCGTGGTGCCGGTGCCCTCGTTGACCTGGGCGAAACGGTCGAAGATGATCGAGAGCTTGTCGTGGGAAATGCCGATGCCGGTATCCTCGACCCGGAACACCACCATGTCGCCCTGGCGCTCGTTGCGCACGGTGATCGAGCCGTGATCGGTGAACTTGAGGGCGTTGCCGAGCAGGTTGGTCAGGATCTGGCGGAAGCGCATTTCGTCGGCGGCGATCGGCAGGTCGGCCATCTCGCAGCGCAGTTCGAGGTGCTTCTCGGCAGCCATCGACTGCATCTGGTCGAGGACCGATTGCGTCACCCGCAGGCTGTCCACGCGGGTGGTCTCGATGCGCATCGTGTTCGCCTCGATCCGGGCCAGGTCGAGCATGTCGTCGATCAGCGTCTGCAACTGCACGCCGGCATTGCGGATCCGGTCGGAGAAGGAGCGGATGTCGGTGCGATAGGCGTCGAACAGCCGCCGCAGCGAGGGGTTGTCCTGCGCCTCGAGCAGCTTGTGCAAGGTGACGTAGGAGGGCAGGCGGTCCGAATTGTAGATGAAGCTGTTGAAGCCGGTGACCACGGTCAGCGGTGTGCGCAGCTCGTGGCTGATGATGTTCAGGAACTGGGTCTTGGCCTCGTCGGCCTGCTCGGCACGGCGCAGCGCGGCATAGAACTGCGTCACGTCCGCCGCGGTACCGATGTAGCCGCGGAAGCTGCCGTCCTTGGCGAAGACCGGCTTGCCGCTGGTGCGGATCCAGGATTCGCGGTCGGGATGGAAACGATAGCTGTAGACCACGTCCTTGAACGGCTCGTGGCGCTCCATCGTCTGGCGCAGGGCGATCAGGTTCTCCGCCTCGGGGCTGCCGTCCGGCTCGACCAGAAGCTCGACGCGGGAACAGCCGATGAAATCGGCGGGATCGCGTCCCATCGCGCGGCGGAAGCCTTCCGAAAGATAGGTGAACTGCAGGTGCTCGTCCTGCTCCCAGAACCATTCGGTGCTGATGTCGGCCACGTCGCGGAAGCGGCTTTCGGCGGCATCGCGCTCGGCCAGCGCCGCGCGCAGCTCGGTATTCGAGGTCTCGATCTGGCGCTGATGGCGGCGCAGGTCGGTCAGCTCGATGCGGAACATCACCAGCCCGTTCTCCGAGGTCCGGCGGGTGTAATAGCGGAACCACAGATCACCGTCATAGCAGACCTCGAGCTCGGAGGTCTCGGCGTGCAGGTTGTCGAGGATCTCGTGCGGGCTGGCGGCGGGGCGGCCGCCGATCAGCATCTCCTTCGAGATCGCGGCGCGGCGCTCGACCAGCTCGGCCAGATTGCGGCCTTCCTTCAGCGCGCGCTGCATGCCGGGCAGCATGTTGCCGGCGACGCGGTTGAACATGATCAGCCGGTCTTCGGCATCGAACAGCCAGAAGCCCACCGGCAGCGCGTCGATCGCGTCGAACAGGCGCTGTTCGGCCAGCTGCGCGCGCTGGCGGCTGTGCAGCAGCTCGGTGATGTCGTTCAGCACCGCGACGCGGCCGCCGGTGGGCGTTTCCTGCTCGAGGATCTGCAGCCAGTAGCCGTTGCTGAGCTCGAGCTCGAACCGGCTCGCCTTGTGGTCGCCGCGGGCGAGGTGCTTGCCAAGCCAGGCCTCCTCGTGGCCGGTGGCGTCGGGGTAGAGGCCGTGGCGCAGCCCCTCGCGCAGGATGCTCTCGAAGGTCGCGCCCTTGACGACGGCGTCGCTCGCCGGGCCATGGATCTCGCGGTAGCGCTCGTTGCAGATCTGCAGCCGGTCGTTGCGGTCGAAGAGCACGAAGCCCGACTGCAGCACATTCACCGCCGCGCGCAGCTGCGCCGCGCTGCGCCAGTTCGCGGCCCGCAGCCGGTTCAGATACCACGCCATCGCCAGGGTGACGATCATCGCGATGCCGGTCAGCATCCGGTTGCGTTCGGTCTGGGCGGGGACGGCGTCCCAGCCGGCCGCCGGCACGAGGGCGATGGTCCAGATCGAGGAGGGCAGGCGGAGCTGCTGGACTGCCGGATTGCGGGCAAAGACCGCGTTGTCGCCATAGATGGTGCGCTCGTCGCCGAGCATGTTGTGGGCGCGGATGGTGATCTGGTAGTCTTTGCTGAAGTCGTCGAGGCCAAGCTCGCCCAGGAAGGTGTCCTTGTCGAACACGATCGAGGCGACGGCCCAGAACTGGCCGGTGTCGCCATCATCCCCGAGCAGGAAGACCGGCTCGCGCAGGATGAAGCCGGCATAGCCCTGCAACAGCGAGATCGGGCCGTCGAGGGCAGACTTGCCGGTCCGGGCGATGCGGTCGAGCACGGCGCTCTGGCGCGGAACGTCGCGCAGGTCGCGCCCGATCAGGCCGAGGTTCTCTTCTTCGGGGTAGACATGGGTGATGAACTTGTCGCGCACCAGCGCCATGTTGACGACGGAGGGGTCCTCGAGCTGGATGCCGGACGAGAGCCGCGCGAATTCCTGCTCCGAGATGTTCGGGCGCAGCGCCACCGCCGCGGCGATGCCGCGCGCGAACAGCTCCTTGCGGTTCACCGCCTCGTGGATGCGCTCGGTGATCTGGGTCTGCGCGGTATAAAGACCGGCCATCTGCTGGTCCTGCGCCGCAAGCCGCGAGAACCGTTCGAGGTTGTAGGACAGCGACACGAATGCGAGCATGATGGCGACATAGGTCGCCAGCTCGATCATCAGGTTGATTCGTCTGATGCGGTTCTTGTCGGGCATCATTCTTTTCTTTTTCGCGCTCGCCGTCGCCGACAGTATCCGTTGACTGTCACACAATTATTCCGGCGGCGCCAGAGTGGACTACACGCTATGCGCGAGTTCTGTCCTTCCTGCAACAGGTTGGCCGATCGGATCAATTCGCCAGCACCCGGCGGAAACGGGCGAGCGCCACGGCCAGTGCCAGTGCCGCCATCGCCGCCATTGCCGCGATCTCCCAGACGACCAGGGCAAGCCCCGCGCCGCGGTAGAGAACCGACTGGGTGAAGGCGACGAAATGCGGCGCGGGGCTGATCAGCTGCATCAGCACGCGCAGCCAGCCGGGCATCGATTCCATCGGCGTCATGCCGCCCGAGAGCAGGATCATCACGATGATCACCGGGATGATCAGCAGGCCGAACTGCCCCATCGTATGGGTGAAGGTCGACAGCAGCAGCCCGATCGAGGCGACGGCGATGACATAGATCGCGGTGCCCGCGATGAAGAGCGGCAGCACACCTTGCGCCAGCGGCACCCCGATCAGCCACTGGATGACCACCAGCAGGCTGAAGACGGAAGCCCCGAGAATTACGGCGCCATTCGCGAGGATCTTCGAGAAGACGATCTCATGCGGGCGCACCGGCATCACCAGCACATGCTCGATCGTGCCATGTTCGCGCTCGCGGATCAGCGAGGCGCCGGCGAGGATCAGCGTGAGGATGGTGACCGAGTTCATCAGCTGCATCACCGAGGTGAACCACTTCGAGGTCAGATTCGGGTTGAAGCGGTTGCGGAACACCACGTCGACGAGCGAGGCGGCAGAGCCGTTCGGGGTGAAGAAGGTGGAAAGCTCGCCCGCCAGCAGTTCCTGCATGAAGGCGGCGCCATTGCCGGCATGGGCGACCGCAGTCGCATCGACGTCGATCGAGAGCGTCGCCGCGTGGCCGGACAGCAGGTCGCTTTCGAACTTCGGCGGGAAGGAGACGACGAGGATGTAATCGCCGTATTTCAGCGCCTGTTCCGCCTGCGTCGGGGTCAGGCTGACCGGATGCTTGAACAGCGGCGGCTGGATCGCATCGGTGAGCCGGTGCGACAATGCGCTCTGGTCCTCGTCGACCACGGCAACGGCGAGGTCGTTGATCTCGGTCGAGATCGCGTCGGCCACCATGTAGGTGGCCACGGTGAAGACGTAGAAGATCAGCACCAGCATCACCGTGTCACGCCGGATCGCGCGCAGCTCCTTGCCGGTCAGGCGCAGGGTGTTGAGCAGGCTTCGCCACATCGGCTCAGGCCTCCTGCTTGCGCAGCGCAAAGACCGCGGCGACGATGTAGAAAAGGGCGAAGCCGGCGATCGCCAGGGTGTTGACGCCGATATCGGCCCAGCCGAAGCCCTTCAGGAAGGTGCCCATCGACACCGTCTGATACCAAGCGCCGGGGAAGGCGAGACCAAGGGCGTGGCCGCTGGGCTGCAGCGAGGAGATCGGCACGATCAGCCCGGAGAAGTTCACCGTCGGGATGATGGTGATCACCGCGACGGCAAACACCGCCGAGACCTGGGTCTTGGTGAAGGACGAGATCAGCTGGCCGATTCCGGTGGTGGCGATGACGTAAAGCAGCGTCACCGCCGCCAGCGCGGGGAGCGAGCCGGTGAAGGGGGGGCGGAACAGCACCATGCCGAGTGCGAAGAGCATCCAGAAATTGAGCGTCGCGATCACGATATAGGGGATCTGCTTGCCGAGCAGGAATTCGATCTTGCGGATCGGGGTCGAGCGGAAATTGGCGATGGTGCCGGTTTCGACCTCGCGCACGACACCGATCGCCGACATCACCGCCGGGATCATGATCAGGATCAGCATCACCACCGACGGCATGATCGCATTGGTGCTCTTGAACGCCTGATTGAACAGATAGCGGGTTTCGATCGAAACGCCCGTGCGGTCGGAGCGGCCGTTTTCGCGGGCATAGATTTCGGAGAAATAGGTCAGCAGACCAAGGGCATAGCCGCGTGCGGTCTCGGCGCGGAAGGGCATCGAGCCATCAATCCAGAGCGAGACCTCGGGCACCTTGCCCTGATGCAGCTCGCGCCCGAAGCCATTCGGGATCTCGAGTGCGACGGTCAGCTCGCCCTTGCCCATGCGGGCGGTCATGTCGCCGGTGCCGCGCAGCGGCGTCTCCTCGCTGAACTGTCGGATCGCGCTGAACTGCTCGGTCAGGCGCCGGCTTTCCGGGGTCTGGTCCTGGTCGAGCACGGCGAAGGACAGGTCGTCGACATCGAAGGAGATGCCGTAGCCCACGGTGATCAGCAAGATCACCGGCCCCATCAGTGCGAAGAACAGCCGGATCGGGTCGCGCACCAGCTCGAGCGTTTCGCGCCAGGTGTAGGCCCACAGCCGGGTCAGCGATTGCCGAAGCGGGCTGCGCGGGGTGCGCTGGCCATCGAAATCGGTGTTGCCCGCCGCGGGCTCGGGGCCGAGCGCATCCTGAAGATAGCCGATGAAGGCGGCCTCGAGGGTCTGTGCGCCCCGCTCGGCAACCAGATCGGCCGGCCGTCCGACCGCCAGCACCTTGCCCGCATGCATCAGCGAGATCCGGTCGCAGCGTGCCGCCTCGTTCATGAAATGGGTCGAGATGAAGATCGTCACGCCCTTGTCGCGGCTGAGCGAGATCAGCTTGCGCCAGAACGCGTCGCGCGCCACCGGGTCGACGCCCGAGGTCGGCTCGTCGAGGATCAGGATCCGCGGCTCGTGGATCGTGGCGACGGCAAGCTGCAACCGCTGACGGATGCCGAGCGGCAGGCTCTCGGGCATTTCGCGGGCGATCTCGTCAAGCTCGAATTCGGCCAGCACCTCGTTCACCCGCGCCGCGCGGCGCTCGGGCGCGACGCCGTAGAGTTTCGCGTGCAGCTCGAGGTTCTGCCGCACCGTCAGCTCGGTATAAAGCGAGAAGCTTTGCGACATGTAGCCGATGCGCAGCCGCGCCTGCATGTCGGAATTCTTCAGCTCCTCGCCGAACAGCCGGGTCTCACCCTCGGTCGGGTCGAGGAGCCCGGTCATCATCTTCATCGTCGTCGTCTTGCCGCAGCCGTTCGAGCCGAGGAAGCCGAAGATCTCGCCCACGGGAATCTCGAAGCTGACATCATCGACCGCGGTGAAGGCGCCGAAGCGCTTGGTCAGGTGCCGCGCCTCGATCGCCGGCGCCTTGTCTGCGCTGATGACGCGGGGGCGCAGCTCGACCGGCTTGTGGCCGGCGCGCTCGTCCTCGGGCAGGAGGCGGATGAAGGCCTCCTCGAGTGTCTCCGCCCCGGCCTGCGCGCGCAGCTCGGCGGGCGTGCCTTGGGCGATCACCTTGCCGTCGTCCATCGCGGCGAGCCAGTCGAAGCGCTCGGCCTCCTCCATGTAGGCGGTGGCGACGATCACGCTCATCCCGGGCGTGCGGGCGCGGATGCTGTCGATCAGCTCCCAGAACTGCTGCCGCGACAGCGGGTCGACGCCGGTCGTCGGCTCGTCGAGGATCAGCAGGTCGGGGTCGTGGATCAGCGCGCAGCACAGGCTCAGCTTCTGCTTCATGCCGCCCGACAGCTTGCCCGCCGGCCGGTCGGGAAAGGGCGCAAGTCCTGTCGCCTCGAGCAGCATCTTGATGCGGGCGGCACGTTCCTCCGCCTTCTGGCCAAAGAGCCGGCCGAAGAAGTCGAGGTTCTCCCGCACGCTCAGCGTCGGGTAGAGGTTGCGGCCGAGGCCCTGCGGCATGTAGGCGATGCGCGGCGCGGCACGCCGGCGCGCGGCGGTCCTGGCCATGTCCCCGCCCAGCACCGTGACCTTGCCCGACTGCAGCTTGCGCACCCCCGAGACGAGGGCGAGCAGGCTCGACTTGCCGACCCCATCGGGGCCGATCAGCCCGGCCATGCAGCCCGCAGGGATCTTCAGCGTCACGTCGGCGAGCGCGGCGGTTGATCCGTAGCGGTGGCTGACGCCCTCGAGTTCCGCGGCAAAGCCCATGACCGGCCTATTGCGGCAGTTTGACTTGAAGGTTCGCCGGCCATTCGGCATCGGGGCGGGTGCGGACATAGCCGATGCCGCGCACGCCGACCTTCACCTGATCCTCGAACTTCTCGAGCAGCTCCTTCGGGATCGTCAGCTTGACGCGGAACACCAGCTGCTCGCGCTCTTCCTGGGTCTCGACGCTTTTCGGCGTGAACTGCGCCTCGGGGGCGATGAAGGTGATCTTCGCCGGCACCACATATTGCGGGATCGGGTCGAGGATCATCCGCGCCTCGTCATTCGAGGCGAGCGTGCCGACCACCGTCGCCGGCAGATAGAGGTTCATGTAGACGTCGGTCAGGTCGAGCAGCGTCGCCACCGGCGTGCCCGCGGCGATCACCTCGCCCGGCTCGTGCAGCCGGTATTCGACCCGTCCGCGCAGCGGCGCGCGCACCGTCAGGTCATCGAGCGCGACCTTCACCTGTTCGACGCTCGCCCCGGCCGCAGCAATCAGCGCGTCGCCGTTCGACACCTGCGCCTGTGCCGCGGCAAGTGCCGCCTTCGCGGTCTCGAGCGCATTCGTCACATCATCGAGCACGCTTTGCGCGGCATGGCCCTCGGCGTGCAGGGTGACGGTGCGATCGTAAGTCGTCTGCGCCACGGAAAGCGCGCTTTGCGCCTGGGTCACCGCAGCCTGCGCCTGTTCCTTCGCCGCCTTCGCCTGCAGCACCGAGGCCTCGGCCGCCAAGAGCTGCGCCTGATAGGAGCGGTCGTCGATCTTCGCGATCACCTCGCCCGCCTCGACGATCTGGCCCTCGTGCACGTCGACCTCGGTGATCCGCCCGGCGTATTTCGGCGCGACGTCGACGCTTTGCGCCTCGATCCGGCCGTTCGAGCTGGCGATCGCGGTCTCGGCCTCGCGCAGGCCGAGCCTGACCAGCAGATCGTCGAAGAAACCGCCGGCGGCGGCGGCAGTGGGCAGCGTGGCGCCGAGGCAGGTGCAGACAAGAAGAGCCCGAGTCAGCGACACCTGTTTTGCACGGATCATGCGCGATCTCCTTCCGGAACGGTTCCCGCGCCGGCGCGTCGGGACGCGGGGCCGGCAGGGAGGGGCCGGCGTTGCGGTTGCGCGCAGGCTGACGCGAAAGCCCCGCTCTGTCAACGCGGCCATGCGCTGTCTTCGACTGTTTCGTCGGGGAAAAATCCGATATTTTTCAATTTATTGACAAGATGTTTACGGCCCTGCGGAAACCGTGGCGGCAATCCGCGTGTTCTCGGCCGGCGCGCTGCGTTATGCTGCCGCTGTCGGGGCACGCCCCCCGTCGTGACCCTTGCGGAGCTCCGCCCGATGTTCAGATCCCCTTCGCCGAACGCCAGCTTCTTCGCCCTGGTCGTGCTGGTCTCCGTCGCCTTCATCTGGCTCTTGCTGCCCTGGTATGGCTCGGTGCTCTGGGCGGTGATCCTGGCGCTGTTGTTCCGGCCGCTGCAGGTCTGGCTCGAGCGCCGCTTCGGCGGCCGCCGGTCGCTGGCCGCCTTCGTCAGCGTGCTTGCCTGCATCTGCATCGTGGTGATCCCGGGGGTGCTGATCCTCGCGGCGCTGGCGCGCGAGGCCTCGGCGCTCACCACCTCGATCAGCAGCCGCGAATTCGATCCCGCAGCGCTGCTCGACCAGGTGCGCGCAGCGCTGCCCGCCGGGGCACGGCGCGTGCTCTCGTCGCTGAACCTGGGCGATTTCGGCGACATGCAGTCGGGCATCACCAGTTTTCTCGAAAACGTCAGCCAGACCATCGCCACCCGCGCCTTCACCATCACCCAGGGGACGGCGCAGCTTTTCGTCGGTTTCGGTGTGATGCTCTATCTGCTGTTCTTCCTGTTCCGCGACGGGCCGGCGCTGGCCGCCACGATCCGCCGTGCCAGCCCGCTCAGCGACCACCACACCGGCAAGCTGATCGAGGAATTCGAGGCGGTGATGCGCGCCACGGTGAAGGGCAACATCATCATCGCGGTGATCCAGGGCACGATCGGCGGGCTTGCCTTTGCCGCGCTCGGCATCCGCGCGGCGCTGCTGTGGGGCGTGCTGATGGCGCTGCTGTCGCTGGTGCCGGCGGTGGGGGCAAGCCTCGTGTGGCTGCCGGTGTCGCTGTACCTGCTGATCTCGGGCGAGGTGCTGCGCGGCGTGGCGCTGATGCTGGTGGGCATGCTGGTGATCAGCCTGATCGACAATTTCCTGCGCCCGCCGCTGGTCGGCAAAAGCACCCGGCTGCCCGATTATCTCGTGCTGCTGTCGACGGTGGGCGGGCTGACGCTCGTCGGCGTGAACGGCTTCGTCATCGGCCCGCTGATCGCGGCGCTCTTCGTCGCGGTCTGGTCGCTGTACATGCAAGACCGCAGTTCGGACGGCGGGCTTACTCCGCCGCCTTCTTCCGGGCCATGATCCGGCGCAGCATGCCAAGCAGGCTGAGCCCGATCGAGATCGAGCTGCCAAGCGATTCGATCCGTCCCTCGACGCCGGCGACGGTGCCCTGGGTCTCGGCGAGGGCGCGGGCGCGGGCGATCTCCTCCATCTCGGTCAGGGCCGTCATCTCGGCCGAGCCGGGTTCGCTCAGCGCGAAAAGCAGCAGGCCCACGGCAAGCACCAGGTAGCCACCCGCCAGCACGCCGGTTGCACCGAGCTCGCCCAGCGGCGTCAGCAGCGCGAGGTAGAGCGTCCGGGTGGCAAAGCTCGCCGCGACGATCAGCGCGGCGACGGCGAGCGTGCCCGCGAGCGCGCGGCGGATCATCTGCTTCAGCAGCAGCCGGCGCCGCATCAGCGCGACACGGGCGTAGAACTTGGTCGATTCGAATCCGGTCATGCTTTTCCCTTTCAGCGCAGCTGGCGCCCGATCACCACGCCAAGCGCCAGCCCGACGCCAAGCGCGGCCAAAGCCGTCAGCTTCGGAAACTTCTCGATTTCATCTGACATGTCATCAAGCGCGGCGCCGATGGTTTCCATCAGCCCCTCCAGCTGCGCGCTGTCGGCTGCCGCTGCCTCGGCCGTGTCCTGCGCCGGCTCGGCCACCTTGCGCGCGCGCCCGGCCTGCGAGGTGACATGGGCGTCGAATTCCGCGCGAAGCTGGGTGATTTCGTCCTTCAGGCTCATCTTCCGCTCCCTTTCCGGTTTCGGGGCTCTGGTCCGATCAAGCGCCGGAAATCCGCGCTCGGCAAGCCCTTGCGGCAATTGCCGGCGCGGCAAGGGCCGGGTGTGGCGGGGCAGGGGCGCTCGCGCAGGGCGGGAAAACCCGACCCGGGCGGTCGGTTTTGTTGCGGGGGCGCCGGGGCTGCGGTATCAAGGCACATGATCACGCAGAAGATGAAATATGCGCTGAAGGCGCTGATGGTGCTGGGCGACGAGAAGGCCGCCGAGGGCAAGGCGCTGCGCATCGAGGAGATCGCGACGCGCTCCGGTGCGCCGAAGCGCTTTCTCGAGCACATCCTGCTCGAGCTGCGCAACGCCGGCTATATCGCCTCGACTCGTGGCCGGTCGGGCGGCTATGCGCTGATCAAGGAACCGGCGCAGGTGCCGATCTCGGATCTGCTGCGGATGATCGACGGGCCGATCGCGCCCTTGCCCTGCCTGTCGCGCAAGGCCTACCAGCGCTGCGACGACTGTTCCGACGAGGACAGCTGCCGGATCCGGCGCGTCTTCGCCGAGCTCTACTGGTCCTATCTCGTGCTGATCGAATCGCTCACGCTCGAGGACATGCTGCATGCCACGCCGATGGCGCAGAAGATCCTGGCGCAGCCGCTGCCGCCGGGCTGATCCGGCATCTTCCTGAACTGACGTGAAACTCCGGGCCGCACTGCGGCCCGTTGCCACATCCTGCGCCGGGGAATCATTTTCCAAAATCTCGATGAAATAAGGCGAGTTTTTTCCGTTGCAAATAACGACAATCTCTGTCGTGATAAGCGTGAAGGGGCAAGGTGCCCTGCACGACAGGAGGGAAGCATGTTCAGAACGATCCAGTTCGCCGGCCGCCTCAGCGCACAGGGCCAGCTCGTCGAGGCGCATCCCGACGGGCGCGTCACCATCACCACCGGCCGCGAGATCCTCACCGGATTTCCGGTGAACCTGGTGCGGGCGGCGCGCACCGCGGCGACGGCGCTGGCGCTGGCGCTTGCGGCCCTTGCCGTGGCGCCGCAGCCGACGCAGGCCGCCGAGACGCTGCTCAACGTCAGCTACGATCCGACCCGCGAATTCTACCGTGATTACGACAGGCTGTTCGCCGACTGGTGGGGCGCGCAGGGCCATGAGGCGGCGAAGATCGAGGTCTCGCACGGCGGCTCGGGGTCACAGGCCCGGGCGGTGATCGACGGGCTCGACGCGCAGGTCGTGACCCTCGCGCTTGCCTCCGACATCGACAAGATCGCCGCCGCCGGCAAGCTGCCGGCCGATTGGCAGGGCCGGTTGCCGCACAATTCCTCGCCCTATACCTCGACCATCGTCTTCCTGGTGCGCGAGGGCAATCCGAAGGGCATCCACGACTGGGGCGACCTGGTGAAGGAGGGCGTCGAGGTCATCACCCCGAACCCGAAGACCTCGGGCGGGGCGCGCTGGAACTATCTGGCCGCCTGGGCCTGGGCCGAGAAGAACGGCCAGGACCCGAAGGCCTTCGTCGGCGATCTCTTCCGCCATGTTCCGGTGCTCGACACCGGCGCGCGCGGGGCGACCACGACCTTTGCGCAGCGCGGCATCGGTGACGTGCTGCTCGCCTGGGAGAACGAGGCCTGGCTGGCCGAAAAACAGCTTGGCGCCGATGCCTTCGACATCGTCGTGCCCTCGGTCTCGATCCTCGCCGAGCCGCCGGTCGCGGTGGTCGATGCCAACATCAGGACCGACGCGCAGCGCGCGCTGGCCAATGCCTATCTCGAACACCTCTACAGCCCCGAGGCGCAGGCGCTGGCGCTCAAGCACTTCTACCGCGCCTGGGACAGCTCGAAGGCCGCGCCCGAGGATGCCGCCCGCTTCGCCCCGCTGCATCTGGTGACGATCGAGGATTTCGGCGGCTGGGCCAAGGCGCAACCCGAGCACTTCGGCGACGGCGGCACCTTCGACCAGATCTATACCGCGAAGTGAGGTCGCCATGCGCATCGTCGCGAAATCCCCGATGCCCGGCTTCGCGCTCAGCGCGGGGCTGGTGCTCAGCCTGCTGAGCCTGATCGTGCTTCTGCCCATCGGTGCGCTGCTCGTGCGCGGCGCCGGGATGGGGCTCGCCGATCTCACGGCGGCGATCTCGGGCGAGCGGGTGCGCTCGGCGCTGCTGCTCTCGTTCCGCTCGGCGCTGATCGCGGCGGCCTTCAACCTTGTCCTCGGTGTCGCCATCGCCTGGGTGCTGGTGCGCTACCGCTTCCCCGGCCGACGCCTGATCGACGCCGCGATCGACCTGCCCTTCGCGCTGCCGACGGCGGTTGCGGGCATCGCGCTCACCGCGCTTTACGCGCCGAACGGCGTCTTCGGCCAGATCGCGGCCGCGGCCGGGCTGCGCATCGCCTATGCGCCCCCGGGCATTCTGCTGGCGCTGGTCTTCGTCGGCCTGCCCTTCGTCGTGCGCACCGTGCAGCCGGTGATCGCCGAGATCGACCGCGAGGTCGAGGAAGCCTCGGCGACGCTCGGCGCCTCGCGGCTGACCACGCTGCGCCGGGTGGTGGCGCCGGTCCTGATGCCCGCCGCGCTCACCGGCTTTGCCCTCGCGCTCGCCCGCGGCGTGGGCGAATACGGCTCGGTGATCTTCATCGCTGGCAACCTGCCGATGAAGACCGAGATCGCGCCGCTTCTGATCGTCATCCGGCTCGAGGAATTCGACATCGACGGCGCCGCGGCGATCGGCATCGCCATGCTCGGCATCTCCTTCGCCATGCTGCTGCTCATCAATGCGGTCCAGGTCTGGAGCCGCCGGAGGATCGGTTATGTTTGACGCCGCCCATCTTGCCCCGTCCCGTCCCGCCCGCCGCCGATTCCGCGCCGCGACCGAAGAGCCCGCAGCCCTGCGCCGCGGCCTGATCGGCCTGGTCTTCGTGTTGCTGGCGGTGCTGCTCTTCGCCCCGCTCGTCACCGTCTTTGCCGAGGCGTTGTCGCAGGGCGCGGGCGCCGCGCTTGCCGCGCTGGCCGAGCCCGAGGCACAGGCGGCGATCCGGCTGACGTTGCTGGTCACTGCGCTGTCGGTGCCGCTGACCGCCGTCTTCGGCCTTGCCGCCGGCTGGGCGATCGCGCGCTTCGACTTCCCCGGCAAGGCGGTGCTGATCACCCTGATCGACCTGCCGTTCTCGGTCTCGCCGGTGGTGGCGGGGCTGTGCCTCGTGCTGCTTTTCGGCGCCAATACCACGCTTGGCGGCTGGCTTGTGGGGCAGGGGGTGCCGGTCGTCTTCGCGCTGCCGGGGATCGTGCTCGCCACCGTCTTCGTCACCTTCCCCTTCGTCGCGCGCGAGATCCTGCCGGTGATGGTCGAGCAGGGCCGCGCCGAGGAAGAAGCGGCGCTGACGCTGGGCGCCTCGGGCTGGCGGATGTTCTTCACCGTGACCTTGCCGAACATCCGCTGGGCACTGCTTTACGGCGTGCTTCTGGCCACCGCCCGCGCCATGGGCGAGTTCGGCGCCGTCGCTGTGGTGTCCGGCAAGATCCGCGGCGTCACCGCGACCGTGCCGATCGCGATCGAGATGCTCTACAACGAATACCTCACCGTTGCCGCCTTCTCGCTTGCCGCGCTGCTTGCGAGCCTCGCGCTGGTGACCCTTGCCCTCAAGACCGCGCTCGAATGGCGTCACGCCGATGCGCTTTCCGCCATCCGCCGTGCCTGAAAGGAGCCCTGCCATGCATATCGAGATCGACGAGATCGCGAAGACCTTCGGCCGCACCGCCGCGCTGCAGCCGGTGTCGCTGTCGATCCCCTCGGGGGCGCTGGTGGCGCTGCTCGGCCCTTCGGGCTCGGGCAAGACGACGCTGCTGCGCATCCTCGGCGGGCTCGAATTCCCCGAGACGGGCCGGGTGCTGTTCGACGGCCATGACGCGACCGGCCTGACGGTGCAGGAGCGCCGCGCCGGCTTCGTGTTCCAGAACTACGCGCTCTTTCGCCACATGACGGTGTTCGAGAACATCGCCTATGGTCTGAAGGCCCGGCCGCGCGCCTTGCGGCCGGAAAAGGAGGAGATCGCCCGACGCGTGACGAAACTGCTCGAGCTGATCCGCCTGCCCGAGATCGGCGGGCGCTATCCGGCGCAGCTTTCGGGCGGGCAGCGGCAGCGCGTGGCGCTTGCCCGTGCGCTGGCGATCGAGCCGCGGATGCTGCTGCTCGACGAGCCGTTCGGGGCGCTCGACGCCAAGGTCCGCAAGGAGCTGCGTCATGGCCTGCGCGAGATCCACGACACCACCGGACTGACCACGATCTTCGTCACCCACGATCAGGAAGAGGCGATGGAGCTTGCCGATCTGGTGGTGGTGATGTCGATGGGCCGGATCGAGCAGATGGGCCGCCCGGCCGATCTGCGCGCCCGCCCCGCCTCGGCCTTCGTGCGCGAGTTCCTGACCGCCTGAGGAGGGCAAGATGGACGCCATCGACCGGCGCATCCTGAGCGAGCTGCAAGGCGATGCCTCGCTGCCGATCGCTGCGCTTGCCGATCGCGTCGGCCTGTCGCAAAGCCCGTGCTGGCGGCGGGTGCACAAGCTCGAAGAGGCCGGTGTCATCGCCGGCCGCACGATCCGGGTGGCGCCCGAGGCGCTTGGCCTTGGGCTGACCGTCTATGTCGAGGTGATCGCACTCGACCACACGCCGGCATGGCGCGCGGCCTTCCTGGCGGCGCTCGCGCCGATCCCCGAGGTGATGGAGGTGATGCGCCTTGGCGGCGCGGCGGATTACCTGCTGCGCATCGTCACCGCCGACATGGCAAGCTATGATGCGCTTTACCGGCGCCTGACCGAGGCGGTGCCGATGCGCGCCGTGACCTCGCGCTTCGTGATGGAGCGGTTGCTGAGCCGGCCGCGCCTGCCGCTTCAGCCGAGCTGAGCGAGCAGCGCCAGAAGAAGGGCGATTTCGGCCGCCTGCTCGCCGGTGCCCAGAACATCGCCGCTCTGTCCGCCGATCTTCGCGCGGGCAAGCAGGCCGACGCCGAGCGTGGTCAGCGCCGCGGCCAGAAGCGCAAGCGCGGTGCCGGGCACGAGCGCCAGAACCGCAAGCCCGATCAGCAGCGCCGTCCCCACCGCCTCGCCCGGCACGCCGCGGGCCAGATGCCCCATGCCGTCGGCGCGCGCAGGCGGCAGCGCCGCCATCAGCACCACGGGTGCCACCCGCGCGGCGCAGGCGGTGACGATCAGCGCGGCGATGCCGTGCCCTGCGGCGGTCAGCGCCGCCAGCGCCTGCCAGCGCAGGCCGAGCGACAGGATCAGCGCAAGCGTGCCATAGGAGCCGATCCGGCTGTCGCGCATGATCTCGAGCCGGCGCGCCCGCTCGTGCCCGCCCCAGAAGCCATCGGCGACATCGGCCAGCCCGTCCTCGTGCAGCCCGCCGGTGGTCACGACCTGCGCCGCGAGCGCCAGCCCCGCGGCCAGCATCGGCGGCAGGCCAAGCGCGGTGGCCACGCCCAGCACCGCCGCCGCGACCAGCCCGACCGCGAGCCCCGCCAGCGGAAAGGCCCAGGCCGCCGCGCCGATCGCCGGCGCGGGCTCGGGCAGGCGCCCCGCCGGCAGCCGCGTCAGCAGCATCAGCGCCAGCTGTGCCTCGGCGGCGCGGGCCCGGATCATGCCTCGCTGACCCCCGCCTCGCCGAAGGTCGCCATGCCGTTGTGGCATTCGAGTGCCGCGCGCAGGATGCCAAGCGCCAGCGCCGCGCCCGAGCCCTCGCCAAGGCGCATGTCGAATTCGACCACCGCCTGCTTGCCGATCGCGGCGAGCAGCCGCCGGTGCCCGGGCTCGGCCGAGGCATGGCCGACGAGGCAATGGTCAAGCAGCCGCGGGTCGGCGGCATAGAGCGTCGCCGCCGCCGCGGTGCAGATGAAGCCGTCGAGAATCACCGGGATCCGTGCCGCCCGCGCCGCCAGCACCGCGCCGCAGATCGCCGCCTGCTCGCGCCCGCCAAGGCTTGCGAGCGTCGTCATCGCGTCCTTGCCGCCATGCAGCCGCAGCCCCGCCTCGATCGCCGCGACCTTGCGCCTGATCCCGGCATCGTCCGAGCCGGTGCCGGGCCCGACCCAGTCGGCCGGCGTCGCACCGAAAAGCGCCGAGGCGAGCGCCGCCGCGATCGTCGAATTGCCGATGCCCATCTCGCCGAGGATCAGCACATCCGCCGTGGGATCGACCGCCGCCGCGCCGCGGTTCATCGCGTCAAGCGTCTCGGCCTCGGTCATCGCCGGGCCCTGGGTGAAATCGGCGGTGGGATGATCGAGGTCGAGCGCGACGACGCTCAGCTCGGCCCCGTTCACCCGGCACAGCTGGTTGATCGAGGCGCCGCCGGCCTCGAAATTCGCCACCATCTGCTGCGTCACGTCTTGCGGATAGGGGTTCACCCCCTGCGCGCAGATGCCGTGGTTGCCGGCAAAGATCACCGCCTGCGCCTTCGTTATGCGCGGCCGGTCGGTGCCGCGCCAGCCCGCCATGAAGATCGCCAGATCCTCGAGCCGACCGAGCGATCCGGGCGGCTTGGTCAGGCTGTTTTGCCGCGCCAGCGCCGCTGCGCGGGCGCCCTCATCCTGGGCCGGCAGCGTGTCCGCCAGCGCGGCGATCTCGGCAAGCGATTTGAATGTCATCATTTCACCTTCATCGGCAGGCCGGCCACGGCGAAGATCACCTCGTCCGCCACGGCCGCGACCCATTGGTTGAGAAGCCCCGCGGCATCGCGGAACTCGCGGGCAAGCCGGTTCTCGGGCACGATGCCCAGACCGACCTCGTTCGTCACCAGAACCACCGGCGCGCTCTGTCGGGCAAGTGCCGCGCACAGATCGCGCCCCGCCGCCTGCCAGTCGTGCCCGCCGAGCATCTGGTTCGTCAGCCACAGCGTCAGACAGTCGACCAGCCGCGGCACGCCATCGGTCGCGGTCAGCGCGCCGACAAGATCGAGCGGCTCCTGCACCGTCCGCCACTCGGCGCCGCGCCGGGCCTGATGCGCCGCGATCCGGGTTTCCATCTCGCCGTCGAAGGCCTGTGCGGTGGCGATATAGACCGCCGGCGTGCCGAAGCCGAGGGTGCGGCCCTCGGCGATCGCGCTCTTGCCCGAACGCACGCCGCCGGTAATCAGGATGGTCTGGCTCATGGTTTCTCTTGTCCCCCGCCCGGCTTCAAAGCAGAAACGGCGCAGCCGCGAAAGGAGAAATGCGAGATGTCCGCCGAGGGGATGCGCGAGCTGGTCTTCATCCGTCATGCGCCCGCGCGCCATGGCGGCTGTCTCGCCGGCCGCCGCGACGTGCCGGCCGATCTGCCGGACGTGGGCACGCTTGCCGCGCTGCGCGCCGAGCTTGGGGCGCTGCGCGTTGTCGCCTCGCCCGCGCTGCGCTGCCGGCAGACCGCCGCGGCGCTCTGGCCCGATCAGGAGCCCGAGACCGACCCGCGGCTGTGGGAGCAGGATTTCGGCGACTGGGAAGGGCTGCCCTTCGCCGATCTGCCCGACATCGGCACGCTCTCTGCATCTGAACTCGCCGCGCATCGCCCGCCGCGTGGCGAAAGCTTTGCCGAGCTGTGCGCCCGCGCCACCCCGGCCATCGCGGCGCTGGCCGCGGGCGAGGGGCGGGTGGCCATCGTCGCCCATGCCGGCATCGTGCGGGCGGCGCTGGCGCTCGCCACCGGATCGGTGCCCGGCGCGCTTGCCTTTCAGGTGGCGCCGCTGTCGCTCACCCGGCTGCTGGCGCTGCCCGGCGGCGGCTGGTCGGTCGCCGGCGTGAACCGGGTTTGCGGATGAGGGGGAGCCTGCACGTTCCGGGCCATTTCGGCGAGTTCCTTCAGGGCCGGCTTGGCCCCGACGGGCCGGTGGCGCTGATCACGCTGCCCTGCCCGTCGCTCGGCGTCGTGGCGCAGGCGAACGGCGGGCGGGGGCTGATGCTGCACGGCGGACCGCCGCCGGGGCAGGCGCGCGCGCTGCTCGCCCGGCTTAGCCTGCCGCTGCCCGGCCGTGTGGCGCTGCGCCCGCTCGCGCCTCCCGGCATGGGCACCGGGGTTTCGACGGCTGCGCTGGTGGCGCTCGCCCGGCTTGCGGGCTGGCAGGGCCCGCCCGAGGGGCTCGCCCGTGCCTGCATCGCGGCCGAGGGCGCCTCGGACCCGCTGATGTTCGCGGCCCCCGCGCGGCTTTTGTGGGCCTCGCGTGAGGGCCGGACGCTGGCGCATCTGCCGGCGCTGCCGCGGTTTCATGCGGTCGGCGGTTTCTGGGGCCCGCCGCGCCGGACCGAGCCGCGCGACGTGGCCTTTCCCGATATCGCAGACCTCGCCCGGCTCTGGGCCCGGGGCGGCGATCTGCCCACCCTGGCGGCACTTGCCAGCGAAAGCGCACGCCGCACCCTTGCGCTGCGCGGCCCCGTGGGCGATCCCTCGGCCCAGATCGCCGGCGCCCTTGGGGCCGCGGGGTATGCGATTGCCCATACCGGCGCCGCCCGCGCCTTCCTCTTCGTGCCGGGCACCCTGCCCGCGGGGGCAGGGGCGGTGCTGCGCGCGGCGGGCTTCACCGGCATCCGCCGCTTCACCGGAGGAGAGAGATGAGTTTTGCCGCGATGATGCTGATCGCCTGCGCGATCGACCTGGTGTTCGGCTGGCCCGACGCGCTGTTTCGCCGCATCGGCCACCCGGTCACCTGGCTCGGCGCGCTGATCGCGACGCTTGACCGCCGGCTGAACCGCGAGGGCACGGCACGGCGGGCGCGCGGCGTCCTTGCCGCGCTCGCCACCATCGCGCTTGCGGCGGGGGCGGGGGCGGTCGCACAGGCGCTGCTGCCGGCGGGGCCGCTGGGCGTGGTGATCGGCGGCGTGCTGGCCTGGCCGCTCGTCGCGATCCGCTCGATGCACGACCATGTCGCCGCGGTCGCCCGGCCGCTGGTCGCCGGCGACCTTGGCGCCGCGCGGCAGGCGGTGTCGATGATCGTCGGCCGCGATCCCGCGGCGCTCGACGAGGCGGGCGTTGCCCGCGCGGCCCTTGAAAGCCTGGCCGAGAACAGCTCGGACGGGATCACCGCGCCGCTCTTCTGGGGCGTGGTGGCGGGGCTGCCGGGGATTGCCGCCTACAAGGCGATCAACACGCTCGATTCGATGATCGGCCACCGCACCGCGCGGCACGAGGCCTTCGGCTGGGCCGCGGCGCGGATCGACGATGTCGCGAACCTGATCCCGGCGCGGCTGACCGGGGTCATCTTCGCGCTGGTCTCGCGCGCCCCCGGCCGCGCGCTTGCGGTGATGGTGCGCGACGCCCGCGCGCACCGCTCGCCCAATGCCGGCTGGCCCGAGGCGGCGCTTGCCGGGGCGCTTGGCGTGCGCCTGTCCGGGCCGCGGATCTATGGCACCACGGTGGCGGCCGAGCCCTGGCTGAACGGCGCCGCCCCGGACCCGGCGCCGCTTGACCTTGCCCGTGGCCTTGCGCTTTACCGCCGGGCGATGGCGGGGCTCGGGATTCTCCTCGCGGTGGCCGCAGTTTGGGGGATCTGATGCGCGATCACGGTGGCAATCTGGATGCGGCGCGGGCACGCTTTGGCGGCACCGGCTGGATCGACCTCTCGACCGGGATCAACCGCGCGCCCTATCCGCTGCCGCCGCTGCCGCCCGAGGTCTGGACGGCGCTGCCCACGACCCCGGCGAAGGCCGCGCTGCTTGCCGCCGCGCAGGCGGCCTTCGGCACCGCAGCGCCGGGCGTGGCGCTGGCCGGGGCGCAGGCGGCGATTCAGATGCTGCCGCGCCTTGGCCCGCCCGGGCGCGCCCGGGTGCTGGCGCCGACCTATAACGAGCATGCCGCGCAGCTGCGCGCCGCCGGCTGGCAGGTCGAGGAGGTGGCGCGGCTGACCGACCTTGCCGGTGCCGATCTTGCCGCCGTCGTCAATCCGAACAACCCCGACGGCCAGGCCCATGCGCCCGCCGATCTGCTGGCACTGTCGGGCGCCGTGGGCCGGCTGGTGGTCGACGAAAGCTTTGCCGACCCGGTGCCGGACCTCTCCGTCGCCGCCCATGCCGGCACCAACGGGCTGACGGTTCTGCGCTCCTTCGGCAAGTTCTGGGGCCTTGCCGGGGTGCGCCTCGGCTTCGTCTTCGCCGATGCGGTGACCATTGCCGCGCTCGAGGCCGCCGCCGGGCCCTGGCCGGTCTCGGGCCCGGCGCTCGAGATCGGCCGGACCGCGCTTGCCGATGCGCCCTGGCGCGCCGCGACCATCGCCCGGCTCGCGGCCGAGACCGCCCGTCTCGACGCCCTGGCGCAAGGGGCGGGCTGGTCGCTCGTCGGCGGCACGGCGCTTTTCCGCACCTATGCCACGCCCGATGCGCCGGCGGCACAGGAAGGCCTTGCCCGCGCCCGGATCTGGTCGCGGATCTTCCCGTGGTCGCCGAGCTGGCTGCGCCTTGGCCTGCCCGGCGGCGTGGCGGAATGGGACCGGCTGAGCGCCGCCCTCGCCCGCTAACGCGCCAGCGCGAAAAGCCCGCCCACGTCGAGATGTGCCTCGACGTGATCGGCGAGCGCCTCGAGCGCCGCCTCGACCCCGGCCTCGTGCCCGCGCCCCGAGGCGGCAATGCCCAGCCCGCTGAGGAAAGCTGCGCGGAAGTCGTCGGCGGCAAAGAGCCCGTGCAGATAGCTGCCGCTCACCCGCCCGTCGGCCGAGATCGCCCCCTCCGCCGCGCCGGCGATATCGGCGAAGGGGCGGGCGCGGTCCGGCCCCTCGGTGCGGCCGATATGGATTTCATAGCCTGCGACCGACAGCCCCGTTCCGGCATGGCGCGCCGAAACCCGGCGCAACCGCTTCTCGGGCGTCATCACCGTGGTCACGTCGAGAAGGCCCAGCCCGGGGCTTTCCCCCGCCGGTCCCTCGATCCCCTCGGGATCGGCGATCACACGCCCCAGCATCTGATAGCCGCCGCAGATGCCCAGAACAGCGCCGCCGCGGCGCAGATGGGCGGCGAGGTCGATATCCCAGCCCTGCGCGCGCAGGAAGGCGAGATCGCCGCGCGTCGATTTCGTGCCGGGCAGGATGACAAGCCGCGCATCGCCCGGGATGGGCTCGCCCGCGCGCACCATCACCAGCTCGACCCCCGGCTCGGCCGCGAGCGGGTCGAGGTCGTCGAAATTCGCGATCCGCGAGAAGGCGAGGCAGGCGATCTTCACCCCGCCCGAGGCCGGACCCGAGGCGAGGTCGAGCGCATCCTCGGCCGGCAGCCGATGCGCCGCGGAAAACCAGGGCAGCACGCCGAAACCGGGCCAGCCGGTGCGTGCTTCGATGAAGCGATAGCCGTCGTCGAAGAGCCTTGGGTCGCCGCGGAACTTGTTCACCAGAAAGCCGCGCACCAGCGCCGCGTCGGCCGGGTCGAGCACCGCCTGGGTGCCGACGATCTGCGCGATCACCCCGCCGCGGTCGATGTCGCCCGTCAGCACCACCGGCACCCCGGCCGCGCGCGCAAAGCCCATGTTGGCGATGTCGTTCGCGCGCAGGTTCACCTCGGCCGGGCTGCCCGCGCCCTCGACGAGGACAAGATCATGCGCCGCCGAGAGCCGGCCGAAGCTTTCGAGCACCGCCCCCATCAGCCCGGCGCGGAAGGTGGCATAGTCGCGTGCCCCGGTGACGGCGCGCCGCCGCCCCTGCACGATCACCTGCGCCCCGGTCTCGCTCTCGGGCTTCAGCAGCACCGGATTCATGTCGGTGGCGGGCAACAGCCCCGCCGCGCGCGCCTGCAGCGCCTGCGCCCGGCCGATCTCGCCGCCGTCCGCGGTGACGGCCGCGTTGTTCGACATGTTCTGCGGCTTGAAGGGCGCGACGCTCAGCCCGCGCCGCCGTGCCGCCCGGCACAGCCCGGCAACCAGCATCGACTTGCCGACATTCGAGCCCGTGCCCTGGATCATCAGCGCCGTCATCCCCGGCCTCCCGCCGTCGCGCGGCCGAGAATGCGGGAGCCTCCGGCGGAGGTATTTGGGGCCAAGAAGAATGACAGGCGGAACTTCCCTGAGCGGCGCCGCGCCTCGGGCCGCCGGAGCGGGGGAGACGCGGCGCTTTCTTCCTGGGCGGTCATCGGGACCTCTCCCTGTACCGCAGATCGATTCTTGCAGGGCAAGGTTGAGAATTCCTTTTCTTCTTGGTCGAAATACCTCGGGGGTCCGGGCTCAGAACTCGACGCCCGGCTGGGCCTTGATGCCGGCGCGGAACGGGTGCTTGACCAGCGTCATTTCGGTCACCAGATCGGCGGCCTCGATCAGCGCCTCGGCGGCGTTGCGGCCGGTCAGGATGACATGGGTCATCTCGGGCTTTTCGTCGCGCAGGAAGGCCAGCACCTCATCGAGGTCGAGATAGCCATAGCGCAGCGCGATGTTGATCTCGTCGAGCAGCACCATGCGGATTTCCGGATCGCGGATCAGTTCCTTCGCCTTCTCCCAGCCGGCACGGGCGGCGGCGATGTCGCGCGCGCGGTCCTGGGTTTCCCAGGTGAAGCCCTCGCCCGAGGCGACGAAGCGGCACAGATCGCCGAAATGCGTGGTGATCAGGCGCCGCTCGCCGGTGTCCCAGCTGCCCTTGATGAACTGCACCACGGCGCAGGGCATGTCATGCGCGATGGCGCGCAGGATCATCCCGAAGCCCGACGAGCTTTTGCCCTTGCCCGGCCCGGTATGGACGATGATCAACCCCTTCTCGCCGGTCTTCGTCGCCATCATCCGGTCGCGTGCGGCCTTCTTCCTGGCCATCTTCGCGGCATGGCGGGCGGCGTCGGCTTCGCTCTCGGGCGTCATCGCGGCTCTCCTTCGGCTTGACAAATCGCGCGCCCGGGCCTCTGGTGGCGGCGCGCTGGTTCCTGTCCTACGACAGGCGAAGAGGGAATGCGATAGGGCCTTGCCGGGCCTGAAGCGCAGCCGCCCCCGCGACCGTGACCGGAAAGGTCGCCCAAGCCACTGGCCTTTGGCCGGGAAGGTGGGCGCCCGTTGGGGAAACCCTGGATCCGCAAGCCGGGAGACCTGCCAGCGCTGACGATTACGGGCGGACGGGGTGTGCCGCGACCGGGTGGATTGCCGGTCGCCCGCCTGTGCCCGTCGATCCCTTGGCCAGCCCCCTTTCGCGAACTGGAAAGGACGGGCAATGACCGCGACGCTTCATGTCTGCACCACCTGCCGCAGGGCGGGCGAGGACCCCGGGGAGGGGCCGCGCCCCGGTGCCGTGCTGTTGGCCGCGCTGGCCGGTGGCCCTTGTCCCGAGGGGCTGCGCATCCGGGGTGTCGAGTGCCTCTCGGCCTGTGCGCAGGGCTGTGCCGTGGCGCTGAGCGCGCCGGGCAAGTGGAGCTATGTCTACGGCCGCCTGAGCCCCGACACCGCCGCCGAGATCCTCTCCGGCGCCGCGCTTTATGCGGCGAGCGCCGACGGACTCGTGCCCTGGCGCGACCGCCCCGAGATCTTCCGCAGGCAAAGCCTTGCCCGCATCCCCCCGCAGGAGTGACCATGACCGACCTGACCAAGATCCCCGTCACCGTGATCACCGGCTTTCTCGGCGCCGGCAAGACCACGCTCATCCGCCACCTGATGGCGAACCCGCAGGGCCGGCGCCTGGCGATCCTGGTGAACGAGTTCGGCACCGTGGGCGTCGACGGCGACATCCTGCGCGCCTGTGCCGACGAGAACTGCCCGCTCGACAACATCGTCGAGCTGGCGAACGGCTGCATCTGCTGCACCGTCGCCGACGCATTCATCCCGACGATCGAGGCGCTTCTGGCCCGGCCCGCGCGCCCCGACCACATCCTGATCGAGACCTCGGGCCTTGCGCTGCCGAAGCCGCTGCTGAAGGCCTTCGACTGGCCGGCGATCCGCTCGCGGATCACCGTCGACGGGGTGATCGCGGTGGCCGATGCCGAGGCGGTGGCGGCCGGGCGCTTTGCCCCGGATCTGGCCGCGGTCGATGCGCAGCGCGCCGCCGATGACAGCATCGACCACGAGACGCCGCTGTCCGAGGTGTTCGAGGACCAGATCGCCTGCGCCGATATCGTGCTGCTGTCGAAGGCCGATCTCGCCGGCGAGGCGGGGCTCGCCGCCGCCCGCGCCGCGATCGAGGCCGAGGCGCCGCGCCCGCTGCCGATCCTGCCGATGGTCGAGGGCGCGATCGACCCGGCTGTGGTGCTGGGGCTTGCCGCCGCGGCCGAGGATGACCTCGCCGCGCGCCCCTCGCATCACGACGGCCATGGCGATCACGAGCATGACGATTTCGACACGGTGGTGATCGATCTGCCCGAGGTCGTCGATCCCGACCGCCTTGTCGCCGCGATCGAGCGGCTGGCGGCCGAGCGCAACATCCTGCGGGTGAAGGGCCATGTCGCGGTCACCGGCAAGCCGATGCGGCTTCTGGTGCAGGCGGTCGGCGCGCGGGTGCGGCGGCAGTTCGACCGGCCCTGGGGCGCCGATCCGCGCCGCTCGGCCCTCGTGGTGATCGCCGAGCGCGCCGATGTCGACGCCGCGGCGATCCGCGCCGCGCTGAGCGAGGCCGGCGCCTGATGCATGTCATCTTCCGCGAAAGCCACGGGCTCGAGGAGACCGAGGTGCCGACCGATCTCGGGCAATCGCCCGCGGATCTGGTGGTGCTGTCCTTCTCGGATTCCGATCTTGGCGCTTTCGCGGAGGGCTGGCATGCGGCGGCGGGGACGTTGCCGCCCTTGCGGCTCGCGCCGCTTGCCGCGCTGCGCCATCCGGTCTCGGTCGATACCTATCTCGAGCGCACGCTGGGCGGCGCGAAGGCGGTGCTGATCCGGCTGATCGGCGGCGAGGGCTATTGGCCCTACGGCCTCGCCTCGGTGCAGGATCTGGCGCGGCGGCGGGGCATGGCGCTGGCCGTTCTGCCCGCCGATGGCCGGCCCGATCCGCGGCTGGCCGAGGCCTCGACCCTGCCTGCGGACACGCTTGCCACCCTTGCGGCGCTGTGCGATGCGGGCGGGGCCGAGGCCGCGCGCGCGGCGCTGTGCCACCTTGCCCGCGCCGCGGGCCTGCCCGCGCCCGCGCCCGACGCGCCGGCGGCGCTGCCCGAGTTCGGCTTCTGGACGCCCGAGGCGGGGGTGACCCGCGCGCCTGCGGGCGATGGCGCGGGGCCGTGGGTGCTGATCCCCTGTTACCGCGCCTGGCTGGCGGCGGCCGACATGGCGCCGGTCGCGGCGCTGATCGACGCTTTGCGCGCGGCGGGGTTTCAGGCAACGGCCTGCTTTGCCCCCTCGCTCAAGACGCCGGGCTTTGCCGACTGGCTCGCCCCGCATCTGGCCGCAGCGCCGCCGGTCGCGGTGGTCAACCTCACCGCCTTTTCAGCGCAGGGGGCGGCGGGGCGCACGCCCTTCGACGGGCTTGATGTGCCGGTCTTCCAGGGCGCGTTGTCGACCGCCGCCCGCGCCGACTGGGCCGTGGCCGAGCGTGGCCTGTCGCCCGCCGATCTGGCGATGCATGTGGTGCTGCCCGAGGTCGACGGCCGGATCTTTGCCGGCCTCGTCTCGTTCAAGGCGCCGGCTGCGCGCGACGCGGTGCTGGAGCACGCCCGGCTGATCCACGCGCCCGCGCCCGACCGGATTGCCGCGCTGGTGGCGCGGGTTGCGGCCTGGCACCGGCTGGCCACGATCCCCGCCGCGGCGCGCGAGCTTGCCGTGCTGCTGTCGACCTATCCGGGGCGGAGCTGGCAGATGGCCCATGCCGTGGGCCTTGATGCGCTTGCCTCGACCGGGGCACTGCTCGATGACCTTTTGGCCGGGGGCTACGACGTTGCGCCGGGGCCGGGGGCCGAAGCGCTGGCGACCGCGCGGCTGAGCTGGCCGCTCGCGGAATATCAGGCGGCGCTTGCCACCTTGCCCGCAACGCTGCGCGACGATCTGGCCGCCGCCTGGGGCACGCCGGCCGAGGACCCCGCCTGCCAGGACGGCGCCTTCCACTTCGCCGCGCTGCGCCGGGGCCGGGTCCTGCTTGCCCTGCAGCCCGAGCGCGGCGAGGTCGCGGCGCGTGACGCCGACTATCACGACCTCGCCCGGGTGCCGCGGCACGGCTATGTCGCCTTCTACCTCTGGCTGCGGGCGCAGGGGCTGCACGCGCTCGTGCACATGGGGGCGCATGGCACGCTCGAATGGCTGCCGGGCAAGGCGGTGGCGCTGTCAGAGGCCTGCTGGCCCGAGGCGCTGCTGGGCCCG
This sequence comes from Paenirhodobacter huangdaonensis, assembly GCF_004022465.1. Taxonomy (NCBI): domain Bacteria; kingdom Pseudomonadati; phylum Pseudomonadota; class Alphaproteobacteria; order Rhodobacterales; genus Paenirhodobacter; species Paenirhodobacter huangdaonensis. The sequence continues at coordinate 326,963 of NZ_SAVA01000003.1, read as the reverse complement.
CTGCCGGTGATCTATCCCTTCATCGTCAACGATCCGGGCGAGGCGGCGCAGGCCAAGCGCCGGCTGGGCGCGGTCACGCTCGGCCACCTGCCGCCGCCGCTGAGCGAGGCGGCGCTGCCCGAGCGGCTGGCCGGGCTCGAGGCGCTGCTCGATGAATATTCGACCGCCGACGGGCTCGACCCGGCGCGGCGCGACCGGCTGATCGGCGCGATCCGCGACGCGGCGGCGGCGAGTGGCGTGGCCGAGGACCTCGGCCTGCCCGCGGGCGCGAGCCCCGCCGAGGCGATCACCCGCATCGACCGCTTCGTCTGCGACCTGAAGGAAAGCCGCTTTGGCGACGGGCTTCATGTCTTCGGCCGGGGCGCCTGTGGCGCGGCCGAGCGCGCGGGGCTGATCGCGGCGCTCGCCGGCCGGCGGGTCGCGCCCGGCCCCTCGGGCAGCCCGGCGCGCGGGCGCGCGGACGTGCTGCCGACCGGGCGCAACCTCTTTTCCGTCGATCCGCGCGCGGTGCCGACGCCCGCCGCCCATGCGCAGGGGGTCAAGCACGCCGAGGAGCTGTTGCGCCGCCATCTGCAGGACCACGGCGACTGGCCGCGTGGGCTGGTCGTCGACCTCTGGGGCTCGGCCACGATGCGCACCGCGGGCGAGGATTTCGCCATGGCGCTGCAGCTTGCCGGGCTGAAGCCGGTCTGGGACGCGCAATCGGGCCGGGTGACCGGGGTCGAGGTGATCGCGGCGGCGCTGCTCGGCCGGCCGCGGATCGACGTGACGCTGCGGGTCTCGGGCCTCTTCCGCGACATCTTCCCGACCCTTGCCCAGCTTTTCGAGACCGGCGCCGCGGCGCTTGCGGCGCGCGAGGAGGCGCCCGAGGACAACCCCTATACCGCCCGCATCCCGCGCGTCTTCGGGCCGCGGCCGGGGCAATACGGGCTCGGCATGGGCGATGTGACCGCCGCGCTGACGCCCGCGGCGCGGGCCGCGGCGGGCGAGGCCTGGCTTGCGGCCTCGGCCCATGCGATCGGCGCGGATGGCGCGGTGCGGCCCGCGCGTGCGGCGCTCGAGGCCCGGCTCGCGGGCGCCGATGCCTTCGTGCATGCGCAGGATCTGCCCGAAAGCGATCTGCTGCTTGCCGTCGATTACGCCGGCCACGAGGCGGGTTTTGCCGCGGCGATGGCGCGGCTCGGGGCGCCGGCGCCGGCGCTTTACCATCTCGACACCACCGATCCCGCCCGCCCCCGCGCGCGCAGCCTGACCGAGGAGATCGCCCGCGTCGTGCGCGCCCGCGCCGCGAACCCGGACTGGGCGGCAGGCATGATGCGCCACGGCTTTCGCGGCGCGGCCGAGATCGCGGCGACGGCCGATCACCTTGCCGCCTTCGCGCAGCTGGCGGATGCCGTGCCGGCGCATCTCTTCGACCTCTATTTCGAGGCGACCTTGGGTCGGCCCGAGGTGACCGATTTCATGGCGGCGGAAAACCCGGGCGCGCTTGCCGCGCTGCGCGACCTGTTCCGGCGGCTGGCCGAGGCGGGACTGTGGCACAGCCGGCGCAATGCAATTGCGGCGGCACTGGAGGATCTGCGATGAGTTTCACCGTGCAGGGCTGGTGCCCGGGCGCGCTGCGCCCGATGGCCTCGGGCGACGGGCTGGTGGTGCGGCTGCGCCCGCCGGGCGGGCGGCTGAGCGCCGAAGCCGCGGCGCGTGTGGCCGAGGCGGCCTTGCGCTTCGGCAGCGGCATCATCGACCTCTCGGGCCGGGCGCATGTGCAGCTGCGCGGGGTGAGCGCGGACAGCCACGCGCCGCTGATCGCGGCCTTGCGCGGGGCGGGGCTCATCGACGCCGACATTGCCGCCGAGACCCGGCGCAACATCCTGGTCACCCCCTTCGCGGATGCCGCGACCGACGCGCTTGCGGCGGCGCTGGCCGGGGTGCTCGCCACCGCACCGGCGCTACCGGGCAAATTTGGCTTTGCCGTCGACACCGGCGCGGCGCCGCTGCTGCAAGGGACCCCCGCCGATATCCGGCTCGAACGCGCGTCGACGGGCGGGCTGATCCTGCGCGCCGAGGGGCTGGCCGAGGGCGCGCCGGTGACCGCAGCCGAAGCCCCCGCCGCGGCAATTGCGCTTGCCCGCTGGTTCGTGGCGGCAGGCGGCGTCATCGACGGCCGCGGCCGGATGGCGGCGCTGATCGCGCGCGGCGCGCGGCCCGAGGGCGCCCTTGCCCCGCGGCTGGCCCCGGCGCCGGCCTGCGCCCCGCCCGGGCCGGGCCTGTGCCCCGCCGGCGCGCTGGTGGCCTTTCCCTTCGGGCAGATGCGGGCCGAGCTTCTGGCGGTTCTGGCCGGCCTTGGCGCGCTGCGCCTGACGCCGTGGCGGATGCTGCTGATCGAGGGGCAGGCGCGCCTGCCCGAGCTGCCGGGCCTGATCACCGACCCGGCCGAGCCGCTGTTGCGCGTTTACGCCTGCACCGGCGCGCCGGGCTGTCCGCAGGCGCGCGCCGAGACCCGGCCGCTGGCCCGGGCGCTGGCACCGCAGTTGCCGCAGGGCGCCGTGCTGCATGTCTCGGGCTGCGCCAAGGGCTGCGCCCATCCGGCGCCGGCCACACTGACGCTGACCGCGACGCCCGCGGGCTTTGACCTGATACCCCGCGGCCGCGCCGCGGACACCCCCTGCCGCCGAGCGCTCGGTGCGGCCGACATTCCCCTCCTGCCGGAGTTTTCCTGATGCCCTACGACTATGAAAAGGACGGCGCGAAGATCTATGCGCAGTCCTTCGCCCTGATCCGCGCCGAGGCTGACCTCGCCCGCTTCACCCCCGACGAGGAGCCCGTGGTGGTGCGGATGATTCACGCCGCGGGGATGGTCGGGCTTGAGCGCGCGGTGCGCTTCAGCCCCGGCATGGCGCCGGCGGCGCGCGCCGCACTTGAGGAGGGCGCACCCATCCTGTGCGACGCGCGGATGGTGAGCGAGGGCATCACCCGCACCCGCCTGCCTGCCGCGAACGACGTGCTCTGCGCGCTGCAGGACCCCGGGGTGCCGGATCTGGCGCGCGCAATGGGCACCACCCGCTCGGCCGCGGCGTTGGAATTGTGGCGGCCGCATCTGGGCGGCGCGGTGGTGGCGATCGGCAATGCGCCGACGGCCCTCTTTCACCTGCTGAACATGCTCGAGGACCCGGCCTGCCCGCGGCCGGCGGCGATCATCGGCTGTCCGGTGGGCTTCGTCGGAGCGGCGGAATCGAAGGCCGCGCTGATCGCCGCCGCGCCGGTGCCCTGCCTGATCGTCGAGGGGCGGCTTGGTGGTTCCGCGATCACCGTCGCCGCGGTGAATGCCCTCGCCAGCCGGAAGGAATGAGCATGGGACGCATCATCTGCGCGGGGCTCGGCCCCGGCGACCCCGATCTGATCTCGGTGCGGGCCGACCGCGCGCTGCGCGGGGCAAGCCAGATCGCCTATTTCCGCAAGAAGGGCCGGCAGGGCCAGGCGCGACGCATCGTCGAGGGGCTGCTGCCCGCCGATGTGACGGAGCACCCGATGGAATATCCGGTGACGACCGAGCTCCCCTTCGACAGCCCGGCCTACAACGCGCTTCTCGCCGCCTTCTACGACGGCTGGGCGGCGCGGCTGGTCACGCTCGCGCAGGCGGGCGATGTCGTCATCCCCTGCGAGGGTGATCCGTTCTTCTACGGCTCCTTCATGCACCTTTACGTCCGGCTGCGCGGCAAGGTCGAGATCGAGGTGATCCCGGGCATCACCGGCATGACCGGCTGCTGGAACGCGACGGGCGAGCCCTTCACCTGGGGCGACGACGTGCTGACCGTGCTGATGGGCACCCTGCCCGAGGACGAGCTCGCGGGGCACATGGCGCGCGCCGATGCGCTCGTCATCATGAAGACCGGGCGCAACCTGCCGCGGGTGAAGCGCGCGCTGGCGCAGGCCGGGCGGCTCGAGGCGGCTTGGCTTGTCGAACGCGGCACCATGCCCGGCGAGCGCATCGCTCGGCTGAGCGAGATCGACGACGCCGACTGCCCCTATTTCGCGATCGTGCTGGTGCATGGCCAGGGCCGGCGGCCGGCGGCGGAGGCGGCGGCATGAGCGGCTGGATCGCGGTTGCGGGGCTCGGGCCGGGGGCCGAAGCGCTGGTGACGCCCGAGGTCAGCGCGGCGCTGGCCGCGGCGACCGATGTCGTGGGCTACATCCCTTATGTCGCGCGGGTCGCGCCGCGGGCCGGGCTGACGCTCCATCCCTCCGACAACCGCGTCGAGCTCGACCGCGCCGCCCTTGCGTTGCGTCTGGCGGCCGAGGGGCGGCGGGTGGTGATCGTCTCCTCGGGCGATCCCGGGGTCTTCGCCATGGCCTCCGCGCTCTTCGAGGCGCTCGAGGCCGCGCCGGAGCACGCGGGCACCGAGATCCGCATCCTGCCCGGGATCACCGCGATGCTCGCCGCCGCCGCGCGGGCGGGGGCGCCGCTTGGCCACGACTTCTGCGCGATCAACCTGAGCGACAACCTGAAGCCCTTCGCGGTGATCGAGCGCCGGCTGCGCGCTGCGATCGCCGGCGATTTCGCCATGGCCTTCTATAACCCCCGCTCGAAGGCGCGGCCCGAGGGGTTCGCGCGTGTGCTCGGGATCCTGCGCGCGGGCTGCGAGCCCGGCCGGCTGATCACCTTCGCCCGCGCCGTCAGCACGCCCGACGAGGCGCTCAGCACCGTGACGCTGGCCGAGGCGCGGCCCGAGATGGCCGACATGCGCACCGTGGTGCTGGTCGGTAATGCCGCGACGCGGCGGGTCGGTCGCTGGGTCTATACGCCGCGCGGGGGGAAGCCGTGAGCGGCGAGCCAGTCACGCACCCCGGCGACATCGGCGCAGACCTCGCGCGGCGGCAGGGCGGGGCGGTCGATCAAGATGACGCCAAGGCCAAGCGCGCGCGCCGCGATCAGCTTCGCCTCGGCCCCGGCGCCGCCGGCGTTCTTCGCGACGACATGGGTGATGCGATGGGTGCGCAGCAGCGCCATGTCACCCTCGGCGCTGAACGGGCCGCGGGCGATCACCGCCTCGGCATCGGGCAGCGGCAGCGGCGCCTCGGGCGGGTCGACAAGGCGCAGCAGATAGTGATTGCCGGGCTTTCCGGCGAAGGGGGCGAGCGTCTGCTTGCCGATCGCCAGAAACACCCGCGCGCCCGCCTCGGGAAGCGCCGCGACGGCGGCCGCGATGTCGGGCACGGAGGTCCAGCGGTCGCCCGGCTCCGCCCGCCACGGCGCGCGTTCAAGGGCGACGAGCGGCACGCCGGTCTCGGCGCAGGCGGCGAGCGCGTTGCGGCTCATCTGTGCGGCGAAAGGGTGGGTGGCGTCGATCACCGCGCCGATGTTTTCGCTGCGCAGGAAGGCCACCAGCCCCGCCACCCCGCCAAAGCCGCCGATCCGGGTCGGCAGCGGCTGCGGCGCCGGTGCCCCGGTGCGCCCGGCATAGGAGAAGAGCGCAGGCAGGCCAGATGCGGCCAGCGCCGCGGCCATGCGGCTCGCCTCGGTGGTGCCTCCCAGAAGAAGGATGCGCGTCATGGCTGAGCCCTGGCTGCTGATCGTCGGTCTTGGCGAAGATGGCCTTGCCGGGCTGCCGGATGCAAGCCGTGCCGCACTCGCCGCGGCCGAGGTGATCTTCGGCGCGCCGCGGCACCTCGATCTGGTCGGCGCCGGGGCGCGCGGCCAGGCCTGGCCCGTGCCCTTCGACATCGCGCCGGTGCTGGCCCTGCGCGGCCGGCGCACGGTGGTTCTGGCCTCGGGCGATCCGTTCTGGGCGGGCGCGGGGGCGGTGCTGGCGGCGGCGCTGACGCCCGGCGAGTGGCGCGCGATGCCGGTGGCGGGGGTCTGTTCCCTTGCTGCCGCGCGGATGGGATGGCGGCTGGAGGAGGCGACCTGCCTTGCGCTGCACGCCGCCCCCTTCGCGCGGCTGCGCCCGGTGCTGTGCCGCGGCGCGTGGGTCATCGCCACGCTGCGCGACGGCGCGGCGGTGGCCGAGCTGGCGCGCTGGCTGGGCGATGCGGGCTTTGGTGCGGTGGAGATCACCGTGCTCGAACGGCTGGGCGGCCCGGCCGAGCGGCTGCGCCGCGCCCGCGCCGAGGCCTTCGATCTTGAGGATATCGCGGCGCCGGTGGCCGTCGCGCTCGATGGCGCGGCGCTGCCGGTGGAGGCCGGCCTGCCGCGCAGCCCGGGCCTGCCCGAGGCGGCCTTTGCCCATGACGGGCAGATCACCAAATCGCCGATGCGGGCGCTGACCCTTGCCGCGCTCGCGCCCCGACCGGGCGCGCTGTTGTGGGACATCGGCGGCGGTTCGGGCTCGGTCTCGGTCGAATGGTGTCTGGCCGGTGGCCGCGCCTGCACGATCGAGCCGCGGCCCGACCGGCTCGACAACATCCGCGCCAATATCGCGGAGTTCGGCCTTGGCGGGCGGATGCAGGCGGTGGCAGGGGCCGCGCCCGCGGCGCTTGCCGGCCTGCCCGCGCCCGAGGCCGTCTTCGTCGGCGGCGGCGGTTCCGAGGCACTGTTCGCGGCGCTGTGGGAGGCGCTTTCCCCCGGCACCCGGATCGTCGCGAATGCCGTCACGCTCGAGACCGAGGCGCTGCTGATCGCGTGCCACGCCCGCCATGGCGGGTCACTGCTGCGGGTCGAGATCGCGCAGGCGGCACCGCTTGGCCGGGGCCGCGGCTGGCAGCCGGCGCGCCCGGTGGTGCAGTGGAGTGTCACCCGATGAGGGCCGCGGGCGTGGGCTTCCGCGCGGCCGCGACGGCGGAGGAGATCACGGCGGCGCTGGCCCCCCTGGGCCGGCTCGATGCGCTGGCGACGCTGCCGGCGAAGGCCGCGGCGTTGCGGGCGGCGGTGGCGCCGCTTGGCCTGCCGGTGCGTGCGGTCGAGGTCGCGGGCGTGCCCACCCCCACCCGCGCGCCGCGCATTCTGGCGGCGCATGGCACCGGATCGGTGGCCGAGGCGGCGGCGCTGGTTGCCGCTGGCCCCGGCGCCCGCCTTGCCGTGCCGCGCCGCATCTGTCCGGGCGGCGTGACCGTCGCCCTTGCCCTGTCCGAAGGAGAGACCGAATGACCGTCCATTTCATCGGCGCGGGCCCCGGCGCCGCCGACCTCATTACCCTGCGCGGGCGCGACCTGATCGCCGCCGCGCCGGTCTGCCTGTATGCCGGCAGTCTGGTGCCCGAGGCGCTGCTCGCCCATTGCCCGCCCGGCGCGCGGATCGTGAACACCGCGCCGCTCGGCCTTGACGCGATCATCGACGAGATTTCCGCCGCCCATGCCGCCGGGCAGGACGTGGCGCGGCTGCATTCGGGCGATCTGTCGGTCTGGTCGGCGATGGGCGAGCAGCTGCGCCGGCTGCGCGCGCTCGGCATTCCCTATGACGTCACCCCGGGCGTGCCCGCTTTCGCCGCCGCCGCCGCGACGCTCGGCGCCGAGCTGACCCTGCCCGGCGTTGCGCAATCGGTGGTGCTGACCCGCACCTCGGGGCGCGCCTCGGCGATGCCCGAGGGCGAGACGCTGGCAAATTTCGCCGCGACCGGGGCGGTGCTGGCGATCCACCTGTCGGTGCATGTGCTGCCGCGCGTGATCGCCGAGCTGACGCCGCATTATGGCGCCGATTGCCCGGTGGCGGTGGTCTGGCGGGCAAGCTGGCCCGACGAGCGGGTGCTGCGCGCCACACTTGGCACGCTCGATCCGGCGGTGGGGGAGGGCGAGCGCACCGCGCTGATCCTCGTCGGCCGCTCGCTCGGCGCCGAGGATTTCGACGAGAGCCGGCTTTACGCAGGGGATTATGATCGCCGCTTCCGCCCGCGCGGTGCGGCGCCGCGCTTCCCGGACAGCGGCGCATGACGGGGCGGATGAGGGGGCGGATGACGGGGGGGCTGCTGATCGCCGCGCCCGCCTCGGGCACCGGCAAGACCACGCTGACGCTCGGCCTGATTGCCGCGTTGCGGGCGCGCGGCGTCGCGGTGCGGCCGTTCAAATGCGGGCCCGATTACATCGACCCGGCCTTTCACGCCGCCGCCGCCGGGCGCGCCTCGGTCAACCTCGATAGCTGGGCGATGACCGCGGGGCAGATCGCCGCGCTCACCGCGTCTGATGACGCGGCGCTGGTGATTGCCGAGGGCTCGATGGGCCTTTTTGACGGGGTCGCGGTGCCGGGCGAGGCGGGGATCGGCGCCTCGGCCGATATCGCGGCGCTGACCGGCTGGCCCGTGGTGCTGGTGCTCGATGCCTCGGGCGCGGCGCAATCGGTTGCGGCGATGGCGCTTGGCTTTGCGCGCTACCGCGCCGATGTGCGGCTTGCCGGCGTGGTGCTGAACAACGTCGCCTCGGCTCGGCACGAGGCGCTGATCCGGCGCGGGCTCGAGGCGGTGGCGATCGAGGTGCTGGGCGTGCTGCCGCGCGCCGCGGGCATCCGCCTGCCCGAGCGCCATCTGGGCCTTGTGCAGGCCGAGGAGACGCACGAGCTCGAGGCGCTGCTGGCCGAGGCGGGGGCAGTGATCGCGCGCTGCTGCGATCTTGAGCGGATGCAGGCGGTGGCATCCGCCGTGCCGATGGACGCTACACCCGCGCCGCGCCTTGCCCCGCCGGGCGGGCGCATCGCGCTGGCTCGCGACGCGGCATTTTCCTTCGTCTACCCGCACCTTCTGGCCGAATGGCGCGCGGCCGGGGCGACGATCGTGCCGTTCTCGCCGCTCGCCGACGAGGCGCCGGACCCGGGCGCCGATGCCTGCTGGCTGCCCGGCGGCTATCCCGAGCTGCACGCGCCGCGGCTGGCTGCCGCCCAGACCTTCCGCGCCGGGCTGCGCGCCTTTGCCGAAACCCGCCCGGTGCATGGCGAATGCGGCGGCTACATGGTGCTTGGCGCGGGGCTCGTCGCGGCCGACGGGGCGCGCTATCCTATGGCCGGGCTCCTCGGGCTCGAAACCTCTTTCGCGACACGCCGGATGCATCTCGGATACCGACTCGCCACGCTTGCGGCGCCCACGCCCTTCGCCCCGCCCGGCACCCGGCTGCGCGGGCACGAGTTCCATTATGCCACGATCCTCGCCCAGCCCGACGCGCCGCTTGCCGCGGTCACCGATGCCACTGGCGCGGCGGTGGCCGAGACCGGCTCGCTGCGCCTCACCCCGGGCGGCGGGCGCGTCACCGGCACCTTCTTCCACCTGATCGCAAAGGCCAGCGCATGACCGGCTTCGTCTCCTTCGTTTCCTCCGGCCCGGGCGATCCCGAGCTGATCACCCTCAAGGCGGTCGACCGGCTCAAGCGCGCCGATGTCGTGCTTTACGACGACCTCGCCTCGGGCCCGGTGCTGGATCATGCGGGGCCGGGGGCGGAGCGGATCGCGGTGGGTAAGCGCGCCGGCCGGCCCTCGGCGAAGCAGGAGCATGTGAATGCGCTTCTGGTCGAGCATGCGCAGGCGGGCAAGCGGGTGGTGCGGCTGAAGTCGGGCGACGCGGGCCTCTTCGGCCGGCTCGAGGAAGAGATCAGTGCGCTTCTGGCCGCGGCCATCCCCTACGAGATCGTGCCGGGCGTGCCCTCGGCCTGTGCCGCGGCGGCGCATGCGGGCATTCCCCTCACGCGGCGGCTGACCGCGCGGCGGCTGCAATTCGTCACCGGCGCCGATGTCACCGGCGGCCTGCCCGAGACGCTGAACTGGGCGGCGCTTGCCGATCCGGCGGTGACCACCGTCGTCTTCATGGGCAAGCGCACCTTCCCCGAGCTTGCCCGCGGGCTGATCGCGCAGGGCCTGCCCGCCGACACCCCCGCGATGCTGGCCGAGGCGGTGGGGCAGGCCGGGCAAAGCTTCCTGCGCGCGACCGTGGCGGAGCTGGCCGAGGTGCTGGCGGGGGCCCGCACCGACCATCCGGCGCTGATCTTCTATGGCCCGCTCGCCCCCTTCGGCCTGCCGCCCGGAGAGACCGGCGACGCTTGACCTCTGCGCGCCGTTGGCGTTTACCTGAACGCCTGTATGGTGCCCATCCCGCGCAAAGCGCCGGGCTTCATCGGGAACGGGGAAGGGCGGACCCAGTTGCGGCGCCCGAAGCCCCGGCCGCCCCCGCGACTGTATGCGGCGAGCGCCCTTCACATTGCCACTGGGGCTTCCCCGGGAAGGCGAAGAGGTGCTGCGACCCGCGAGCCAGGAAACCGGCCAGCAGGCAACCTCAACCGCCGTCGGGTGTGACGGCAAGGAGACCGACATGCATATCGAACCCGGTATCGTCACCGGCGCCAAGCTGGTGCTGAGCTATGCCACCGCTGCCACCGCGGGCGCCTACACGCTGAAGACCGCCTTCGACGCGATCCGCGCGCAGGGCGCCCTGTCGCTGATCGCCCGTTCGGCGATCGCCACCGCCCTCGTCTTCACCTTCTTCGAGGTGCTGCCGCACATGCCCGTGGGCGTGTCCGAGGTGCACCTGATCCTCGGCTCGACGCTGTTCCTGATCCTCGGCGCGGCGCCGGCGGCGATCGGGCTGGCGCTTGGCCTGCTGACCCAGGGGCTGTTCTTCGCGCCTTTCGACCTGCCGCAATACGGGATGAACGTGACCACGCTGCTGGTGCCGCTCTTCGGTCTGCAGCTGCTGGCAAAGCGGCTGATCGCGCCCGGCACGCCCTATGTCGAACTGCGCTATACCCAGGCCCTCGCGCTCTCGACCGCCTATCAGGGCGGCATCGTCGCCTGGGTCGCATTCTGGGCCTTCTATGGTCAGGGCTTCGGCGCGGTCTCGCAGGTCGCGACCTTCGGCGTGGCCTACATGACGGTGATCCTCGTCGAGCCGCTCGTCGACCTTGGCGTGCTGGCGGTGGCGAAGCGCATCCACGCGCTGCGCGGCTCGGCCCTCGTCACCCCGCGGCTTTACGCCTGAGGAGCTGCGGGCGGCGGGGTATCCTGCCGCCCGCAGATGACACGCATGATCGAACTGACCCTCATCGGCATCGGCACCGGCAACCCGGGGCACCTGACGCTGCAGGCGATCGAGGCGATGAACGCGGCCGACCTTGTGCTGATCCCGCTCAAGGGCGCCGGGAAGTCGGACCTTGCCGGGCTGCGCCGCGCGCTGTGCGAAACCCATCTGCGCGTGCCCGGGCCCCGTGTCGTCGACTTCGCCCTGCCGGTGCGGGAGGCGGAAAACCCCTCCTACCGGCAGGGGGTGGACGACTGGCATGACGCCATCGCCGCCGCCTGGGAGCGCGAGATCCGCGCGCAGATCGGCCCCGAGGGGCGGGTGGCGTTGCTGGTCTGGGGCGACCCGTCGCTGTACGATTCGACGCTGCGCATCGCGGCGCGGCTGGCCCGCGTGCTGCCGGTGACGACCCGCGTCATTCCCGGCATCACCGCGGTGCAGGCGCTCTGCGCCGCCCATGCGATCCCGCTCAACGAGATCGGCGCGCCGGTCCTGCTCACCACCGGGCGGCGGCTGCGCGAGGCGGGCTGGCCCGAGGGCGCCGAGACGGTGGTGGTGATGCTCGACGGCGGCTGCGCCTTCACCACGCTTGCCCCCGAGGGGGTGACGATCTGGTGGGGCGCCTTCGTCGGCATGGCCGAAGAGGTGCTGCACGCGGGCCCGCTGGCCGAGGCGGGGCCAAAGATCCTTGCCACCCGCGCCGCCGCGCGCGCCGCGCATGGCTGGATCATGGACATCTACCTGCTGCGCCGCAGTTAACCCGCAAGCTCGAGGAACGCCGCCATCGCCCGGGTGCGGTGGCGCTCGGGGTGGCTGAGCGCGGTGAAGGGCCGCTCGGCGCCGGGCAGGGGGGCAAGCGTGACCGCGCCCGAGGCCGTGGCATGTGCCGGGACCCGTTCGGACAGCGCCGAGATCCCGCCGCCCGCCGCCACCGCGGCCAGCACCGCCTCGTTCGAGGGGAGTTCCAGCACCACGTCGAGCGCCGCCGTGTCGATGCCCAGCCGGCCGAGCGCGGCAAGGGCGACCGAGCGCGTGCCCGAGCCCTCCTCGCGCAGGATCCAGCGGGCCTGCGCCAGCGCCGCGCCGGCGGGCAGCGGCTGCCCTGCCGGGCCGACCAGCACCAGCCGGTCGCGCGCCACCGCGCGGGCGCGCAGCGCGCCCTCGCTCACCGCCCCCTCGACAAAGCCGAGATCAGCCGCCCCGGCGCGCACCGCCTCCGCGACCTGCGCGGTGTTGCCGACATCGAGCCGCAGCCGCACCTGCGGATGCGTGGCGCGGAACCGCACCAGCAGCGCCGGCAGCCAGTAGCTGGCAACGGTCTGGCTGGCCCAGATCCGCAGCATGCCCTGCGGCCGCGCGCCGAGATCGTCGAGCACCGCCCGCGCCGCCTCGAGCCGGTCAAGCGCCGCCCGCGCTTCGGGCACGAAGGCCGCGCCCTCGGCGGTCAGCACGATGCGCCGGCCGATCCGGTCGAAAAGCTGCACGTCATGGGCGCGCTCGAGCGTCGCAAGCGCCGCCGAGACCGCCGATTGCGTCAGGCCAAGCGCCTCGGCCGCGCGGGTGACATGGGCGCGGTCGGCGACGGCAAGGAAGATGCGGAGCTGTTCGGGCGTCATGCGCAATTCATAAGTGAAAACGAACGATTCCACCAGAATTATGAATTGGAATTGTTGAATGCGTCGGGCGATGAGGGGGCATCCAGCGAAAGTTCCTGCCATGACCTCTCTCGTCCTTCCCCGCCCGGCGCTGCCCCCGCGCCTTGTCGCCCCGGGCCTTGCGCTCTGCCTTGCCCTTGCGCTGCTCGCGATGGCGGGGCAGGCGGTGCTTGGCATCGCCGCGCTCAGCCCGCTTGTCCTCGCGCTGATCCTGGGCGTCGTCTGGCGCAATACTGTGGGCACCATCGCCGTGCTGCAACCGGGCATCGCCTTCTCGCTCAAGCGCGTGTTGCGCGCGGGGGTGGTGCTGCTCGGCTTTCAGCTGACGCTGACGCAGGCGGCCTCGGTCGGTGTCTCGGGCCTTGCGGTCATCGCCGTGACGCTGGTCGCCACCTTCACCGTGACGAAACTGCTCGGCCGGCTTCTGGGCGTGCCCGCGCCGCTCGCCGAGCTGATCGCCGCCGGCAGCTCGATCTGCGGCGCCTCGGCGGTGATCGCGGTGAACACGGTGACGAATGCCGATGACGAGGATGTCGCCTATGCCATCGCCTGCGTCACCGTCTTCGGCACGCTCGCCATGCTGGGCGCGCCGATGCTCGCCGCCGCGATCGACCTTGGCCCGCGCGCCTATGGGCTGTGGACCGGCGCCTCGATCCATGAGGTGGCGCAGGTGGTGGGGGCGGCCTTTGCCCGCGGCGAGGAGGCGGGGCATTTCGGCACCATCGCCAAGCTGAGCCGGGTGATGCTGCTTGCGCCCCTGATCCTGACGCTGGGCGCGCTGCGGCGCGAGCGGGCCGAGGGCGCGGCGCGGCCGCCGCTGCCGTGGTTCGTCTTCGGCTTCATCGCGGTGGTGCTGCTGAACACCGTGCTGCCGCCCGCGCCCGCGCTGCATGCGGCGATTGCCAAGGGCACGGCCTTCCTGCTCACCGTGGCGCTGGCGGCGATGGGGCTGGAAACCGACATCCGCCGGCTGAAGGCGCGCGGGCTGCGGCCGCTGGCGCTTGGCGCGATGGCGGCAGTCTTCATCTCGGGCCTCGCCTTCGCGCTGGTGCAGCTGGTGGCGTGATCTTACTCCGGCGCGGTGATCGTCAGCCGCACCGGGGCCAGCCCGGCGATCGTGCCTTCAAGCACATCGCCCGGCCCGACCGCGCCCACGCCCGAGGGCGTGCCGGTCATCACCAGATCGCCCGGCCCGAGGTGATAGAGCGTCGACAGATGCGCGAGCAGCGCCGGCACCGACCAGATCATCTCGCCCAGACCCGAGCCCTGCCGCGGCGCGCCGTTCACAGTGAGCGCGATCGGCTGATCCGCCACCGCGCCGAAGGTGGCGGCGGGGGTGATCCCGGCGACGATGGCCGAGCCCTCGAAATCCTTGCCGGTGTCCCAGGGATGGCGCTTTGCCTTCGCCGCCGCCTGCAGATCGCGCCGCGTCATGTCGAGCCCGACGGCATAGCCGAAGACCGCCGCCGCCGCCTCGGCCTCGCTTGCGCGGAAGAGCGGCGCGCCAAGCGCCACGGTCAGCTCGACCTCGTGGTGCAGGTCCTGCGTTCCCGGCGGATAGGGCAGCGCGCTGCCCGAGGCCGCCAGCGCGAAGGCCGACTTGGTGAAATAGACGGGCGACTCGCGGTCGACCTCGGCGCCCATTTCCTTCGCGTGTTCGGCATAGTTGCGGCCGACGCAGAAGATGCGCCGCACCGGATAGCGCGCGGCACTGCCCGCGACCGGCAGGGTCGGAAGGGCCGGGGCCTCGAACAGAAGATCGGTCATGTCTGTCTCCTTCATGCCTGTGCCGCCAGCGACACGAGCCGCAGGCAGACCCGCACCGCCGCCGCCATGTCCTGCACCGAGACCCATTCGAGCGGGCCGTGGATCTCCTGCATGCCGGTGAAGAGATTGGGGCAGGGCACGCCCATCTCGGTCAGCCGCGAGCCGTCGGTGCCGCCGCGGATGGCGCGGGCGACAGGCTCGATCCCCTCGGCGCGGCAGGCGGCATGGGCGAGCGTCACCGGCGTCATGTCCTTTTCGAGCCAGTAGCGCATGTTGCGATATTGCGGCCGGATCTCGCAGGTGACTTTCGCGCGCGGCTCGGTCGCGGCGATGGCGGCGCAGGCGGTGCGCAGCATCTCGCCGCGCGCGGCAAGACCGTCGAGTTCGAAATCGCGCAAGATGATGCTCAGCTCGACCTCGGCCGCGGTGCCGGTGAGCGCGTAGACATGCCAGAAGCCGTCGCGCCCGGCCGTCACCTCGGGGGTCTGGGTCGCCTGCGGCAACAGCTCGATCAGCTTCGCCGCCAGATGCAGCGCGTTCACCATCTTGCCCTGCGCCGTGCCGGTATGGGTCGAGACGCCGGTGATCTTCACCTTGGCGCCATCGGCCGAGAAGGTCTCGTGCTCGACCTCGCCAAGCGCGCCGCCGTCGAGCGTATAGGCGAAATCGACGCCCAGATCGGCGGGCAGGCGCGGATCGACGCCGTGGCCGATCTCCTCGTCCGGGGTGAAGGCGATGCGCAGCTTCGGATGCGCGATCTCGGGATGGGCGAGCAGATGCGCAGCGAGCGTCATCACCACGCTCACCCCGGCCTTGTCGTCGGCGCCAAGGAGCGTGAGGCCCGAGGCGGTGATGATGTCATCGCCGGTCTTCGTGGCCAGATAGGGCGCGGCCTCGGGGCTCAGCACCAGATCGGGGGCGTCGGGGAAGGTGATCGGCCCGCCGGCATAGTCGCGGATCACCCGCGGCTTCACCCCGGTCGCGTTGTAGGCGGGCGCGGTGTCCATATGGGCGAGCAGCCCGATCACCGGCCCCCCGGCGGTCGCCGGCACCGTCGCCAGCACCGCGCCATACCCGGTCACCGTCACCTCGGCCGCACCGATCGCGGCCAGTTCCGCGGCCAGCATCCGCGCCAGATCGAGCTGGATCGCCGTGCTCGGCTGCGTCGCTGAATTTTCGTCGCTTTGCGTGTCGACCGAGGTATAGCGGACCAGCCGCTCTTCCACATCACGCTCGAACTGGGTCATCGCGGATCTCCTTTTCGGCCCGGATCAGGACCCGGCGGCGCGCCGCTGTCAAGCCAAACCCGCCCTTGGCGACGGCCCGGCGCAGGGCTAGAAAGGCGCTCCAAACCCCGGAGGAGAGCATGGACACAGCCGCCCGCATCGCCCGCACCATCGCAGCCGAAATCGACGCCCGCCCCGAGCAGGTGCGCGCCGCGACGGAGCTTCTGGACGGCGGCGCGACGGTGCCCTTCGTTGCCCGCTACCGCAAGGAAGTGACCGGCGGGCTTGATGACACGCAGCTGCGCAAGCTCGCCGACCGGCTGATCTATCTGCGCGAGATGGAGGCCCGCCGCGCCGCCATCGTCTCGAGCATCACCGAGCAGGGCAAGATGACCGACGATCTCGCCCGCGCGCTGGCCGGCGCCGGCACCAAGGCCGAGCTCGAGGACATCTATCTGCCCTACAAGCCGAAGCGCCGCACCAAGGCGATGATCGCGCGCGAAAACGGGCTTGCGCCCCTCGCCGAGGGCATCCTTGCCGATCGCCGTGCCGATCCCGAGGCGCTGGCGCAGGGCTTCGTGACCGAGGCGGTGCCGACGGTGAAGGACGCGCTGACCGGGGCGCGCGAGATCGTCGCCGAGGGGCTGGTCGAGAACGCGACCCTTCTGGGCGAGCTGCGCAGCTTCCTCGCCCGCGAGGCGAAGGTGACGGCGAAGGTCGTCGCCGGGCAGGAGGAGAAGGGCGCGAAATTCTCGGATTACTTCGACCATGCCGAGGATTGGGCGACGATCCCGAGCCACCGCGCGCTGGCGCTGCTGCGCGCCTCGAACGAGGGGGTGGTGACGCTCGACATCGGGCCCGACGAGGCCGGCGCGGAACGTGCCGTCGCCATGGTCGGCGCGGTGCTCGATGCGCGCACGCAGGCGCCCGGCGATGTCTGGCTGCGCACGGTGGCGGGCTGGACCTGGCGGGTGAAGCTGTCGCTGTCGATGATGCTCGATCTGACCGCCGAGATGCGCGGCCGGGCGCAGGAAGAGGCGATCGCCGTCTTCTCGCGCAACCTCAAGGATCTGCTGCTGGCGGCGCCCGCGGGTTCGAAGGCGACGCTCGGTCTTGACCCGGGCATCCGCACCGGGGTCAAGGCGGCGGTCGTTGATGCCACCGGCAAGCTTGTGGCCACCGACACGTTCTATCCGTTCCAGCCGAAGAACGGTGTGCGCGGCGCGCAGGCGGCGATCCTGCGGCTGGTCTCGGCGCATGGGGTCGCGCTGATCGCGATCGGCAACGGCACCGCCAGCCGCGAGACCGAGCGGCTGGTCGCCGACACGCTGAAGCTGCTGCCCGCGGGCGTGACGGCGCCGGTGAAGGTGGTGGTGTCCGAGGCCGGCGCCTCGGTCTATTCCGCCTCGGAGCTTGCGGCGCGCGAATTCCCCGGGCTCGATGTCAGCCTGCGCGGCGCGGTTTCGATCGCGCGGCGGCTGCAGGACCCGCTGGCCGAGCTGGTGAAGATCGAGCCGAAGTCGATCGGCGTCGGGCAATATCAGCACGACGTCGACCAGTCGAAGCTCGGCCGTGCGCTCGAGGGCGTGGTCGAGGATGCGGTGAACGCCGTGGGCGTCGATCTGAACACCGCCTCGGCGCCGCTGCTGGCCCATGTCTCGGGGCTCGGGCCGGGGCTGGCCGAGGCGATCGTCGCGCATCGCGACGAGAATGGCGCCTTCCGCTCGCGCAAGGAACTGCTGAAGGTCAGCCGCCTCGGGCCGCGCGCCTTCGAGCAATGCGCGGGCTTCCTGCGCATCCGCGAGGGCGACGAACCGCTCGACGCCTCGGCGGTGCACCCCGAGGCCTATGACGTGGCGCGCCGGATCGTGACCGCCTGCGGCCGCGACATCCGCACCCTGATGGCCGATAGCGCCGCGCTGAAGCGGCTGAACGCGGCCGATTTCGTCGATGCGCGGTTCGGCCTGCCCACGGTGCGCGACATCCTGAGCGAGCTGGAAAAACCCGGGCGCGACCCGCGACCGAGCTTCGTCACCGCGACCTTCGCCGACGGTGTCGAGGACATCAAGGACCTGAAGCCGGGGATGCAGCTCGAGGGCACGGTGACCAACGTCGCGGCCTTTGGCGCCTTCGTCGACATCGGCGTGCATCAGGACGGGCTCGTTCACATCAGCCAGCTTGCCGACCGTTTCGTGAAGGACCCGCATGAGGTGGTGAAGGCGGGCGACGTGGTGCGGGTGCGGGTGACCGAGGTCGACGTGGCGCGCAAGCGCATCGGGCTGACCATGCGCAAGGACGGCGGCGCCTCGGCGAGCGAGGAACGCGCCGCGCGCGGGCCGCAGGGCGCGCCGAAGGGGCGGGGCCCGAAAGCGCCGATGAGCGCCGGGCCGAAGGGCAACTCGGGTGCCGCGACCGGCGCTTTCGGGGCTGCGCTTCTGGACGCGATGAAGCGGCGCTGAACGGCGGGGCTTGGCAAGCGGCCCTGTCCCGGCGCAGAACGGGGCAGGGCCGGCGCACGGCCACGGAGGCAAGCATGAGCGACACGATCTTCATCCTGAACGGGCCGAACCTGAACCTGCTCGGCCAGCGCGAGCCGCAGATCTACGGCCGCGAGACGCTCGCCGATGTCGAGGCGCTGTGCGCCGCCGAGGCGGGAACGCGCGGGCTCAAGGTGGTGCTGCGTCAGACCAACCACGAGGGCGAGATGATCGACTGGGTGCACGAGGCGCGCCATGCCGCGGCGGGCATCGTGATCAATCCGGCCGCCTGGACCCACACCTCGGTCGCGCTGCTCGACGCGCTGAACGCCTATGAGGGGCCGGTGATCGAGGTGCATATCTCGAACGTGCACAAGCGCGAGGCCTTCCGCCATCACTCCTATGTCTCGCTGCGCGCCGATGGTGTGATCGCGGGGCTCGGGATCGAGGGCTATGCGCTTGCCACGCGGCGGATCTGCACGCTTCTGGGGCGGCGCTAAGCCCGCCGGACGCCTTCGGAACTCCGCCGTCGGGTCAAGATTTGGCCGCAATCCGGCGCAAGCCTGTCTTCGGACATCCCTGACGGCGGGAGGACGGAACGATGCGCAGCCTGATGAAACTCTTCGGCCTCTTCCGCGAGGACGAGGCCGATGCGATCCTCGAGGCGCGGCTGTGTGCGCTGGGCCGGCAAAGCCATCGCAAGCTCGCCCATCACGCCCCGGTCTCGCCGTTCCGTCCGGGCCGCCTCTCGGCCTGAGCTCAGAAGTCGACCTCGACGCCGGGCAGCCGCAGCTCCTTCATCAGCTCGCGCAACTCCTGCCGCGCCGCCACGTTCGAGATGTTCAGGTTCTCGACCCCGAGGTCGCGCAGATCAAGCAGGGTAAGCCCGCGCGGGAACAGCTCGCGGAAGATCACGCGCTCGGAAAAGCCCGGAGCCACGCGGAAGCCGATGCGCTTCGACAGCTGTTCGAGCGCCGCGCCGACCTTGCGCTTGTTGTGCATCTGCTGGGCGCCGACGCGGTTGCGCAGCACGATCCAGTCGATCGGCTTCAGCCCGGCGCGCGCGCGCAGCTGCCGCGCCGACCAGACCATTTCCGAATAGATCGAGGGGCCGAGAACCTTCGAGGTCTCGGGGTCGATCCGCGCCAGCAGGTCGAAGTCGATGAAGCTGTCGTTGAGCGGCGTGATCAGCGTGTCGGCGAGCGAATGCGCCACCTGGCTCAGCCGGGTGTGCGAGCCGGGGCAGTCGATCAGGATGAAGTCGCACTCGGGTTCCAGCTCGGCCACTGCGGCCGCGAGGCGGTGGTCATAGGGGTTCTCGCCCGGCGCAAGGCTTTCGGATTCGGCCTCGGGCAGGTCGCGATATTCGGGGGTGGGCAGATCGAGCCCCTCGCGGGCGAGGAAGGCGCGGCGGTTCTCGACATAGCGGCCGAAGCTGCGCTGGCGGATGTCGAGATCGAGTGCCCCGACCCGGTGTCCCATCCGGCACAGCGCCGTGGCGACATGCATGCAGGTGGTCGACTTGCCGGAACCGCCCTTCTCGTTTCCGGTCACAATGATATGCGCCACGTTCTTCCCCCGGGTTCTGACGCGCCTGGCAGGGCGCTGATGGTCAGATTCGGGCTAACCAAGGTTCCGTCCTGGCGCAAGGGGATGTTGGCGAATGTGCCGGGGCGTGGCGCTGCTGCCCGGCACTGGCCACGAAAAAGGGCGCCCGAGGGGCGCCCTTTCCGGTTTCCGCAAGCGGCGGGGCTCAGAAGCCCAGGCCGGCGTACTTGTTCTTGAACTTCGACACGCGGCCGCCGGTGTCCATCAGACGGGCATTGCCGCCGGTCCAGGCCGGGTGCGAGGTCGGGTCGATGTCGAGCGACATGACTTCGCCTTCCTTGCCCCAGGTCGACCGGGTCTGATACTCGGTGCCGTCGGTCATCTTGACGGTGATGAAGTGGTATTCGGGATGGATTTCGGATTTCATCGGTCCGCTCCTCAGGCCTTGGCTTTGTAGGTGGTGTCTTCGGCGATACGGGCCGATTTGCCGCGACGGTCACGCAGGTAGTAGAGCTTCGCACGACGCACACGGCCACGACGGACGACCTCGATCGAGTCGATGTTGGTCGAATAGAGCGGGAACACGCGCTCGACGCCTTCGCCGAAGGAGATCTTGCGCACGGTGAACGAGGCGGCGAGGGTCGAACCGCCCTTGCGCGCGATGCAGACGCCTTCATACATCTGCACACGGGTGCGGGTGCCTTCGGTCACCTTGAAGCCGACGCGAACGGTGTCGCCGGCCTTGAAATCCGGAATGGTCTTGCCGAGGGCGGCGATCTGTTCCGCCTCGAGTTGCGCGATCAGGTTCATCGCATGTCCTTTCGTTGCTTGCGGTAAGCCCGCAAAGATGTCGCCGCCCGAGAGCTCCGGTCTTCACTCGGGTCCGCTGGCCTTCATCTGGGAAGGGGCGCCCGCCGGAGGATCGTTCGTCTTTTGCTGTCCTTCCCCGCGCGTGCCCCATGTGAACGCCGAAGCAGACGGTCACAGGCAACGGGCAAAGGGTCCGAGAGCCGATTCCGGTCCGGACGGCGCGTCATACGGTCAAACGGCCAACGGATCAAGGGGGAAGTGGGGGAGGGCGATGGCCTCTTCCCATCCGAGGCCCGCCGCACAGGGCCGCGGCGTCAGACTTCGATCACCACAGATGCCGCGCTGCGCCGGGCCTGTCCCTGATACACCGCCTCGATGTTGTTGCCATCGGGATCGAGAACGAAGGCCGCATAATATTCGGGATGGTAGGGCCGCAGGCCGGGGGCGCCGTTGTCGCGCCCGCCATGGGCGAGGGCAGCGCGGTGGAAGGCGTCGACGGTGGCGCGGTCTCGGGCCTGAAAGGCCAGGTGCTGGCGCCCGGTCAGCACGCCCGAGGCGGTCGGGCTGTCGAGCGCCGATACCACCAGCTCGTCTGCGAAGAAGCAGCCATTGCCGGTGTCGGTCACGGCGATCCCGAGTTCGGCGAGAACGGCCCTGTAGAACTCCGCACTCGCCGCAAGGTCGCGGACCACAAGCTGGACGTGATCGAAAAGCCGGCCACGATGCAATCGAATGGGGCTCATGTTGTCCTCCCCCTGGAAATCGGGCGCGCACGCCCCCCATTCATCTTGCCCCAAATACCTCGGGGGGCCGAGGCATTGCCTCGGCGGGGCAGAGCCCCCGCGCGGCCTGTCCCGCGCGCGCCGTGTGGCATCACTTGCCGAACTTCTCCCACAGGTCGGGCCGCCGCTCCCTGGTCAGCGCCTCGCTCATCGTGCGCCGCCATTCGGCGATCTTCTTGTGATTGCCCGAGGTCAGCACCTCGGGGATCGCACGGCCCTCCCATTCGGCAGGGCGGGTGTATTGCGGATGCTCCAGCAGCCCGTTCGAATGGCTTTCCTCGACCGCGCTCTCGGCATTGCCCAGAACCCCCGGGCGCAGCCGCACGATCGCGTCGAGGATCACCTGCGCCGCCAGCTCGCCGCCGGTGAGGACGAAATCGCCGATCGAGACCTCCTCGATCGCGTAATGCTCCAGCACCCGCTCGTCGACGCCCTCGAAGCGGCCGCACAGGATGGTCATCCCCTCGGCGGCGGCAAAGCGGCGCGCGTCGGCCTGGGTGAAGGGCTTGCCGCGCGGGCTCATGAAGATCACCGGCCATCTTTCGCGGTCGGCGGGCGTGCCCGCGGCCGCGGTATCAAGCGCTGCCGCCACCACATCGGCGCGCAGCACCATGCCGGCGCCGCCGCCCGCGGGGGTGTCGTCGACGTTGCGGTGCTTGCCAAGGCCGAAGGGGCGCAGGTCGATGGTCTCGATCGACCACAGCCCCTCGGTCATCGCCTTGCCGGTCAGGCTGAGGCCCAGAACGCCCGGGAAGGCCTCGGGGAAGAGGGTGACGATCTTCGCGCGCCAGCCGGCGGCGGGCTCGTTCACCTCCTCCATCAGGTCGCGCGGCCGCAGCTTGCCACCGGCGAGCGAGGTGACGACATGACGCCGGCCGAGCGCGCGGGTGGGGGCATCCGCCGGCACCTCGGCCTCGGCGAGGTAGCTCGTCGAGTATTTCTCGGCGCCCTTGCCGACGCGGCGGGGCGCGGGCGGGGGCTCTGGGGCCGCTTCGGGGGCGTTCTCGTCGGAGCCGGTGTCGGTGCTCATGCTTGTTCCTCGTTCGGCGCGCGGGTGCGGCGCGCGCGGGCCCAGATCCGGGCCATCATCCGTTGCTTGACGGCCTTCGCTGCCTCGCGCCCTTCAACCCTGCGGTTAATCCGGGCGAAGCGATTGGCAAGGTGCAGCCGGTCGACGTGCGGCGGGCGGGCGTTCACCCGCGGCATCGCCTGAAACGCCTGCCGCTGCGCCGCGGGCCAGCCCATCAGGTCGAGAAGCGGGCCAAGCGGCCCCTCTGGGCCGGTCATCTCCTCAAGCGGCGCGATCTGCACCGGCACGGCCGCGACGGCCGCGGCGATGGCACGGGCCTGCGCGCCAAGGTCGGTATGGCCGCGCATCCGCCGCGCGAAGGCGCCGAAGCGCTCGTCGACCAGCCCGCCGCGCACCAGCTGCCAGTGCAGGCTTTCAAGCCAGTCGGCGCTGTCGCGGGTGGACAGGTGCAGCGTCACCGCGATGTTTGAGCCAAAGGCCGCGCGCAGCACCTCGACCAGCGCCACCGCCAGATCGGGGCCGGCGGAATAGTCGCGGGCACCGCCGGGTGGGCCCGGGATCTCGCCCATCAGCGACTCGCAGCTGAGCAGCAGCCCCTCGGTCCCGGCAAGCTCCAGCGTCTCGATCCAGTCGGCCAGCGCCTGCTGGAACAGGCCCAGATCGAGCGGGTCGCGGCGCAGTGAATAGGCGCGCGCGGCCGCGGCGGCATCCGGGAAATCCTCCTCGAGCCCGATCTGCCAGAGGGGGGCCAGATCGGCCCGGCACGTGCGCAGCGCGCGCTGCACGCTCGAGGTGCCGGTCTTGTGAAAGCCCGGGTGGATGATCACCCGTTGCAGCGTCATTCGAGTTCCTCGGGCGGGTCGGCGATGATCCGTCCGGCCTTGAGATCGACGGTGGGCACCACGGCGCGGGTGAAGGGCAGCATCAGCGTCGTCTTGCGGCCGGGCGCGAAGATCTCGAGGATGTCGCCGGCGCCGAAGTTCTGCACCGCGCGGACCTTGCCGATCTGCACCCCGCCCGCGTCGAAGACCGGCAGGCCGATCAGGTCGGTGTGGTAGAACTCGTCATCGGGCAGCGAGGGCAGGCGGTCGCGGTCGGCCCAGAGCGTCGCGCCCTTCAGCGCATCGATCTCTTCCTTGGTCGCAAGACCGGTCAGCCGCGCGCCCATCCCGCCCGTCACCGGGCGCGTCAGCGTCACCGTGAAGCTGCGCGCGCCATCCTCGAGCCAGAGCGGCCCGTAGGTGGCGATGTCCTCGGGGGTCGAGCAAAAGCTTTTCAGCCGCGCCTCGCCCTTCACGCCGAAGGCTCCGGCGATGGCGCCGACGCAGACGCGATCCTCTTTCGTCATCGGGGGCCTCCTTGTGCAACGGGCCGGGCATCCCTGCCCGGCCCGCCTGTCTTAGCCGAAATCGGGCCTTGGGCCAGATTATTCTTCGGCCGGAGCGGCGGCCTTGGCGGCCTTCTCCTCGGCGCGTTTCTTCGCCTTGTCGCCGGGCTCGGCCTTCTTCATGTTCTTGCGCTCGGTCTTCGCGACGACGCCGGCGGCTTCCAGGAAGCGGGCGACGCGGTCGGTCGGCTGGGCGCCCTGGGCGAGCCAGTACTGCACGCGCTCCATGTCCATCTTGACGCGGTCTTCGCTGTCCTTGGCGAGCAGCGGGTTATAGGTGCCGAGCTTCTCGAGGAAGCGGCCGTCGCGCGGCATGCGCGAGTCGGTGGCGACGATCGCGTAGTGCGGACGCTTCTTCGAGCCGCCGCGGGCGAGCCGGATCTTCATAGCCATGGGGTATCTCCTTCAGATGGCTGGGTGCGGGCAGATGCCCGTCATTTCTGCAATTGCTCGTGATGCCGGATCACTTCCGAGATCACGAAGTTCAGGAACTTCTTGGCGAATTCGGGGTCGAGATCGGCCTCCTTCGCCAGCATTTCGAGCCGCGCGATCTGCTGCGCCTCGCGCGCGGGATCGGCGGGGGGCAGCGCGTGCTCGGCCTTGAGCCGGCCCACCGATTGCGTGTGCTTGAACCGCTCGGCCAGCGTGAAGACGAGGATCGCGTCGAGCCGGTCGATCGAGGCGCGATGCTCCTTCAAGAGCTCGGCGGCGCGGGTGACGGCATCGGTCATGCGGCCATCTCCTTCAGCTGGGCGGCCGAGGGGTGGCGCCAGACGTTCATCATGCCGTGGCGCTCGTGCTGGAAGGTGCCCTCGAGCACCGCGCCAAGGCGCTGCGCCACGCGCGCCGACTGTTCGTTCGCCAGCCGCGTCAGGCTGACCACGCTCGACATCCCGAGGGTGTCATAGGCATAGGCGCGGGCGGCGCGGCCGGCCTCGGTCGCATAGCCGCGGCCCTCGAAGCCCTCGTAGAGGTCCCAGCCGATTTCCGGGCCGAACCAGCCTTCGGGGTTGAAGATGCCGGCCATGCCGACGATCTCGCCGCTCGCCTTCTCGACCACGCTCCAGCGGCCATAGCCGCGCAGCGCCCAGTGCCCGATCTCCATCGCGAGCGAGCGCCACGCCTGCTCGCGCGAGCACGGGCCGCCGACGAAGCGCGAGCGCTCGGAGGCGTAGAAATCATACATCGCCGGCAGGTCGTCCGTGCCCGGTGCGCGCAGCACCAGACGGTCGGTCTCGATCACCGGGATGTCGAGCAGGATCGTCATTTCTTCTTGCCCATCAGCCCGGACAGACCGCCCGGCAGGCCCATGCCGCCAAGCCCCGGCATCGACGGCAGGCCCTTCATCTGGCCAAGCGCCTTCGCCGCCTCTTCCATCTTCGCCGGGTCCATGTCGCCGGCGTCGGGCAGCCCGCCCATCTTGCCCTGCATCGCGGCCATCGCCTGCTTCAGCATGCCGCCCTTGCCCATCTTGCCGAGCTTCTTCATCGTGTCGGCCATCTGCCGGTGCATCTTCAGCAGCCGGTTCAGCTCGGCCACGTCAAGGCCGGCGCCGGCGGCGATGCGCTTCTTGCGGCTGGCCTGCAGCATTTCGGGATGAGCGCGTTCCTGCTTGGTCATGGCGCTGATCAGCGCGATCTGGCGGCGGATGGCGCGGTCGGAGAAACCGGCCTCCTCGGCCTGCTTCGCCATCTTGCCCATGCCCGGCATCATCTGCATCACGCCCTGCATGCCGCCCATCTTCAGCATCTGCTCGAGCTGGGACTTCATGTCGTTCATGTTGAAGAGGCCCTTCTGGAACCGCTTCATCATGCGTTCGGCCTGCTCCTTCTCGAAGACCTCCTGGGCCTTCTCGACGAGCGCGACGATGTCGCCCATGCCAAGGATGCGGCCGGCGATGCGCTCGGCCTCGAAGGTCTCGAGCGCGTCCATCTTCTCGCCGAGGCCGACGAAGCGAATGGGCTTGCCGGTGACCGCGCGCATGCTGAGTGCCGCACCGCCGCGGCCGTCGCCGTCCATCCGGGTCAGAACGACGCCGGAGATGCCGACCTTGTCCTCGAATTCCTGCGCCACCTCGACCGCGACCTGGCCGGTGAGGCCGTCGACGACAAGGAGGGTCTCGCGCGGGGAAACCGCATCGCGGACCTGTGCAACCTCGTCCATCAGCACTTCGTCGATGTGCAACCGGCCCGCGGTGTCGAGCAGGTAGACGTCATAGCCGCCGAGCGTCGCCTGCTGCTTGGCGCGCCTGGCGATCTGCACGGCGTTTTCGCCGGCCACGATCGGCAGCGTGTCGACGCCGATCTGGGTGCCGAGAATCGCCAGCTGCTCCATTGCCGCCGGGCGGTAGATGTCGAGCGACGCCATCAGCACGCGCTTCTTCTCGCGCTCCTTCAGGCGGCGGGCGAGCTTTGCCGTGGTGGTGGTCTTGCCCGAGCCCTGCAGGCCGACCATCAGGATCGGCGCGGGCGGGTTGTCGATCTTCAGCGCGTCGGCCGGGCCCTCGCCCGCAAGCATCGCGATCAGCTCGTCATGGACGATCTTCACCACCTGCTGGCCGGGGGTGACCGATTTCGTCACCGACGCGCCGGTGGCCTTGCCCTCGACGCGTTTGACGAAGTCGCGCACCACCGGCAGCGACACGTCGGCCTCGAGCAGCGCGGTGCGGACCTCGCGCAGCGCTGTGCGCACGTCGTCGGCCGAAAGCGCACCCTGTTTCGTCAGGCGCTCGAAGACGCCGCCAAGGCGCTCGGAGAGATTCTCGAACATGGCCATCTCCATCGGGGCACCGGCGAACCGGCACGACAAACGTAAAGCGCACCAGTGGGCGCAACGCGCTGACTGGTGGCGATCCCCGCCTCATGCGGGGACCGGAGGGATCTGCCTCCGGGGAATCTGCGGCCTTCTAGGCGAAAAGCCCCCCGGAGTCAACCGAGGGGCCTCGAGCCGGTTGGGAGAACCGGCAGGTCCTCCGCGCCCCGATCCCGTGCAGAGCACGAAGCCGGGCGGGGCGCGGCGACCGAATCAGGCGGCGAGCTGCGCGATCTGCGCATCGGCGCGGGCGAGCGCCGCGGCCTCGTCGACCGCCACGCCTTCGGCGGCGACGACGGTCACATCGGTGATGCCGATGAAGCCCAGAACCTGTTTGATGTAGGGGGTGGCGAAGTCATAGCCCGACCCGGCCGGCACGCCGCCCGAGGCATAGGCGACGATCACGCGCTTGGCACCGGCAAGGCCCTGGGGACCGGCTTCGGTGTAGCGGAAGGTTTCGCCGACGCGGCAGACCATGTCGATCCAGTGCTTGAGCGGGCCGGTGACGCCGAAGTTGTAGACGCCGCAGCCGATGACGACGGTGTCGGCGGCCTTCAGCTCGGCGATCAGCGCGTCGGAGAGGGCGAGCGTCGCCTTCTGCGCGTCGGTGCGGTTTTCGGCTGGGGTGTAGGCGGCGCCGATCCAGGCACCGTCGATCGCCGGGATCGCGGTGCAGTCGCGCACGGTCAGGTCACCGCCGACCTTGGCGGCCACTTTCGCGGCGATCTTGTGCGAGACCGACATCGGCCCCTTGATGGAGGTTTCGAGAAGCAGGGTCTTGGTCATGGGGAGGACTCCGGGGTGTTTGCTGTTGCGGCAAAGAAATGCGCTTGCGCCCCTGAACTCAATCGTCATGATTGCGCAGTGATTGTTCGCGGGTGAACAGATGAATTTCGACAATTGGGATGAGATCCGCACCGCCTATCAGGTGGCGCGGGTGGGCACCGTATCGGGTGCGGCCGAGGTGCTGGGGGTGCACCATGCAACCGTGATCCGCCATGTCGACGCGCTCGAGGAGCGGCTCGGCACCAAGCTGTTCCAGCGTCACCCGCGCGGCTACACGCCGACCGAAGCCGGGCTGCAGCTGCTCGCCGTGGGCCAGGCGACCGAGGACCAGTTCTCGCAGCTGGCGGCGCGCATCGCCGGGGCGGGGGAGGAGGTCTCGGGCGAGCTGATCATCACCTCGCTGCCGACGCTGACCGGGATCGTGCTGCCGGCGCTGGCGCAGCTGATGATCGACCATCCCGGGCTGCGGCTGCGCTATCTGACCGATCAGCGCGTGTTCCGTCTGGAATATGGCGAGGCGCATGTGGCGATCCGCGCCGGCGGTCGTCCGACCGAGCCCGACAACGTGGTGCAGCCGCTTGGCGTGAACCGCGTCGCGCTCTATGCCTCCGAGGCCTATCTGGCGCGGATGGGCCGGCCCGCGTCGATCGACGACCTTGCCGGGCATCGCTTCGTCGGTGCCGAGAACCGCGAGAGCCGGGCGCCGTTCTTCCGCTGGCTCGCCGCGAACCAGCCGGCGGATTCGGTGGTGTTCATGGCAAACGATCCCGAGAGCCAGGCGGCGGCGGTGCGCGACGGCATCGGGCTTGGCTTCCTGCCGGTGATCGAGGCGCGGCGCGATCCACGGGTGATCGAGGTGATCGCGCCGATCCCGGAGTGGGAATCGTCGCTCTGGCTTGTCACTCACGTCGATCTGCATCGCACGCCGAAGGTGCAGGCGGTGCTGAAGGCGCTGAAGACCGTGGCGGCAAGCTGCGGCGCGCTGGACGCGCCGCAGGGCTGATCAGCGCGCCGCCGCAGCGTAATGCGGCTTGCCCTCGGCGGTGGCGGCGGCAGCCCCCGCGGCATGGGGCGCGGCGTGCCGGGCGTGCAGCGCCGCCGCCTGCGCCCGGTCGGACTGCTTGATCCGGTCGCGGATCCAGGCCAGGGTCCAGAGCGCGGCGAGCCCGCCGAGGATCAGCACGCTGTCCTGACCGAAGCCCGCCGGGTGCACCTGCTTCACCGCCTGCGCGAAGATCGCAAGCACGGTGCTGGCGGCGAACACCTGCAGCCCGTGCCGGCCGAGCAGCCGCACCGGCGCCATCGCCTTCGAGGCGGCAAAGCGCGGCACGCCCCAGGGCAGCGACAGCAGATAGGCGAGCGCGATGAAATGCGCGAAGCGCGGCAGCGAGACATAGGTCTTGTCGAACTCGACCAGGAAGAACGGCACGCCGAGGTCGCGCAGGTGGTGCACATATTCGCCGACGCCGGCCTTGATCGTCTCCGACTTCACCCAGACCAGACAGATCGCCACCCAGATCGCGGCGACCCAGATCAGCCAGCCCTTCAGCGGCGCGAAGCGGTGGCCGTGGCGCAGCGCCAGCCCGGTGAGGATGCCGAAGGAGAAGATCATCTGCCAGGAGAAGGGGTTGAAGAACCAGCCCCCCTCCTGCGGGAAGTTCGGCAGGTCGAAGCGGAAGAGGCCGCTGAGCGCCCAGAAGCCGATGCTGAACAGCAGCAGCAGCAGCGGGCTGCGCTGGCCGAGCCGGATCAGGAAGGGCGCGCCCAGCATCAGCACCGCATACATCGGCAGGATGTTGACGTAGCCGAGCTGATGGCCAAGCGTGGCGATGCCGATCATGAAGGCGAGCGGATCGCTGCCCATCACCTGATAGCCCTGCTGTCCGAGCATCACCGAGCTGCCGAACCACAGCGCCGCGCCCGAGACGATGGCGATCGCCCAGATCGTGGTGAACATGTGGGTGAGATAGAGCGTCCAGGACCGGCCCCAGCCCTTGCGGACGGCGGCCCAGTTCAGCCCCTGCTTCATCTTCGGCCCATAGGCCAGCGCGGCGGCGCAGCCGGACATGAAGACGAAGCCCTCGGCGGCGTCGGACAGGCCGAAGTTGCGCGAGGTGAAGTTCTCGTAGACGGTGCCCGGCACGTGGTTGATGTAGATCATCAGCAGGCTGAGCCCGCGGAAGAAATCAAGACGGGGGTCGCGCGCGCCCACGGGCAGCGCCGACCCCGCAGCGGGGGACATCTCAGGCATGGGTCTTCTCCGGCGCCACGGCCGAGGCGGCCGGCGCGTCTTCGGGGGCGAGCGCAGCGGTCCAGCGCTCGAGGATCTGGTCGTGCAGCACCATCACCGGGGCCGGCGCATATTCGGTGGGCACGCCCATCAGCCGCCCCTTCGAGGGCAGCGAGGACCAGCGCAACAGCGCCGGGGCGAAGATCATCGGCACGCCAACGGGCAGCAGCCACAGCAGCAGCCCGGGCGCGAAGGCCCAGGTCGCGGCCAGGCCGACGGTGCCGATGGTGACGATCCAGTGCGAGGCGGCAAAGCTTTCGCCAAGCGTCAGGGTGCCGTCGCCGCGGTTGTTGGTGGGCCAGCCGCCGTCGCGGCCGAGCAGCACCTGAAACACCGAGCGCGTCGCATACATCAGCAGCACCGGCGCGGTGAGCGAGGAGAAGGCAAGCTCGCCCAGCGTCGACAGGAAGGCGAGCCGCGCGCCGCCGAAGCCGTTCGCGCGGCCGGTGAAGGCGGCGCGGGTGGCGATCAGGATCTTCGGCAGCAGCAGCAGGCCGAAGATGCCGATGGCGAGCGAGATCGCCTTCGAGGCCTCGGACGGCGGGAAATAGGGGAAGGGCCAGTACGGGATCGGGAAGTAGTCGGGCGGCGGGGCGAGGATCGGCGCGGCGATCGAGGCAAGGATGAAGCCCAGCCAGAACAGCGGCGCGATATAGGCCATGATGCCCTGCGCGAAGACGAAGCGCGACCAGGCCCGCAGCCCGGGCGCGCCGATGATGCGCGAATGCTGCAGGTTGCCCTGACACCAGCGCCGGTCGCGCTTGGCGTGGTCGACGATGTTCTCGGGGCCTTCCTCGAAGCTGCCGCCGAGGTCATCGTCAAGCCGCACGATCCAGCCCGCACGGGCCAGCATCGCGGCCTCGACATAATCGTGGCTCATCACATGGCCGCCGAAGGGCGGCTTGCCGCGCAGTGCGGGCAGGCCGCAGCTTTCGGCGAAGGCGCGCACGCGCACGATCGCGTTGTGGCCCCAGAACGGGCCGGTCTCACCCTGCATCATCGCAAGGCCCCGCGCGAAGATCGGCGAGAAGAACGAGGCCGAGAACTGCATCGCGCGGCCAAAGCGCGAGCGGGCGCGGATCACCTTCGGCAGGGTCTGCAGCAGGCCGAGACGCTCCTCGGCCTCCATCCGGCGGATCATCGACAGGATCGTCGCGCCTTCCATCAGGCTGTCGGCATCGAGGATCACCGCATAGTCATAGGCGCCGCCCGAACGGGTGATGAAGTCCTCGATGTTGCCGGCCTTCTTGCCGACGTTGTTCTCGCGCCGGCGATAGAAGAAGCGGCCCATGCCGTTGCGGTCCTCGACGAGGTGCTTGAACAGCACCAGCTCGCGCCGGGCGATGGTTTCGTTGCGGGTGTCCGACAGGATCGCGAAATGGATCTGCGCCGGGTCGCCCGTCTCGCGCAGCGAGGCCTCCATCGCGGCGACGCGCGAGAAGGTGGCGAGCGGGTCCTCGTTGTAGACCGGCATCAGGATCACGCTGCGGCCACGGATCGGCGCGGCCGGGTCATGCGCCGGCGGATGGGCGAAGGAGGTCAGCCCGATCAGCGCCTGGATCGCGCCCCAGGCGAGCCACAGCGTCGAGATCAGGATCAGCAGCGCGCGCAGGATGTCGAGCGTGTCGAGCCCGTCGGCATCGCCGAACTGCAGGAACAGCACGAAAGCCCCCAGCCCCGCAACGAGGCTGAGGCCCACGGCCAGCGAGCGCAGGGCATAGAGCCCCGCGCGCGAGATGCTTGTGCGGTTCATGTTCTCAGAGGCCGGCGCCCGCCGACGGCGCCGCGGGGTGATGCGGGATCAGCCCTGAAAGAAGCCTCCGCAGCAGGCCCACACGCGGCTCGATGACCTGCATCGGCATTGCGAGGGGGGCGTTGGGCAGGGCGCAGGGGCCCGCGACGAGCTCTGCCGGGCTGAGCGCCACGGCGGAAACGGAGGAACGGGCCGCTTGCGGTTCGAGAAGTGCGGTCATGCCTTGATCCATTGATAGAGCCAGGTTTCGGTCAGCTTGCGGCCATAACCCGCGATATGGGCGGAAAGTTCCACGGTGGCGCCCGAGGGCGCCTTGACGTCGAGGACGAGCCGCCAGATCCCGTCCTCGGGAATGCGTTGCAGCACCTGCGTCACGATCTCCCCCTTCGAGACCGAGGCGACGATGTGCAGCTTGTCGACCGCCTCCGCCGGGAGATTTTCCAGCAGACCGCCGACAAAGTCGATGACGAACTTGCGGGTGCCATCGGTATTCGCCACGCCCGAGACGCCGCCGGCGCCGGCGCGGGTCTCCAGCACGCGCGCAAGCGCGCTGCCGTCGAAGGGCTCGATGTCGCCCCAGCGCAGCCGGTAGCGGTATTCGAGCGCATCGCCCGCCTTCGCCGGCGCCTCGGGCACCCAGAAGGCGACGATATTGTCGTTGACCTCGAGGTCCGAGGGGATCTCGACCAGCCGCACGGCGCCCTTGCCCCAGTCACCCAGAGGCTCGACCACGCAGGAGGGGCGGCGTTCGTAAAGCGCGGCAGCATCCTGATAATGATCGAAATTCCGGTCGCGCTGATAGAGGCCGAAGCTTTTCGGCGCGGTCTCGGTGAAGTAGCTCGAGGCGAGGCGCGGCGGGTTTGCGAGCGGCCGCCACAGCAGTTCGCCGTCGGCGCGGGTGATGCCCAGCCCGTCGCTGTCATGCACGTTCGGACGATAGTCGTCGAAGTCGGAATGGTTGCGCTCGGCAAAGAGGAACATCGAGGTCAGCGGCGCGATGCCGAGCTGCTCGACGTTGTTGCGCAGGAACAGCCGCGCCGTCACCTCCATCACCGTTTCCTCGCCGGGGGTGATGACGAACTGATAGGCGCCGGTGAGCGAGGCGCTCTCCATCGCGGCCCAGACGGTGATCGTGCTGCTGCCCGATTCGGGGCGCTGGATCCAGAACCGGGTGAAGCGCGGGAACTCCTCGGCGATCGACATGCCGGTGTTCACCGCCAGCCCGCGTGCCGAGAGCCCATAGGCCGAGCCGCGGCCGAGCGAGCGGAAATAGGAGGCGCCCTGGAAAGCCACCAGCTCGTCGAAGACGTCGGGACGGTTCAGCGGCGTGTGCAGGCGGAAGCCGGCGACGCCGGGCAGCACCGTGTGCTCGGGCACATGGGTGCGCGCCTCGCGCTCGTAGATGAAATCGTCGGTGTCGAAGCCCATCAGCCGGGCCTGGTCGCCCGAGACCTCGTAGAGCAGCACCGGTTCCTTGAACAGCCAGCCCATGTGGAAGGCGTGGAGCTGGAAGCGGGTCTCCTCGACATCGGCGAAGCGGGCGCGCTCGGGGTTGAAGCGGATCAGCCGATAGTCGTCGTAGGTCAGCTGCGACAGGAAGCTGTCGGGCAGTTGCTGCGGCTGGTCGGGCTTCGCCGTCGCCGCGCGCATCTCCTCGGTCAGGCTGTCGAAGCTGAACGGCGCCTGCTGCGGCGCAGCGGGTTCGGCCGGAACTTCGGGGGCGGGCACCGGGGCGGGCTCGGTCGCCGGAGCCGCGTCCTGGGCCAGAACCGGGCGGGCAAAGCCGCCGCCGCATGCCAGAACGGCACCTGCGGAAAGGGTTCCGAGCAGATGGCGGCGGGTCACCAGGGCTTGTCTTTGAAGACGACGGGCAGGCATCTATTTTCCAAGGTATCTCAGATAGTTCTTGAGGCCACCCTAGGGCAGCCTCGTTGCCAAATCCTTAGGCATAGTGCCCATAAACTTGCAAGAGAGCATTGCGTCACACAGTCGTCAAAGTCGCGGGTGCGGCGCCGCTGCCGCAGCGGTTCAGCGCATTGTTGCTCAGACCATGCCGGAACCGGCAGGTTGTTGCGCATTCTGCAGTTGCAAGAGGATTTCGCCGGGCCCTGCCGGCCCGGCCCCGCCGCCCGCCCGCGAGGTGAGTCGCCCGGCCCCGGCCGGCCGCTCCCGCGGGCCTCCCCCGGCCTTTGCGCGGGGGCGCGATTGCACTTGTTTCCTGCGCGTGCACGGGGGTAAATCCAGCGGAAACAGGGACTGGAGAACTCTCGGTATGGAAAGCCTGGACCTTACGGGCAGCGTGATCGGCATTGCCTCGATCCTGATCTTCATCGGCGCCTATGCGCTGGTGATCACGGAAGAAGCGACCCACATGCGCAAGTCGAAGCCGGTGATGCTGGCGGCCGGCCTGATCTGGATGCTGATCGGCATCGCCTACATGCGCGCGGGGCTGACCGGCGTCGCGCATGCAAAGGCGATCGAGATCGTCGAGGAATATGGCGAGCTCTTCCTCTTCCTCCTCGTCGCGATCACCTATGTGAACACGATGGAGGAGCGGCGCGTCTTCGACGTGCTGCGGGCAAAGCTCGTCAGCCTCGGCCTCACCTATCGCAAGCTGTTCTGGATCACCGGCGTCATCGCCTTCTTCCTGTCGGGCGTGCTCGACAACCTGACCACGGCGCTGGTCATGGGCGCGGTGGTGATGTCGGTGGGCAGGGGCCATCCGAAATTCGTCTCCACCTCCTTCGTCTCGCTCGTCGTCGCGGCGAATGCGGGCGGCGCCTTCACCCCCTTTGGCGACATCACCACGCTGATGGTCTGGCAAAAGGGCGTGATCGAGTTCTTCGAGTTCTTCGACCTGCTGATCCCGTCCTTGCTGAACTGGCTGGTGCCGGCGCTGATCATGTCCTTCGTGATCCCGAACGAGATGCCGGCCGACGTGCACGGCACGGCGCATCCGAAGCCGGGCGCAGGCATGGTGGTGTTCCTGTTCTTCGCGACCATCGTCACCGCGATCTGCTTCAAGAACTTCCTCGCCCTGCCGCCGGCGCTTGGGATGATGCTCGGGCTCGGCTACATGCAGATCTACAGCTATTTCCTGACCCGCAAGATCACCAGGCGCCGCCCGCACGAAGAGCTGGTGCTCGACGCCTTCAAGCAGTTCGAGCAGCTCGAATGGGACACGCTGCTGTTCTTCTTCGGCATCATCTTCGCCGTCGGCGGTCTGGGCGTTCTGGGCTATCTCGACCTGCTGTCGGGGCTGCTCTACACCGGGCTCGGGCCGACCGCGGCAAACACCATCCTCGGCGCGATGAGCTCGATCATCGACAACATCCCGCTGATGTTCGCGGTGCTGACGATGGACCCGGACATGACGCATGGCCAGTGGCTGCTGATCACCCTGACCTGTGGCGTCGGTGGCTCGCTGCTGTCGATCGGCTCGGCCGCGGGCGTGGCGCTGATGGGGCAGGCGCGCGGGATCTACACCTTCACCACCCACCTCAAATGGACCTGGGCGATCGCGCTTGGCTATGCGGTGGCGATCGGCGCGCATCTGCTGCTGAACGCCGATCTCTTTGCGGTCGCCGCCCGCGCGCATTGAGGACAGGACTGCCGAAAAGGCCCGGGCCGCGCGCCCGGGCCTTTTCCTTTTGGCAGACGGTGTGCCGGAACGGCACGTCGCGGGGCGTTGACGGCAAGCCGTCCGGCGTGCTGATCTGCGCCGATCTCGGGAGGGGCAGATGACGGATGAACGCATCGGCGGGCTGAGCGCCGCACGGATTGCCGATTTCTCGGCGGCCGAGGCGGCGGCCTATGCCGCGGCCCGTCCGCGCAGCCGCGCCGCGCTCGCGGCCGGGTCGGGGGCGTTTCTCGACGGCGTGCCGATGCACTGGATGCGCGACTGGCCGCAGCCCTTCCCGATGCTGGTCGCCCGCGCCGAGGGGGCGGTGGTCGAAGATCTCGACGGCCATGTGATCGACGATTTCTGCCTTGGCGACACCGGCTCGATGTTCGGCCATTCGCCCGCCCCCGTCGCCCGCGCGATCCGCGCGCAGGCAGACCGCGGCCTCACCACCATGCTGCCGAGCGAGACGGCGCTCGAGGCCGGGCGGCTTCTGTGCGAGGTCTTCGGCCCGATGCGCTGGCAGATCGCGACGACCGCAACCGACGCGAACCGCTTCGCCCTGCGCCTCGCCCGCGCCATCACCGGGCGGCCGAAGGTGCTCGTCTTCAACGGCTGCTATCACGGCACGGTCGACGACACGATGGTGCGGCTCGAGGCCGGCCGGACCGTGGCGCGTCCGGGCCTTGTCGGTCAGGTCGAGGACCTGACGCAGGTCGCCGTCGCGGCCGAGTTCAACGACCTCGCCTCGGTCGAGGCGGCGCTGGCCGCGGGCGACGTCGCCGCGATCCTGACCGAGCCGGTGATGACCAATTCCTGCATGGTGCTGCCGGCGCCCGGGTTCCACGCCGGGCTGCGCGACCTTGCCACCCGCCACGGCGCGCTCCTCATCATTGACGAGACGCACACGATCTCGTCGGGGCGGGGCGGCTATGCCCGGGTGCACGGGCTGACACCCGACATCTTCGTCACCGGCAAATGCGTGGCGGGCGGGATGCCCACCGCTGTCTGGGGCGTGACCGAGCCCGTCGCGCGCCGCTTTGCCGCCTATGACGCCTCCCGTCCCGCCGGCCATTCCGGCATGGGCACCACGCTGTCGGCGAACCCGATGCAATTCGCCTGCCTCGTCGTCACCCTCTCCGAGGTGATGACCGCCGAGAATTATGCCCGGATGGAGGCGGGCGCCGCGCGTCTCGCCGCGGGACTGACGAAGGCGATCGCCCGCGTCGGTGCGCCGTGGCATGTGGTGCGCGTCGGTGCGCGGGTCGAATTCATCTGCGCCCCCGGGCCGCTGCTGAACGGCACGCAGGCCGAGGCCGCCCATGCCCCCGCCCTCGAGGCGGCGATCCACCAGGGCCTTTTGAACCGCGGCTGCCTGATCGCCCCTTTCCACAACATGATGCTGATTTCGCCCGCCACCACCGAGGCCCAGATCGACCGCCTGGTCGACAGCTTCGGTGCGGTGCTGGGCCTTCTGTTCGAGACCTGACATGACCCTTTCCCCGTCCGGCTCCTCCGTCGAGGAAGCCGAGGAATTCCTCGCCGCCCATCCCGAGATCGAGGCGATCGACATCGTCCTGTCCGATGCCAACGGCATCGGCCGCGGCAAGATCATCCGCCGCCACGAGCTGGTTGGCCTCTACCGCAACGGCCGCCACCTGCCGATCTCGATCCTCGGGCTCGACATCGTCGGCGAGGATGTGCACGAGACCGGCCTGATCTGGGATCAGGGCGACGGCGATCTGCGCGCCTGGCCGGTCCCGGGCACGCTGAAGCCGCTGCACGGCACCACGCCGCCGCGGGCCGAGCTGCTGATGAGCATGTATTCGCTCGACGGTGTGCCGATGAGCTCGGACCCGCGCCATGCCCTGACGCGTCAGGTCGAGGCGATGGCGGGCGAGGGGCTGTTCCCCGCCGGCGCCTTCGAGCTCGAATTCTTCCTGCTCGATCCGGACATGAGCGCGGGTGTGCGGCCGGCGCCCGCAGTGCTCGACGGGCGCCGCTCGGACTGGACCGAGGTCTATT
This sequence comes from Paenirhodobacter huangdaonensis, assembly GCF_004022465.1. Taxonomy (NCBI): domain Bacteria; kingdom Pseudomonadati; phylum Pseudomonadota; class Alphaproteobacteria; order Rhodobacterales; genus Paenirhodobacter; species Paenirhodobacter huangdaonensis. The sequence goes on along the minus strand of NZ_SAVA01000003.1, from coordinate 290,075 downwards.
CCGTCGATCACCTGCACGGGATGCAGCCGCTGTTCTCCGACATCTACCGCGCCGCCGAGGCGATGGGGATCCGCGCCGAGACGGTGATCTCGGAATATGCGCCGGGGCAATACGAGCTCACGCTCGATTACCGCACCGATGTGATGCAGGCGGCCGATGACCTCGTGCGGCTGAAGCGCATCGTGCGGATGCAGGCGCGCCGGCATGGTGTCACCGCCTGTTTCATGGCGAAGCCGGTCGAGAAATACGCGGGCTCCGGCATGCATTTCCACGTCTCGCTGCAGGACGGCACGGGGCGCAACATCTTCGCCGAGGCGGTCGAGGGGGTGTGGACCGACACCATCCGCCACGCGCTCGGCGGGCTGCGCCAGACGATGGGCGAGTCGATGCTGGTCTTCGCGCCGCATGCGAATTCCTGGCGCCGCTTCGTGGGGCAAAGCTATGCGCCGGTGTCACCGTCCTGGGGCGTCAACAACCGCTCCGTCGCGCTGCGCATCCCGGCGGGCGAGCTCAAGGCGCGGCGGATCGAGCATCGCCCCTCGGGCGTCGATGCCAGCCCCTATCTCGTCGGCGCGACGATCCTTGCGGGCATCCGCCACGGCCTCGCGCAGCGCATCGACCCGGGCCCCGAGACCACCGGCAACGGCTATGAGGGCGCCGACGATCTGCCGATGCCGCGCGACTGGCGCGAAGCGATCGATCGGGCAACGGCGTCGGAGTTCCTGAAGGAGGCGCTTGGTGCGGACATGCACCGCACCTTCACCGCGATCAAGGCGGCCGAGCATGCCCGCGTCGCGCGCTGGATCGCCGACGTCGATTACGCGCTCTATCTGCACAACGTCTGAGGCGGCCGGGGGATCCTCCCCCGGACCCCCTGAGGTATTTGGAGCAAGATGAAAGGAACAGATTTCATCTTGCTCCAAATACCTCGGGGGGAGTCTTCGTGAAACGAAGACGGGGGGCAGCGCCCCCCGATCCGATGTCCGATTGTGAGATGGCCTCAGATCAGGCCGGCATGCGCCATCGCCGCGTCGATCGCGGCCTTGGTGGGGGCGGTGAGCTCGGTCAGCGGCAGCCGCACCTCGGCCGCGCACAGGCCGAGCTTCGACATCGCGTACTTCGCCCCGGCAACGCCCGGTTCGAGGAAGATCGCGATGTGCAGCGGCATCAGCTTGTCCTGATACTCCATCGCCTTGACGTAATCGCCCGCCAGCGTCGCTGCCTGCATCTCGGCGCAGAGCTTCGGCGCCACGTTCGCGGTGACCGAGATGCAGCCGACGCCGCCCATGGCGTTGAAGCCGAGCGCCGTCGCATCCTCGCCCGAGAGCTGGATGAACTCGGGCCCGCAGGTCAGGCGCTGCTTCGCCACCCGGCTCAGATCGCCGGTCGCGTCCTTGACGCCGATGATGCGCGGCAGTTTCGCCAGCTGCCCCATGGTCTCGGGCGACATGTCGACGACCGAGCGGCCGGGGATGTTGTAGATGATGATCGGCAGCGACGAGGCGTCGTGCATCGCGGTGAAATGCGCCACCATGCCGCGCTGCGTCGGCTTGTTGTAATAGGGTGTCACCACGAGCGCGGCATCGGCGCCGGCGGCCTCGGCGTGGCGGATCAGCTCGATCCCCTCGGCGGTCGCGTTCGAGCCGGCGCCGGCGATCACCGGCACCCGGCCGGCGGCGGCCTTCACCACCTCCTCGATCACGCGGTTGTGTTCCTCGTGGCTCAGCGTCGGGCTCTCGCCGGTGGTGCCGACCGGGACGATGCCGTTCGAGCCCTGCCCGATGTGCCACTCCACCAGTTTCTTGAGCGTGTCCCAATCGACTGCGCCGTTCGTGAACGGCGTGACGAGTGCGGGGAAGGACCCTTTGAACATGACACGCTCCTGCGGTGGGGGCGGATTCGCCCGGTTGAAATCGGCCGGACCATAGGCGAGCCTTCGCCTCTTGCCAACTTGTGAATTGCATCGCGGCGGGCTTCGCGTCACCACTGGAAAAAACGAGCAGAGCGATGATCCGAACCCTTCCGATGGCGGTCCTTCTGACCGTCGCCCTTGCCCTTTCCGCGCCCCCCGCCCGGGCGGCCGATGCCACCGCGCTCGCCGCGGCGCTGGCGGCTGCGCAGTCCGGCGACTGGGACGGCGCGGCGGCGGCCGCACGCCCGGCAGGCATCATCGCCGCCGACCTGATCGAATGGCAGCGGCTGCGGGCGGGGCAGGGCAGCTTCGATGAGTATGCCGATTTCGTCTCGCGCCGGGCCGACTGGCCGGGGATGGCGCTTTTGCGCCGCAAGGGCGAGGACCAGCTGAGCGAGGCGAGCCCCGCCGCGGTCGTCGCCTGGTTCGCCCGATCCGCGCCGCAGACCGGGCAGGGGGCGCTCGCCCTGATTGCGGCGCTGCAGGCGCTTGGCCGCGACGAGGCCGCCCGGCAGGTGGCCGAGACCGCCTGGCGCGGCCTTTCCCTGACCGAGGCCGAGGAGGCGGCATTCCTCGCGCGCTATGGCGATCTGGTGGCGCCGGCGCATGGCGGGCGGATGCAGGCGATGCTCGACCGCGGCGAGACCGCGCAGGCGGCGCGGATGCTGCCGCTCGTCACCCCGGGCACCCGGGCCGTCGCCGCGGCGCGGATCGCGCTGCAACGCCGCGCGCAGGGGGTGGATGCGCTGATCTCCGCGGTGCCCGACTACATGATGCACTCGGCCGGGCTGGCGCGCGACCGCGCGGTCTGGCGCTGGCGCAAGAGCCTCGAGGAGGGGGCGGCCGAGATCGTGCTGTCGCGCTCGGACAGCGCCGATACCCTGGGCGATCCGGGGGCCTGGTCGACGCTGCGCGGCCAGCTTGCGCGCTTCTTCCTGCGCAAGGGCGATGCGCGGCTCGCCTACAAGCTGGCCGCACGCCACCGCCTGCCCGCGGGCGGCGGCGACTGGGCCGATCTCGAATGGCTGGCGGGCTTTGCGGCGCTGAAGCTTGGCGATGCGCCGCAGGCGCTGGCGCATTTCGAGGCGCTCGGCGCCGAGGTGGCGAGCCCGATCAGCACCTCGCGTGCCGATTACTGGCGCGGGCGTGCGCTCGAGCGGATGGGCAAGATGGCGGAAGCGCAGGCCGCCTATCGCGACGGCGCGCGGTTCCAGACCGCCTATTACGGCCTGCTGTGCGCCGAGCGCGCCGGGGTGCCGCTCGATCCCACCTTCTCGGCCCCCGCGCCCCTGCCCGACTGGCGCGGGCAGGGCTTCACGGCCTCTTCGGTCTTTGCCGCGGCGCAGGAGCTCGAGGCGGCGGGGGACGCGGATCTGGCGGCGCGCTTCATCCTGCATCTCGAGGAAGGCCTGCCCGATGCGGCGCTGCCGGCGCTCGCCCGGCTGGCCGGGGAATGGGGCGACCCGCATCTGGCGCTGCTGCTGGCCAAGCGTGCGGCAAGCGGCGGCACGGTGCTGGTGCAGGCCTATTACCCGATCCCCGAGCTCACCACGCATGACCTCGGTGTGCCCGAGGAGCTGGCCCTGTCGATCGCGCGGCGGGAAAGCGAGTTCGATCATGCCGTCATCAGCCATGTCGGGGCGCGCGGGCTGATGCAGCTGATGCCGGGCACGGCGAAGCTGATGGCGCCGACGATCGGCGAGACCTACAGCGCGCCGCGGCTGACCACGGACGCGACCTACAACCTGCGCCTTGGCGGGGCCTATCTGGCGAAGCTGCGCGCCGAGTTCGGCGCCTCGCCGGTGCTGGTGGCGGCGGGCTACAACGCCGGGCCGGGCCGGCCGCGGCGCTGGATCGAGGAGATGGGCGATCCGCGGGTGCCGACCGTCGACGTCGTCGACTGGGTCGAGATGATCCCCTTCACCGAAACCCGCACCTATGTGATGCGGGTGGCCGAAAGCCTGCCGGTCTATCGTGCCCGGCTCGGTGTCGCCGGCACCGGCCCGGTCGCCTTCTCGGACGAGCTGCGCGGCATCGTGCCCTAACGCCGCGCCGCGCGCCGTGCCCGCCACAGGGTGAAGAGCCCCGCACCGACGGTGACCGCCGCGCCAAGCGCCACGTTCGGGCGCAGCACGTCGCCGAAGATGGTGATGCCGAAGATCGCGCCGAAAACGAGCTGCAGATAGGCGATCGGCTGCAGCGCCGAGGCCTCGGCGATTTCATAGGCGCGGATCATCAGCCAGTGCCCGGCGATCGCGGTCAGGCACAGAAGGCCCATCCAGCCCCAGTCGCCGGCGCTCATCGGCTGCCAGAACCAGATCCCGCCGGCGGTGGCGGTGATCGCGCCGGTGATGCCGGTCCAGAAGAAGGACACCTCGCCCGAATCGTCGCGCGCGACCCAGCGGGTGGCGAGCGCATAGATTGCGAACATGATCGCGCCGGCAAGCGGGATCAGCGCTTCGGGGCGGAACACGCCGCTGCCGGGGGCGAGGATGATCGTCACCCCGACGAAGCCCGTGCCGATGGCGAGCCAGCGCCGCCAGCCCACCTTCTCGCCCAGCACCGGGCCCGACAGCGCCGCGACGATCAGCGGATAGGAGATGAAGATCGAGTGGCTCTCGACCAGGCCGAGCTTGACGAAGGCGATGATCGCCACCCAGATCTCGAGCACCAGCAGCACGCCGCGCAGGCTCTGCATCAGCGGGTGTTTCGTGCGCAGCGCACCCTTCAGCCCGCCTGCGCTGCGCAGCGCGAGGCCAAGCACGAAAAGCGCGAAGACCCAGTAGCGGATCATCACCACCAGATAGACGTTGTAGGCCCCCGCGAGATGGCGCGAGATGCCGTCCTGCGCCGCGAAGATGAAGGTCACCGCGACCATCATCGCGACGCCGAGGCGGGTGTTCTGTTCGGTCATGGGCGCACTCCACGGCTCATGTGGCGCTTGCCGGCATGGCCCGGGGCGCGGCTGACCGCGAAGCCCGCGGCGGCAAGGCCGCGGCGCACGAAGCCCGCGGCAGTATAGGTGGCGAAGCTGCCGCCGGGCGCGGTATGGCGGCCGACCTCGGCCATCAGATCCTCGCCCCACATCTCGGGGTTCTTCGCCGGCGAGAAGCCGTCGAGGAACCAGGCGTCGGCCGCGCCCGCCCAGCCGGGCAGGGTCTCGCGCACATCGCCGAGGATCACCTCGACCGAGACGCTGCGCAGGGTGAAACGGGTCTCGCCGCGGCCCCAGGCGGTGAGGAAGGGGCCGGCGGCGGCCTCGGCCTCGGGGAAGGCGGCGAGCGCGCGGGCGATCTCAGCAGCCGACATCGGATAGGCCTCGAACGAGGTGAAGCGGATCGGCAGATCGGTCGACAGTGCCGTCGCGATCAGGTTCAGCCCGGTGCCGAAGCCGAGCTCGGCCACCCGGAAGCCGGGGCGGAACCGCGCCGGCAGGTCGTTGCCCGCAAGGAAGACGTGGCGCGTTTCCGCAAGCCCGCCCGCAAGGCTGAAATAGGGATCGTCGAAGCGCGTCGAGACGGGCGTCGTTCCGTCGCGCCAGTCGAGCGCGGCAGGGCTCTGGTCAGGGGAGGTCATTGCGGGTAGTGCCTGAGGCGAATTCCCGTGGAAACTGGCGAAAGGTCCGGGCAATGGCAAGAGGGGATCGGGTGACGGTGCGCGGCGGCGGCGTGTTCGGCCTTGCCTGCGCCTTCGAGATGGCACGGCGCGGCGCGCGGGTGCGGCTGATCGAACGGGAGCGGATCGGTGCGGGCTCGTCGGGCGGCACGGTGGGCGCACTTGCCCCGCATGTGCCCGAGAGCTGGAACCCGAAGAAACAGTTCCAGCTCGAAAGCCTGCTCGGCGCCGAGGCGTTCTGGGCGGCGGTGCAGGCGGCGGGCGGCGGCGATGCGGGCTATGCCCGGCTCGGCCGGATCCAGCCGCTCACGGATGCCGCGGCGGTCGAGCGGGCGCGGGCCCGCGCCGCCGGCGCGGCCGAGCACTGGGGCATTGCGGCGCTGTGGCGGGTGCTGCCGGTCGAGCAGTTCGCGCCCTTCGCGCCGCTCTCGCCCACCGGGCTTGTGGTCCATGACACGCTCTCGGCCCGCGCCGCGCCGCGCGCGGCCTGCGCGGCGCTGGCCGCGGCGCTGACCGCGCTTGGCGGCGAGATCGTGATCGGCGCAGCCGAGGACGAGGACGAGGGCACGGTGCTGCACGCGACCGGGGCGCCGGGGCTTGTCGATCTCGGCACGGCCCTTGGCCGCGGGATCGGCGGCGGGGTGAAGGGGCAGTCGGCGCTTTTGCGCCACGAGGCGGGTGCCGTGCCGCAGATCTATGCCGATGCCGTGCATATCGTGCCGCATGCGGATGGCACCGTCGCGATCGGCTCGACCTCGGAGCGCGATTTCGAGGCGCCCGACAGCACCGATGCACAGCTCGAGGCGCTGATCGGGAAGGCCCGGGCGATCTGCCCGGTGCTTGCGGGGGCCGAGATCGTCGACCGCTGGGCGGGGGTGCGGCCGCGGGCACGCTCGCGCGCGCCGATGCTGGGCGCCTGGCCCGGACGGCCCGGGCAGTTCATCGCGAACGGCGGCTTCAAGATCGGCTTCGGCATGGCGCCTAAGGTGGCGCAGGTGATGGCGGATCTGATCCTCGAGGGGCGCGACGCGATCCCGGCCGGGTTTCGCGTCGAGGACAATCTCTAGGGGGCGCTGCCCCCTCGGCCCTTGCGGGCCTCACCCCCGGGATATTTGGCTGCGATTGGAAGAGGGGGACCGTTCCCGCTTCCAATTGCCTCAAATATCCCGGGGGTGAATTTTGCCGTCAGGCAAAAGAGGGGGCAGCGCCCCCGCGCGCGCGATCTCACCAGCGCGTCAGCGCGTCCTCGTCGCTTGCCTTCGCCGCGACCCAGGAGGCGCCGTCCGGGCCGATCTCCTTCTTCCAGAACGGGGCGCGCGATTTCAGGTAGTCCATCAGGAATTCGGCCGCCTCGAAGGCCGCGGCGCGGTGGCGGGCGGCGGTGGCGACCATCATGATCGGCTCGCCCACGGTCAGCCGGCCGAAGCGGTGGATCACCAGACAATCGGCGAGCGACCAGCGGGTCATGGCCTCCTCGGCGATTCTGGTGATCGCGCGTTCGGTCATGCCCGGGTAATGCTCGAGCTCGAGCGCCTGCATCCGGCCGCTGTCATCGCGCACGAGGCCGGTGAAGGTGACGAGCGCGCCGGCATTCGTGCCCGCGCCGAAGCCCGCGATCTCGGCCGCGGCATCGAAGGGGGCGGACTGCACCGCGATGCGCATCTCAGCCGCCCGTCATCGGCGGGAAGAAGGCCACTTCGCGCACGCCTGCCAGCGGGGCGTCGAACTCCGAAAGTTCCTGGTCGAGCGCCACGCGCAGTGCCGAGAGGTCGGCGAAGGCGGCGGCATAGCGCTCTTCGCGCCCGCGCAGCTCGGCCACCAGATCCGTCACCGTCGCCGCCTGGGTCTCGACCTGCTCGCGCGGCAGGCCGATGCGCTCGCGCACCCAGGCGAAGTAGACGAGATCAATCACGGCTGCCGTCCCGCAAGAACGGCAGCGCCTTGCGGAAATAGTCCCAGCCGGTGATCGCGGTCAGGATCGCGGCGATCCAGATCAGGCCGAGGCCGACGTGGTTTGCCATGTCGGCAAGGCTGAGCCCGGTGGGCAGGTCGCCTTCGCCCGCGCGTGGCGCGCGGCCCTTCTCGAGGAAATCGAGCCCGGTGCCGAGGAACAGCGTGGCAATCGCCACCATCTGCGCGGTGGTCTTCCACTTCGCCAGTTTCGTGACCTTGAGCTTGCCCTTCTCGGCGCCGAGATATTCGCGCAGCCCCGAGACGAAGACCTCGCGGAACAGGATCACCGTCGCCGGCAGGATCAGCCAGGGGTTCATGCCCGAATAGCCGGTCAGCACCATGATCGCGATCACCACCATCGCCTTGTCGGCGATCGGGTCGAGCATGGCGCCGAACTTCGACTCCTGCTTCCACAGCCGCGCGAGATAACCGTCGAAGTAATCGGTGATCGCCGCGCCGACGAAGAGCGCCAGCGCCAGCCAATCGGCCCAGGGGCGGTGGAAATAGAGGAACATCACCGCCACGCCGGGGGCGGCGAGCAGTCGAAGCACCGTGAGCGTATTTGGCAGGGTCCAGGTCATGCACGCACCCTAGCGGGGGCGCGCCCCGAGGGAAAGAGGGCGGATCAGCGCGGCGGGTCCACGTAATCGTGAACGCGGCCCTGCCAGTCGGTCACCCGCCAGCTGCCGCGGGTGGGGCCCGGGGTGAAGTGGTCGGCGGTGACCGGCACCTTGCCGAAGCCGCCGGGGATGTCGAGCACATAGCTTGGCACCGCTGCGCCGCTCAGGTGCCCGCGCAGCCCGGCCATCAGCGCCCGGCCTTCGGCGATCGTGGTGCGGAAATGCGAGGTGCCGCGGGCGAGGTCGCAATGATGCAGGTAATAGGGCTTCACCCGGTTGTCCTGCAGCATGCGGAACAGGCCGATCAGCGCGGCGTGGCTGTCGTTCACCCCGCGCAGCAGCACCGATTGCGACAGCATCGGCACGCCGCCATCGACCAGCCGGGCGATCGCCGCGCGCGCTTCGGTGGTGAATTCCTGCGCGTGGTTGGTGTGCAGCACCACCCAGACCGGGGCGCGCAGGTCCGCGAGCAGCGCCACCAGATCGGCGTCGATGCGTTCGGGTGCGACCACCGGCACCCGGGTGTGGATGCGCAGCGTGGTGACATGGGCGATTGCGTCGAGCCGGGTCAGCACGTCGGCGAGGCGCCGGTGCGAGAGCGTGAGCGGGTCGCCCCCGGTCAGGATCACCTCGCGGATTGCCGGGGTGGCGGCGATATAGGCCAGCGCCTGCGCCAGCGCCTCCTCGGGCAGCGGGCCGGTCTCGCCCACCGTCTCGCGGCGGAAGCAGAAGCGGCAATAGACGTCGCAGGTCTTGGTGATGTGCACGATCACCCGGTCCGGGTAGCGGTGCGTCACCCCGGGGGCGGGCGAATGCGCGCCGTCGCCGATCGGGTCGATCAGCTCCTCGGCGCGGACTTCAAGCTCTTTCGGCGAGGGCACGAATTGCGCGGCGACCGGGTCCGCGGCGTTGCCACGGGCGATCGCGCCGCGCATCGCCGGGGTCACGCGGATGCGGAAGTCCTGCGCGACTTCCTTCAGCGCCGGCAGCGCGGCATGGGGGATCAGCCCCTCGGCCAGAAGGTCCTCGGGATGGGTGAGCGCGTGGCGGATCGGGCTTTCGTCTGTCATTTCCGGGCCGCTACGCCTGCCGCCGCGATCCGTCAAGCCGCATTTTTCGGCAGGATGTGAGCGCTCACATCTTGTCGTTGAAGAAGTTCCAGATCGTTTCGGCCGTCGCCTGCGAGATTCCGGGCACCTCGAGGAGGTCGGTGACGCCGGCGCGGCTGACCGCCTTGGCCGAGCCGAAATGTTGCAGCAGGGCGCGCTTGCGGGTGGCGCCGATGCCCGGGATCTCGTCGAGCGGGTTCGCCATCGCGGCCTTGGCGCGTTTCGCCCGATGCGCGCCGATCGCCCAGCGGTGCGCCTCGTCGCGCAGCCGCTGGATGTAGTAAAGCACCGGGTCCTGCCGCGGCAGCGCCATCGGGCGGGCGCCGATGCGGTGGAATTCCTCCTTGCCGAGGTCGCGGTCGATGCCCTTGGCGACGCCGATCATCGGGATGTCGGTGACGCCCATGGCGGCCATGATCTCGTGCACCGCCGAGACCTGCCCCGCACCGCCGTCGATCAGCAGCAGGTCGGGCCAGGCATCGGTCTTGCGCTCGGGGTCTTCCTTCAGCAGGCGGGCGAAGCGACGGGTCATCACTTCCTTCATCATGCCGAAGTCATCGCCCGGGGTCAGCTCGTCGCCCTTGATGTTCCACTTGCGATACTGGCTTTTCAGGAAGCCGTCGGGGCCGGCGCAGATCATCCCGCCGACGGCATTCGTGCCCTGGATATGCGAGTTGTCGTAAACCTCGATCCGCTCGGGCGGTTTCGGCAGGCCAAAGGCCTCGGCCAGGCCCCTGAGCAGCCGCGCCTGGGCGGCCGATTCCGACATCTTCCGGCCCAGGCTTTCGCGCGCGTTGCGCAGGGCGTTCTCGACCAGTTCCGCCTTCTCGCCGCGCTTCGGCACGGCAATCTCGACCCGGTGGCCGGCCTTGCCGGCCAGCGCCTCCTGCATCAGATCGAGATCCTCGATCGGATGCGACAGCAGGATCAGCCGCGGCGCTTCCTTGGTGTCGTAGAACTGGCCGAGGAAGGCCTCGAGTACCTCGGCCTCCTCGGCGCCCGATCCGGTCTTCGGGTAGAAGTCATGGTTGCCCCAGCTTTGATGGGCGCGGATGAAGAACACCTGCACGCAGGCCTGTCCGCCGTCCATGTGCAGCGCCACCACATCCGCCTCGGCCACGCCGCGCGGGTTGATGCCCTGGCTCTGCTGCACCGTGGTCAGCGCCGCGATCCGGTCGCGCAGTGCCGCCGCGCGCTCGAATTCGAGCGCCTCGGAGGCGGCCTGCATCTCCTCGGCCAGCTCCTGCTGGATCGCCGTCGACTTGCCCTCGAGGAAGCGCTCGGCATCGGCGACGGTGCGGCCATACTCGGCCTCGGAGATCTTGCCGACGCAGGGCGCCGAGCAGCGCTTGATCTGGAATTGCAGGCAGGGCCGGGTGCGCGCGGCGAACATCGCATCCGAGCAGTTGCGCAGCTGGAACACCCGCTCGAGATGGTTGAGCGTGCGGTTCACCGCCGCGGCCGAGGCGAAGGGGCCGAAATAGGCGCCCTTCACCGTGCGCGCGCCGCGGTGCTTGCGGATCTCGGGGAAGGGGTGGCTCTTGTCGAGCAGGATATAGGGAAAGCTCTTGTCGTCGCGCAACAGCACGTTGTAGCGCGGCTTGAGCTGCTTGATCAGGTTCTGTTCGAGCAGCAGCGCCTCGGTCTCGGTGCGCGTGGTCAGGAACATCATGTAGCGCGTTTCCGAGATCATCCGCGCGATCCGCGCCGAATGGCCCGACGGCCGGGCATAATTCGACACCCTCGCCTTCAGGTTGCGCGCCTTGCCGACGTAAAGCACTTCCTGCCGCTCGTTCAGCATCCGGTAGACGCCGGGCGAGCTGTCCAGCCGCGACACGTAATCGGCGATCAGCGCATGGCCGGTCAGCCGCGGCGGCTGCGGCATTTCGGCGGGATCGGAAGCGATGTCTGGGTCGGTCATCTCGGAGCCTTGATTCCAGTCTCTGGCTGCAATGTTAAGGCGACGGGTTCAAGAGAAAAGGCATCCACGGTTTCTGTGGATAACTCTGTTGGAAAGTTTCCGGGAACGTCGATTTTCCCTTGAATCAGGGGTTGTTCTTTGGATCGCCCAAATTTTAGGCGATCACGCAAGTTATTGAAATCATGCAAATAATTTTCAGGCATCACACAAGTGGCTGAAAATACTGAGAGATTCGTAACGCTCGCGTGACAGGAAGCGGTGACGTGGACAACTTGCCGCATGGTCATCGTTAAAGGGGCCGAAACGGCCCTATTCCGGGCCGAGCACATCGGGTGTCTGCCAGCCGAGGTGCTGGCCACCGTCGACGCAGAGCAGCTGTCCGGTGACCGCCTTGGCGTCAAGCAGATAGCCAAGCGCGGCGCAGATATCGTCGGGATCGGCGCCGCGCTGCAGAATGGTGGCGGCGCGCTGGCGGGTGAAATGGCTCTCGCTCTGCCGCGCGCCCTGCAGCGTCGGGCCCGGGCCGATGGCATTTACACGGATTGCGGGAGCCAGCGCCTGCGCCGCGGTGCGGGTCAGCGCCCAGAGCCCGGCCTTGGCGAGCGAGTAGGTCATGAATTCGGGTGTGGGCTTCAGCACGCGCTGGTCGATCATGTTGACGACAAGCGCCTGCGCCCGCGGCTCGGGGCCGCTGCGGTCGGCCGCGGGGGCCTGTGCGGCGAAGGCCTGGGTCAGCACGAAGGGCGCGCGCAGGTTCGAGCCGAAGTGCCGGTCCCAGCCCGCCCGCGTGGCGGTGCGGAGAGTGTCGTATTCGAAGATCGAGGCGTTGTTGACCAGCACAGTGAGCGGCCCGCCAAGCGCCTCGGCGGCGCGCGGCACCAGCGCTGCGACCGCCGCCTCGTCGAGGAGATCGGCGGGCAGCACCACGGCCGTCACGCCAAGGGCGCGGGCCTCGGCGGCGGTTGCCTCGGCCGCCTCGACCGAGCCGTTGCAATGGATCGCGACGTCATGGCCGCGGCCGGCAAGGTAAAGTGCCATCGCGCGGCCAAGCCGTTTCGCCGCGCCGGTGATCAGGGCCTTGCCCATGCTGTCCTCCTCAGCCCGCATGGGCGGTCATCAGCACCACCACATAGGTGGCGTAGATCAGGGTGAAGCCCACGCCCACCAGCCGGGTGAAGGGCCAGCGGTGCAGGATGAAGGGGGCGATCAGCAGCGTCGCGCCCAGCATCACCCACAGGTCGAGCCGCAGCATCGGCCCCGGCACGTCGAGCTGGCCAAAGAAGCCGGCGACGCCGATGATGCCCAGCAGGTTGAAGATGTTCGAGCCGATGACATTGCCAAGCGCGACATCGGCGCGCCCCTTCACCGCGGCGGTGACCGAGGTGGCGAGCTCGGGCAGCGAGGTGCCGATGGCGACGAGGGTGAGGCCGATCACCGTGTCGGGAATGCCCGCGGCGCGGGCGATCGAGCTTGCCCCGTCGACCAGGAAATCGGCGCCGAAGGGCAGGCCGACGAGGCCGATCGCGATGAAGAGCGCGACCTTGGTCAGGCTCATGTCGACATCGACGCCCTCGATCTCTTCCTCGGAGCGGCTGGCGCGATGGGCAAGCGCCTGGCGCCCCTGCCGGAACAGGATCACCGCGAGTGTGGCGAGCAGCAGTGCGGCATGTGGCCAGCGGATCGGCCCCATGAAACAGACCAGAATGAACAGCACCGAGGCGCCGAGCATGATGAAATAGCTCTCGCGGGTGTCTGTGGCGTCGGTGCGGATCATCGAGATGATCGCCGGGATGCCCAGCACCAGCAGGATGTTGGCGGTGTTCGAGCCGACCACGTTGCCAAGCGCGATGCCCGGGTTGTGGTCGAGCACGGCGGCGACCGAGACCATCATCTCGGGCGCCGAGGTGCCGAAGGCGACGACCGTCAGCCCGACGATCAGCGCCGGAATGCCAAGCCGCAGCGCCAGGTTCACCGCGCCCTTCACCAGAAGGTCGCCGGCCACCACCAGCAGGCCGAGACCGGCCAGGATCTTCAGCAGATCAATGAGCACTCAGGCCCCCTTCTTTGCGTTTCGTCCACAGGGGCAGGGCCCCGGCCCGATCTTCGGCCGGCCGCAGGCCGGGCAGCGCCCCGCCAGCCGCCGCGCCTTCCCGCCCGGCAGCCGCAGCTTGCCGAAGATGGCGAGCACCGCCATCGCCACGAGGAAAAGCGTCATGCCCTTGATCAGCATCTCACAGCCCGTAACGTGCCCAGAGTGCGCGCTCCTCGGCGGTGTCGAGCAGGGCGCCCGCGACCTCGGCGCCAAGCCCCGTGCCCGGCAGCCGCAGCCAGGACCGGCGCGGCCCGTTCACCGGCACGATCCGCACCTTGTCACCGTAGAGCGCCTTCAGCTTCGGCACGGCATGGGCGGTGCCGTCGATGAGCCCGGTGGCGACGGCCTGTGCGCCGGTCCAGATCTCGCCGGTGAACAGGTCCTCGCCGCTCAGCCGGGTGCCGCGCCGCGCGATGACATGGGCCTTGAAGGCGCGGTGCATGTCCTCGAGCAGCCGGGTCAGCCGGGCGATGTCCTCGGGCTTTTCCGGACGGAACGGGTCGAGGAAGCTTTTCGAGCCGCCTGCGGTGTGCACCCGCCGCTCGATCCCGTGTTTCGCGATCAGCCCGTCAAGGCCGAAGCCCGACGAGATCACCCCGATCGAGCCCACGACCGAGGTCTCGTCTGCCCAGATGTCATCGGCCGCGCAGGCCAGCCAATAGCCGCCCGAGGCCGCCACATCCTCGACGAAGGCATAGACCGGCACGCCAGTCTCGTCGGCCAGCCGCCGGATCCGCGCCGCGATGAGCGAGCTTTGCACCGGCGAGCCGCCGGGCGAGTTGACCACCAGCGCCACGGCAGCCGGTTTGCCCTTGCGAAAGGCGCGCTCGATCACCGGCGCAAGCGCCGCGTCCGACAGGCCCGGCGATCCGGGGCGGCTGATGCCGATCGCGCCTTGCAGGCGGATCAGGGCGACACGGGGCGCGCGGCGGCGCAGGAAAAGGCGGGCAAGGTCCATGTGCCTCGATGTAGGGGGGCACAATCGCGTGAACAAGCCGCGGTGGGAGGGTTTCCCCGAATTTCCCCGCCACATTTCCCCGCCACCGGCCGGGCCTGCCCGGGAAAGCGGCGGCGCGGGCACTGGCGCGGGGCCGCGCGGGCGGCTAGCGTGGCGCGATGATCGACAAGCTCGAAATGTTCATGGTGCTGGCGCGCGAGGGCCATTTCGGTCGCGCGGCGGCCGTCTATGGTGTGACGCAGCCGACGCTCAGCTCGGCCATCCGTTCGCTCGAGGACAGCCTCGGCGTGCAGCTGGTGCTGCGTGGCGCGCGGTTTCAGGGGCTGACGCCCGAGGGGCAGCGGGTGCTCGACCATGCCCGCCGCATCGTCGGCGAGGCGCGCGCGATGCAGGACGAGATGCGCGAGGCGCGCTTTGGCGTGGCGGGGCATCTGCGCATCGGCGTCATTCCCACCGCGCTGCCGCGGGTGGCGCGGCTGACCGGGCCGTTTCTGGCGCGCAACCGCGCCGCGCGGGTGACGCTTCTGTCGCGCAGCTCGGCCGAGATCCGCGAGGGGATCGCGGCGCAGGCGCTCGATGCCGGGATCACCTATCTCGAGGGGGCGGAGCCCGGGCGGCTCGATGCCGTGGCCCTCTGGGTCGAGCGCTACCGGCTGGTCGAGCGCGGCAGCGAGACCGGGCCGCTGCGCTGGGCCGAGGTCGCGACCCGGCCGCTGTGCCTGCTCACCCCCGACATGCAGAACCGCCGGCTGATCGACGCGCATCTGGCCGCGGCCGGGGTCGAGGTGGCGCCGCGGGTCGAGTCGAACTCGACGCTTGCGCTTCTGTCGCATGTCGCGACCGGCAGCTGGGCCGCGATCCTCGCCGAAGCGCTGAGCGAGGGCTCTGCGCTGCCTGCGGGCTGTGTCGCGCGGCCGCTGACCGCGCCCGAGGCGGGCCATGCCGTGGGTCTTGTCGTCGGCCATCGCGCGATCCGCACGCCGAGCCTGCGCGCGCTGCTGGAAGAGGCTGAACGGGTCGCGGATTGATAGACATTGTCTATCGGTTGACGGGGGTCTCGATGTTGATCGGTCTATCGCGCTGCGGTATCGGGCGATAAGCCAACCGGCCCTGACCTGAGGGAGGAGAGCCATGACCGACACGGCGCGACTGAGCGAGATCGTCGCTTCCCATGCCGAGCGCGAGGGCGCGCTGCTGCCGATTCTGCATGACGTGCAGGCGGAGTTCGGCTTCATCCCCGAGACGGCGCTTGACCCGATTGCCACGGCGCTGCGGCTCAGCCGGGCCGAGGTGGCGGGGGTGATTGGCTTCTACCACGACTTCCGCCGCCAGCCCGCCGGGCGCCATGTGCTGAAGCTGTGCCGGGCCGAGGCCTGTCAGGCGATGGGTGGCGTCGCGCTGCAGGCGCGGCTCGAGCGCGCGCTCGGCCAGAAGATCGGCGAGACCAAGGACGGCATCACCTTCGAGGCGGTCTATTGCCTCGGGCTCTGTGCCTGTGCGCCGGCGGCGCAGGTCGACGGGCGGCTGGTGGGGCGGCTTGATGCCGCCGCGGTCGAGGCGCTGGCCGAGGAGATGCGGGCATGAGGTTCTGGGTTCCGGCAGATGCGGCGGCCAAGGCCTGCGGCGCGGATGCGGTGGCGGCGGCGATCGCGGCCGAGGCGGCGCGGCGCGGCATTCCGGTCGAGATCATCCGCAACGGCACGCGCGGCATGGTCTGGCTCGAGCCGCTGGTCGAGGTCGAGGCGCCCGAGGGCCGGCTTGGCTTCGGCCCGATGACCGTGGCCGACGTGGCCGCGCTGTTCGCGGCGCCCGCGAAGCATCCGAAGGCGCTTGGCCCGACCGAGGAAATCCCCTTCTTCAAGCGCCAGACCCGGCTGACCTTCGCCCGCTGCGGCCGCACCGACCCGCTCAGCCTGTCCGAGTACGAGGCGGGCGGCGGGCTTGCGGGGCTGCGCGCGGCGCTGGCGAAGAAGCCCGAGGAGATCATTGACGACATCGTCACCTCGGGGCTGCGCGGACGCGGCGGCGCGGGCTTCCCGACCGGGATCAAGTGGCGCACCGTGCAGCTTGCCCGCGCGCCGAAGAAATACATCGTGTGCAATGCCGACGAGGGCGACAGCGGCTCGTTCGCCGACCGCATGCTGATGGAGGGCGATCCGTTCTGCCTGATCGAGGGGATGGCGATTGCCGCCCTCGCCACCGGCGCGACGCAGGGTTTCGTCTACATCCGCTCGGAATATCCCGACGCGATCGCGGTGATGCGCCGCGCGGTCGGGATCGCGACCGCGGCGGGGGTGATCGGGGACGCCGTGCTGGGCACCGGCCACGCCTTCCACATCGAGATCCGCGAGGGCGCGGGCGCCTATGTCTGCGGCGAGGAGACCTCGCTGCTGAACAGCCTCGAGGGCAAGCGCGGCGTGGTGCGCGCGAAGCCGCCGCTGCCGGCGCTTCAGGGCTTCATGGCCGCGCCGACGGTGGTCAACAACGTGCTCTCGCTCGCCGCCGTGCCGTGGATCATGGCCGAGGGGCCCGAGGCCTACAGCGCCATCGGCATCGGTCGCTCGCGCGGCACCATTCCGCTGCAGATTGCAGGAAATGTGCAATTCGGTGGCCTGTTCGAGACCGGTTTCGGCATCACATTGGGTGAAATCGTCAATGACATCGCGGGCGGCACGGCCTCGGGGAGGCCGGTGAAGGCGGTGCAGGTGGGCGGCCCGCTCGGTGCCTATCACCCGGTGTCGGACTTCGAGCTGGCCTTCTGCTACGAATGTTTCGCCGAGCAGAAGGGGCTGGTCGGCCACGCCGGGCTTGTCGTGCATGACGACACGGCCGACATGATGGCACTTGCCCGTTTCGCGATGGAATTCTGCGCTGTCGAAAGCTGCGGCAAGTGCACGCCCTGCCGGATCGGCGCGGTGCGCGGCATCGAGACGCTCGACCGTATCGCGGCGGGCGACGGCGCGGCGCTCGCCCTGCTCGATGACCTGTGCGAGCTGATGAAGACCGGCTCGCTCTGCGCCCTTGGCGGCTTCACCCCCTACCCGGTGCAAAGCGCGCTGCGACATTTCCCCGAGGAATTCACCCCTGTCCGGGAGGCGGCAGAATGAAGGACTTCATCATCCCCGAACCCGGCTGGACGAAGGACATGGGCACGCCCGCGCGCGCGGGCAAGCCGGTGCATCTGCTGATCGACGGCGTGGCCGTCACCGTGCCCGCGGGCACCTCGGTGATGCGCGCCGCGGCCGAGGCCGGGATCACCATCCCGAAGCTTTGCGCCACCGACAGCCTCGAGCCGATCGGCTCGTGCCGGCTGTGCATGGTCGAGATCGACGGCATGCGCGGCACGCCGGCCTCCTGCACCACGCCGGTCAGTGAGGGGATGCAGGTCCACACCCAGACCGCACAACTGGCGAAACTGCGCCGCGGGGTGATGGAGCTCTACATCTCCGACCACCCGCTCGACTGCCTGACCTGCGCCGCGAACGGCGATTGCGAGTTGCAGGACATGGCCGGTGCCGTCGGCCTGCGCGAGGTGCGTTATGCCAGGGGCGAGAACCATTTCGAGGTGCGCGCGAACGGCGAGGCGAACCCGCGTTACATCGCGAAGGACGTCTCGAACCCGTATTTCAGCTATGACCCGGCGAAGTGCATCGTCTGCATGCGCTGCGTGCGGGCCTGCGAGGAGGTGCAGGGCACTTTCGCGCTGACCATCGAGGGGCGCGGCTTCGACGCCCGGATCTCGCCCGCCGCGCCCGATTTCCTGTCCTCCGACTGCGTCAGCTGCGGCGCCTGCGTGCAGGCCTGCCCGACCGCGACGCTGGTCGAGAAATCGGTCGAGGAGATCGGCACGCCGGAACGATCGGTCATCACCACCTGCGCCTATTGCGGCGTCGGCTGCGCCTTCAAGGCCGAGATGCGCGGCGAGGAACTGGTGCGGATGGTGCCCTGGAAGGGCGGCAAGGCGAACCGCGGCCATTCCTGCGTGAAGGGCCGCTTCGCCTGGGGCTATGCCACGCACCGCGACCGGATCCTGAAGCCGATGGTGCGCGAGCGCATCACTGACCCCTGGCGCGAGGTGAGCTGGGACGAGGCGCTGAGCTTCGCCGCGACCCGCCTGCGCGCGATCCAGGCGGCGCATGGCAAGGATGCGGTCGGGGTCATCACCTCGTCGCGCTGCACCAACGAGGAAACCTTCCTGGTGCAAAAGCTGGCCCGCGCGGTCTTCGGCACCAACAACACCGACACCTGCGCCCGGGTCTGCCACTCGCCCACCGGCTACGGGCTGAAGCAGACCTTCGGCACCTCGGCCGGCACCCAGGATTTCGACTCGGTCGAGAAGACCGACCTTGCGCTGATCATCGGCGCGAACCCGACCGACGGCCACCCGGTCTTCGGCTCGCGGCTGCGCAAGCGGCTGCGCGCGGGGGCGAAGCTGATCGTCATCGACCCGCGCCGGATCGACCTGCTCGACACCGCGCATCTCGGCCAAAGCTGGCACCTGCCGCTGCGCCCGGGCACCAATGTCGCGGTGCTGACCGCGATGGCGCATGTGATCGTGACCGAGCATCTGACCGATGACACCTTCATCGCCGAGCGTTGCGATCTCGATGAATGGGCCGATTACGCTGAATTCGTCGCGAACCCCGACTATGCCCCCGAGGCGGTCGAGGCGCTGACCGGCGTGCCCGCGGCGACGATCCGCGACGCCGCGCGCGCCTATGCCGCCGCGCCCAATGCGGCGATCTATTACGGCCTCGGCGTGACCGAACATTCGCAGGGCTCGACCACCGTCATCGCCATCGCCAACCTCGCGATGATGACCGGCAATATCGGTCGCGAGGGCGTGGGCGTGAACCCGCTGCGCGGGCAGAACAACGTGCAAGGCAGCTGCGACATGGGCAGCTTCCCGCACGAGCTGCCGGGCTATCGTCATGTCTCGGACGACACCGCGCGGGCGATCTTCGAGAAGGCCTGGGGCGTGGCGCTCGATCCCGAACCCGGGCTGCGGATCCCGAACATGCTCGACGCCGCGGTGGCCGGGCAGTTCAGGGGGCTTTACGTCCAGGGCGAGGACATCCTGCAATCCGATCCCGACACCCGCCACGTCTCGGCGGGCCTTGCGGCGATGGACTGCGTCATCGTGCACGATCTCTTCCTGAACGAGACCGCGAATTACGCCCATGTCTTCCTGCCCGGCTCGACCTTCCTCGAGAAGGACGGCACCTTCACCAATGCCGAGCGCCGGATCAACCCGGTGCGCCGGGTGATGGCGCCGAAGGCGGGCTATGCCGACTGGGAGGTGACGCAGCTTCTGGCGAACGCCATGGGTGCGGGCTGGAGCTATACCCACCCGCGGGAGATCATGGCCGAGATCGCCGAAACCACCCCGGGCTTTGCCGGCGTCACCTACGAGATGCTGGACGAACGCGGCTCGGTGCAATGGCCGTGCAACGACACGGCGCCCGAGGGCTCGCCGATCATGCATGTCGAGGGCTTCGTGCGCGGCAAGGGCCGGTTCATCCGCACCGCCTATGTGCCGACCGACGAGCGCACCGGGCCGCGCTTCCCGCTGCTGCTGACCACCGGCCGGATCCTCAGCCAGTACAACGTCGGCGCCCAGACCCGGCGCACCGAGAACGTGGTGTGGCACGCCGAGGACCGGCTGGAGATCCATCCCCATGACGCCGAGATGCGCGGCATCAAGGACGGCGACTGGGTCCGGCTGGCCAGCCGCGCCGGCGAGACCACCTTGCGCGCGACGCTGACCACGCGCGTTTCGCCCGGCGTCGTCTACACCACCTTCCACCACCCGACGACGCAGGCGAATGTCGTCACCACCGACAATTCCGACTGGGCGACGAATTGCCCGGAATACAAGGTGACGGCGGTGCAGGTGGGGCGCTCGAACGGGCCCTCGGACTGGCAGGAGGGCTACGAGGCGCTGAGCGAGGCTGCGCGCCGGATCGAGGCCGCGGAATGAGCCTGCCTGCGGGCGCCACGCGCGTTCCCGTCCCGGCCGGCACCGAGGTGCTGGCCGAGGAGGTGCCGGTGGCGCTCGTCTATGACGGTGCGACGCAGGCGGTGATGATGGCGACGCCCGCAGACCTTGAGGACTTCGTTCTGGGTTTTGCGCTGGCCGAAGGGCTGATCGACAGCCCGGCCGAGATCATCCGGACCGAGATCGTCGCGCAGCCGCGCGGGATCGAGGCGCGGGCCTGGCTTGCCGCGCCCGCGGGCGCCCGTTTCGCCGCGCGGCGCCGCGCGATGGCGGGGCCGGTGGGCTGCGGGCTGTGCGGGCTCGACAGTCTCGATCAGGCACTGCGGCAGCTGCCGGCGCGGCCGATGCGTGCGGCGCCGGGGCCTGCACAGGCGATCCGGGCGCTTGACGATCTGCGCGCCGCGCAGGCGCTGCAGGATGCGACCCGCGCCGTCCATGCCGCGGGCTTCTGGACCGAGGCCGGGGGGCTGATCGCTCTGCGCGAGGACGTCGGCCGGCACAATGCGCTCGACAAGCTCGCCGGCGCGCTCGCGCTCGCGGGCATCGCGACCGAAGGCGGGGCGGTGGTGATGACCTCGCGCCTCTCGGTCGATCTGGTGCAGAAGGCCGCCACCCTTGGCGCCGCGGCGCTGATCTCGCCGTCCGCGCCGACCGCGCTGGCCGTGGCCGAGGCCGGGGCCGCGGGGCTTGCGCTGATCGCGCGCGGGCGCGACGGTTTCACCCGATACACAGGCCCCGCCGGGGCAGAGGAGAGTGCCGCATGAGCGAGGACCGCCTGATCCGCATGGCGAACCAGATCGCCACCTTCTTCGAGGTGCAGCCGGGCGAGCGCGCCGCAGCCGTTGCCGCACATCTGAACGAGAACTGGTCGGTGCCGATGCGCGCGGGGCTGATCGCGCAGATCAGGGCCGGGGCGGAAGGCGTGCATCCGCTGCTGGCCGAGGCCGGGCCGCTGATCCGCACCCTGCGCATGCCCGTCGCGGGCTGAGGGGGCGCTGCCCCCGTCTTCGTTCCGAAGACTCCCCCGGAGTATTTCGGCAAGGAAAAGCACCGGGGTTTCGGCTTTTTCTTGGGGGAAATACTCCCGGGGGTGACCTTGCCGCAGGCAAGGAGGGGGCGGGAGCCCCCTTTTTCACTCGATCCGCTTCTGCATCCGCTCGATGTGGTCGCGCAGTTCCTCGGCCTCGCGGCGCGCGTCGCGCAGCCCGTCCATCGCGGCGCGCAGCTCGGCCTCGGCCTGGTTCAGCTGGTTCGTCAGCTCACCCTCGCGGCTTTCGGCATAGGCGACGGCGCGGTCGCGGGTCTCCTCGGCCTCGTGCAGCGCCTGCGCCATCTGCTCGAGCTCGCCCATGTCGGCCCGGCTCACCCGGGTGAGCCGGTGGATCAGCCAGGAGGCGAACCAGCCGAGGAAGAAGAAGACGAGCAGGATCAGCGCCGTCGCGAAGATGAATTCGGGTCTGTTCATGGCGGTCCCTCGCGTCCTCAGTTCTGGTCGGTCTTCAGCCCCTTGGGGCGGGGTTTTGGCGTGCCGGGCGAATCCTTGGCCGGGGCGACCGGGATCTCGATCGTCGGGTCCTGGGCGGCGGCGACATCGGGCGGCAGCGCGGGCGTCGCCGTGCTTTCGGCGGCCGGTTCGGCCAGAGCCGCCGGGGCGGTCTCGGCCGGCGGCACGGCTGGCGGCGTGGCTCCGGTTGCCGCTTCCGGCGCAGTGGCTTCAGCAGGCTTGGCGGGATCCGGGGTCAGCGCCGGGGCGGTCTCGGCCGGCGGCAGGGCCGCGGGCGGAGGCTCCTCGCCCACGCCGGCGAGCGGCTCGCCCGTCGCATCCTCCATCGGCCCCTCATTGCCGGAGAAATCCGGCGCGTCGAGTGGGGAGAAGTCGGGCGCCATGTCCTCGGCCGGGACCTCGGTGGCGGTGTCGGGGGCGGCCGCCGCGGCATCGGGAGCGATCTGCGCGGCGTGCTCCTCGGGCGCGGTGACCGGGGCGGCCTCGGTCGCGGGCAGCGGCGCGCCCTCGGTCTCGACCGGCTTTGCGTCGAGCAGCACGAATTCGATGCGGCGGTTCGCCTCGCGCCCCTCCTCGGTGCCGTTGTCGGCGATCGGCTGGCTCTCGCCATAGCCTTTCGCCACCAGATTCTCGGTCAGCACCCGGCGGTCGCGCAGCGCGTGCAGCACCGCGAGCGCCCGGTCCTGGCTCAGCTTCTGGTTCATCTCCTCGCGGCCCTGGCTGTCGGTATGGCCGGCGATTTCCATGCGGAAATCCTGGCAATCCTTCATCGCCTTCGCCAGCGCCTCGATCGGCTTCTCGCCCTCGGCCGCGATCACTGCCGAGCCGGGTTCGAAGCTGATCTTCTGCTCGGCCAGAACGGCGTTCAGCCGGGTCACGCATTCGGGCCCGTCGGGCAGGCCGAGCACCGGGTCGAGCCGGCGGTCGTAGCGCACGTCGAGCGCGATCCGCGCGCCCTGGCCGAGATGCCGGGTCAGCACCCGCGAGATCGTGTCCGAGGCCTGGGCATCGCCGGTCACCCCGGTCACGGTGACGAGGTCGGGGGTGACCGTCACGCTGCCCTGGGCGAGGCTGTCGAGCGCCTCGAGCGCGGCAAGGGTGCGCACCGGCCAGCCCTGCGGCAGCTCGCCGTCGATCCGGGTCGCGCCATAGACCGATTTCGCGCCGAACCGGGCGCGGGCGAAGCTTTCGACCGCCTCGCGGCCAAGCGCGTTCGTCACCCGGCCGCGCAGCTCGACCTTGCCGTCCTCGCCGAGAAGCGCCGAGAATTCGGGCCGGTTGCCGCCCTTTTCGGCCTTCTTCTGCAGCTCGGCCTTGAGCGAGAACACCTCGGGCAGGTTCGATTCGAGCTCGCCCACGACCTTGTCGAAGACGGCGGGGTCGGCGCCGTCATTGGCCGAAAGCGCGATGTCGCCATCCGAGAAGGTGATCGTGCCGGCGCCGATCTCCTTCAGCGCATTGATCCCCATCACCACCGCATCGGCCCATTGCGGCGAGGGCGTGCCCATGCCCACGGTGCAGCCCAGCGTGCCGGTCGCGCCGGCCGCGCGCGCAGCGGCAAGGATGCGGTCGCGGGCCCGCGTGGTGTCGGCCGAGCAGGCGTCGAAGCGCGGGCCGGCCGTGTCGATCAGGAAGCGCAGGGTGAAGGGGGTGATCACCGGCCGCGGCGCCGAGATGTCCGAGGTCAGCTTCAGCTCGACCGGGCGGCGGCGGGCGAGGGTGGTCTCGATCCGCGCCTTCTCGGTCGGGCTGTCGGTGATCGCCTGCACCTCGACCCGACCCGGATCGACCGAGATCTTCGCCCGCGGCAGGGTCTTCAGCGTCTCGACCGCGAAGTCGAGCGCCATCTGCCAGCCTGCGGGCACCGGATAGTCGGCGCGTTCGAGCATGTCGGTGACCGTGCCCTGATCGCCAAGCGCGGCCTGCAGCCCCTCGATCAGCGCCTTGCGGTCGGTCTCGGCGGGGACGAGGCCGATCAGCGAGATGCCGTCGTCGTTGCGCAGCATCTCGAGCGAGAACTGGGGCGGCGCAATGGCCGCGGTGCTTTCGACATCGGTGCTGTCGACGATGCGGGCGCTGTCGACCACGGTGCCGGCGATGGTGATGGCGCGGAAGCGCGCCGCTTCGGAGGGCGCGGTGCCGAGCAAGATCACCTGCAGCCCGTCCGCCTCGGTGCGCACCCAGCTGATGCCCGCGCTTTCAAGCGCGACGCGCACCGCCAGGCGCGAGCGCTTCTCGATGATCGTGGCCGAGCCGCCGGCGACGAAGGCGGAGAGCACGAGCGCGGAAGCGACGGCGGCGGTGGTCAGGAGAGTGGTGCGCAAGCGCATGCAGTCGGGGCCTCCTCCGGTGTGTGGGCAATCTCTTACGGGGCAGGGGCGGGCGGATCAATCACACGATTGCGGCAACGGCGAGAAACAGCGCAGCAATCAGCCCGGTGTCGCGGGTGGCACGGAACAGGCGCAGGCAGGTGTCGCCGTTGTCGATGTCGAGCTGGCGCAGCAGCCACAGCATGTGCCAGCCCATCCCCCAGGGCGCGCAGAGCGCGAGCGCGAGGACGAGGGGCGGCGCTCCGGCGGGCAGAAGCGCCGCCAGCACCGCGGCGGTCATCAGCGCCACCACGGCCACAAGGAAGCCCGAGAGCCATTTCACCGTGTCGGTGCCAAACAGCCGCGCCGTCGATTTCACCCCGATCAGCGCGTCGTCCTCCTTGTCCTGATGGGCGTAGATGGTGTCGTAGAACAGCGTCCAGATCAGCCCCGCGAGATAAAGGAGGACCGGCGCAGGGCTCAGGCTGCCGGTATGGGCGACCCAGCCGAGCAGCGCGCCCCAGTTGAAGGCGATGCCGAGGAAGGCCTGCGGCCACCAGGTGAAGCGCTTGGCGAAGGGATAGATCGCCACCGGCACCAGCGCGACGATGCCGATCACGATCGCGGCGCCGTTGAAGGTCAGCAGCAGCAGTGCCGACAGCGCGATCTGCGCCACCATGAAGGCGAGGGCCTGTTTCACCGTGACCTGCCCCGAGGGGATCGGGCGCGAGCGGGTGCGGGCGACCGAGCCGTCGAAGTCGCGGTCGGTGATGTCGTTCCAGGTGCAGCCCGCGCCGCGCATCAAAAACGCCCCGGCGGTGCAGGCGAGCGCCCACCACAGGTCCGAAAGCCGCGGCGCATCGGCGGCTGCGGCAAGTGCAATCCCCCACCAGCAGGGGATCAGCAGAAGCCAGGTGCCGATCGGCCGGTCGGCGCGCGCAAGCCGCAGATAGGGCCGCGTCGCGGGCGGCGCGTGCCGGTCCACCCAGTTGCCCCGCACCGCATCCGCGACCGTGCCGTGAAGCTCTGGCATTTGCTCCGTGCCTCCCCTAGATTTCCGCGCATGGACCGCGCCAAGATCAGACTGTGTGTAGATCACCCGCTGGGGCCGGGGCAAGCCGTGCCCCTGACGCCCGAGCAGGCGCATTACCTGTTTTCGGTGATGCGCGAGGGACCGGGGGCGCGGGTGGCGCTCTTCAACGGCCGCGACGGCGAATGGACCGCCGAGGTCGTCGCTGCCGCGAAGAAGGGGGGCACGCTCAGCTGCCTTGGCCAGGCGGCGCCACAGCTGGACCCGCCCGACCTGTGGCTGATCTTCGCGCCGATCAAGAAGGAGCGCACCGACTTCATCGTCGAGAAGGCGGCCGAGCTTGGCTGTGCGCGGATCGTGCCGGTCGCGACCGAGTTCACCAATTCGCAGCGGATCCGCCAGGACCGGCTGCAGGCCCATGCGCTCGAGGCGGCCGAGCAATGCCTCGGCACCTTCGTGCCCGAGGTCACCGACCTCGTGCCGCTGCGCCGCCTGCTCGAGGGCTGGGACCCGGCGCGGCGCATCCTGTGGGCGGACGAAAGCCTGGTCGGGACGGCCGAGACGCTTGCGGGGCTCGTCCCCGGGCCCTGGGCGATCCTGATCGGCCCCGAAGGCGGGTTTTCCGAGGCCGAGCGGGCGTGGCTGCGGGCGCGGCCCTTCGTGACGCCGGTCTCGCTCGGCCCGCGCATCCTGCGCGCCGATACCGCCGCCTGCGCCGCGATCACCCTGTGGCAATCGGCGCTCGGAGACTGGCGGTGATCCGTCCCGAGCTGCGCGCCGCGCTCTTGCGCCACCGCGAGACCCTCGCGGCGGCGGGGGTGGCCGGGCTCGGGCTCTGGATCGCGTCCCTCGGCGGCTGGCTGCTCGGTCCGCTCGGGCTCGGCCTGTGCGCGCTGGCGCTCGGCTGGGCGGCGACGGCGCTGCGCCGCGCCCGCTTTGCCCGGGTGGTGACCGATCCGGGCCTTGTCGAGGTCGACGAGGGACGGATCGGCTATTTCGGCGCCGGCAGCACGGTGCTGGGCGGGTATATCGCGCTCGCCGATCTGGCCGAGATCCGCCTGCTCACCCTGCGCGGTGCGCAGCACTGGCGGCTGAAGACGGGCGATGGCCAGGCGCTGCTGATCCCGGTCGCCGCCGCGGGGGCCCCGGCGCTCTATGATGCCTTCGCGGCGCTGCCCGGCATCGACATGGGCCGGCTTGCCGCCGCGCTCGACCAGCGCGTGGCCGCACAGAGCCTATGGCACCGTCCTGCGCGCGCCTCCCTTGACTTGGCGCGCTGATAGCGCCACCTGTTGCGCTCGGTTTCCGCAAGAAAAAGGCGTCTGCATGTCCATTCCCCAGCAGGGCGGAGGCCCGATCGAACGGTTCGAGCAGCTCGCCGAATACATCGCCTCGGGCGAGAAGCCGCGCGCCGACTGGCGCATCGGCACCGAGCACGAGAAGTTCGGCTATCTCGCCGACAGCCTGACGCCGCTGCCCTACGCGGGGCCGCGCTCGGTCAAGGCGATGCTCGAGGGGCTGCGCGACGGCTTCGGCTGGGAGCCGGTGCTCGAGCAGGGCAACATCATCGGCCTGACCCAGAACGGCGCCAATGTCAGCCTGGAACCGGGCGGGCAGCTCGAACTGTCGGGCGCGCCGCTCGAGACGATCCACGACACCTGCTCCGAGGTCGGCGAACACCTGCGCGAGGTGCACGCCGTGGCCGACCGGATCGGGGCGAAGTTCATCGGCCTTGGCGCCGCGCCGGTCTGGGGCGCGGGCGAGATGCCGATGATGCCGAAGGGCCGCTACCGGCTGATGACCGACTACATGGACAAGGTCGGCACGATGGGCAAGACGATGATGTACCGCACCTGCACGGTGCAGGTGAACCTCGACTTCGCCTCCGAGGCGGACATGGTGCAGAAGATGCGCGTGGCGCTGGCACTGCAGCCGGTGGCGACGGCGCTGTTCGCGAACTCGCCCTTCCTCGACGGCAAGCCGAACGGCTTCAAGTCGTGGCGCGCGAATGTCTGGCAGAACCTCGACCCGGCGCGTACCGGCATGCTGCCCTTCATGTTCGAAGAGGGCGCGGGCTACGAGCGCTATGTCGATTACGTGCTCGATGTGCCGATGTATTTCGTCTACCGCGACGGCCAGTACATCAACGCGCTCGGCCAGTCCTTCCGCGACTTCCTGAAGGGCGAGCTGCCGGCGCTGCCGGGCGAGAAGCCGACGCTCTCCGACTGGGCCGATCACCTGACCACCGTCTTCCCCGAGGCGCGGGTGAAGAAATACATCGAGATGCGTGGCGCCGATGGCGGGCCGTGGCGGCGGCTGTGCGCGCTGCCGGCGCTCTGGGTCGGGCTGATGTACGATCAGGGCGCGCTCGATGCCGCCTGGGATCTGGTGAAGGGCTGGGACGACGCCACCCGCGAGGGCCTGCGCCGCGCCGCCGCCAGCGACGCGCTGCAGGGCGAGGCTGGGGGCGTGAAGCTTCATGACCTCGCGCGCGAGGTGGTGGCGATCGCCAAGGCCGGGCTGGCCGCGCGGGCGCGGCCCTCGGCGAACGGGCTGATCCCGGACGAGACGCATTTCCTCAACGCGCTCGAGGAATCGATCGAGACCGGCAAGGTGCCGGCCGACGAGCTGCTCGATCGCTACAGGGGCGACTGGAACGGCGATCTGACGAAGATCTACGCCGATTACAGCTATTGAGACGGACAGGGAGGGGCGCTGCCCCTCCTGGCCTGCGGCCAGTTCACCCCGAGGTATTTGGGGCAAGATGAATGGGCGTGTTTCATCTTGCCCCAAATACCTCGGGGGGAGGCTGCGGATGCAGCCGGGGGGCAGCGCCCCCGCGACGGCTCAGCCCATCGGCACCGGCGGCGGGGTGTTGCCCGGCTGCGGCCCGAAGCGGTTGGTGCCGGGCTGCGAGGGCTGGACGAAGAAGAACAGCAAGATCAGCCCGCCGATGAGCGGGATGAAGGCGATCAGCAGCCACCAGCCCGACTTGTCGAGGTCATGCAACCGCCGCACCCCGACGGCGATCATCGGCACCAGAAGTGCCAGGGTGAAGATCGTGCTCAGCGGGCCGCCATTGCTGACCCAGCTCGCATAGCCCGGGCCGTGCATGAAGCGGCCGGTGCCGAACAGCATCGAATCGACGATGCTCAGCACGATCTGGCCGAGAAAGGCGAAAAGGACGAACCACCAGTATTCCGAGCGCGCGGCGCGGCCGGAAAAGGTGGCGTATTTCGTCAGCGACGTGCGAACGGCGGTCTTGAAATCCATCGGGGCCTCCTGGCTGATGCCTGCATCTGGCCCGCGAAGTGCGTCGGGATCAACCCTTCTTTCCGATCCGCGGCTCGCGCCCCTGGGCAAGGCGCTGGATATTGGCGCGGTGGCGCCAGAAGATCAGCACCGCCATCGCCGCGACAAGCAGCATCATCTCGCGGTGGCCGAGCGCGAGGGCGAGCGGCACCGCGGTGGCGGCCGAGACGAGGGCCGAAAGCGACGAGATCCGGCTGAGCGCCGCGGTCACCAGCCAGACCGCGCAGGCGGCAAGCCCCACCGGCCAGGCGAGCGCGATCAGCGTGCCGAGGAAGGTCGCCACCCCCTTGCCACCGCGAAAGCCGAGCCAGACCGGGTAGAGGTGGCCGACGAAGGCCGCGCCGCCGGCGATCTGCGCCGCGGTGTCGTCAAGGAAATGGCGTGCGAGCAGCACCGCCACCGCACCCTTGCCCGAATCGAGCAGCAGCGTGGCCAGCGCCGCGCCCTTGTGCCCGGTGCGCAGCACGTTCGTTGCGCCGATATTGCCCGAGCCGATCGTGCGCAGATCGCCCAGCCCCATCACCCGGGTGACCACCACCCCAAAGGGAATGGCGCCGAGCAGATAGCCCAGCACCGCCACCCCGGTCAGCACCGCGGCCCCGTTCTCCATTCCAGGCATCACTGCTCTGCCTCGTTCTTTTATTTTTCGTTATGCGGATAAACCTGCACCCCGGCGACGAATGTGGCAAGAACTTTGCCTTCCATCCGGGTGCCGTCGAACGGGGTATTCTTCGATTTCGAGTGCAGGGTAAAGCGGTCGAGGACAAAAGGCGCGTCCGGATCGAAGAGAACGAGGTCGGCGGGCGCGCCTTCGGCCAGCCGGCCCTGCGGCAGGCCGAGCCGTTTCGCCGGGTTCAGCGCCATCGCGCGGAAGAGCTGCGGCAGGCTCAGCGCGCCGGCGTGATAGAGCCGCAGCGCCGCCGGCAGCAGCGTCTCGAGCCCGACCGCGCCCGAGGCTGCCTGTTCGAAGGGCAGGCGCTTGCTTTCCTCGTCGGCGGGCGTGTGCATCGAGCAGATCACGTCGATCAGCCCGTCGGCCACCGCCTGCACCGCGGCCAGACGGTCCTCTTCGGACCGCAGCGGCGGGGTCATCTTGAAGAAGGTGCGGTAATCGCCGACGTCGAATTCGTTCAGCGTCAGATGATGGATCGAGACGCCCGCGGTGACGTCGAGCCCTGCGGCCTTGGCGCGGGCAAGCGCCGGCAGCGCCGCG
Organism: Paenirhodobacter huangdaonensis; assembly: GCF_004022465.1. Lineage (NCBI taxonomy): Bacteria > Pseudomonadati > Pseudomonadota > Alphaproteobacteria > Rhodobacterales > Paenirhodobacter > Paenirhodobacter huangdaonensis. Next base: position 260,529 of record NZ_SAVA01000003.1, on the reverse strand, counting down.
GCCGAGGTGATCTGGTCGGCGTGATAGCGCACGCCGGTCATCTCGACGAGGGCGAGGTCGCGCTCGAGCCCGATCCGCTCGGCCATCGGGCTGACGCCGGGCAGGCCGCGCAGCGAGGCGAACTTGCCCGAGGTGACGGCGGCGCCGTGGCTCAGCCCCGGCTCCTGCGGGTGGCCCACCACCATCGCGCCGAGCGCGCGGGCATAGGTGAAGGCGCGGCTCAGCACCTTGGCGTCGGTGGTCACCGCCTCGGCATCGGTGAAGGCGACGGCACCCGCGTCCATGAGAAAGCCGATCTCGGTCATCTCGCGGCCGTCGCGGCCCTTGGTCAGCGCCGCCATGTGGCGGATGCGCACCGGCGCCTCGGCCGCGCGCCGGGTGGCGAATTCGAGCGATTCGGGGGTGTCGATCGCGGGCAGCGTGTCGGGGCGGGCGATCACCGTGGTGACGCCGCCGGCGGCCGCCGCGCGCCCCGCGGTGCGGAAGCTTTCCTTGTGGCGCTCGCCCGGCTCGCCGATCTTCACGCCGAGATCGACGATGCCCGGCGCAAGGCATTTGCCGGCGCAGTCGATCACCTCGGCGCCCCCGGGCGCGGCGATGTCGCCAAGCGCCACGATGCGGCCCTCCGCGATCAGCAGGTTGCCGGGGGTCTCGCTCAGGCGCTCCGGGTCGATCAGGCGGGCGTTCTGCAGGAACAGGGTCATGTCATTCCCCTCTGGATCTCGCGGACCAGCGACTGCACCGCCGCCGCGTCGTGAATGTGGAAGAAGCCGCGCATCAGCGGGCGCTCGGGCTCGTTACGGTGCCGGGTCACGCCGACCGGGAAGGTGACCGAATTGCGGCCGAGCCCGACCGCCAGATGCGGCGTCAGCGGGTAGCGCTCGAGGTACGGCGCGGCGCCCGGGCGCAGCGTGGCAATGTAGATCGCCCGGTCGGTGAGCGCGTAGCGCTGGTCATGAAGCCGGCGGTTGCCGAAACCGCTGCGCCGGACAAGCTGCAGCGCCGAGAGCACGAAAAGCCCGATCCCCGCCACCGCCTGCGCGGCCGAGCCTCCGGCGCGCAGGGTGATGACAAGCCCCGTCGCCGCGCCGCCCGCGAGCACCGCAAGGATCGCCGGCCCGCCGACGGGCGTGAACAGCCGCGGATCGGGCGCGCCGTGCCAGCGCAGCGCCTCACCCGGGGTGATCAGCCCGCCCCAGAAAGTGGCGCCATCGCGGCCCACCCGGGGCAGGGGGCTCTCCTCTCCGGCCGGGCCGGGGGCGGAGGCGGAGGCGGAGGCGGGCGCATCGCTCACCGTTTCACCTTCGCGCGTTTCGTCCGCGCCGCCTCGATCGCCGCGCTCACGGCGACACTGTCGGCAAGATGCTTGATCAGGTGCTTGTCGCCCGCCTTGGTGACGATCTGCACGTCGCCCATCAGCCGGCGCACGGCGGCGATCTCGAGCAGCATCACCTGCCGGCCCTGCGGCCCGACAAGGCGCCGGTCGGTCAGCTGCCAGCGCCGCGCGAAGACCTCGGAACGGAAGTAGAGCGCGCGCAGCGCCATGCCGGCGGCGATGGCGACGGCGGCCACCGCGATCTGGTCGGTATGGCCCATCCACACGAGCGCCGCCGAGACCAGCACGATGCCGATGCCGGCGAGAACCGCGGTGTCATACCAATACCGCCGGGGATCGGCGCTGAACACCGCCGCGACCGTCTCGCCCGGATCGAGCGGCAGCTCGGAGGCCGGGCCGGGGCGATAGTCGTGCACGCTGTCGCGCTTGATCTCAGACATAGACATCCCCGACGGCGGCGCGGCCGCGTTCGGCGCGCAGGTTCTGCGCCAAGAGGTCCATCACCGCCATGCGCACCGCGACGCCCATCTCGACCTGATCCTGGATGACCGAGCGGGTGATGTCGTCGGCGATGGTGCCGTCGATCTCGACGCCGCGGTTCATCGGGCCGGGGTGCATCACGATCGCCTCGGGTTTGGCGCAGGCGAGCTTTTCGGCATCGAGCCCGTAGCGGAAGAAATACTCGCGTTCCGAGGGGATGAAGCCGCCGTCCATGCGTTCCTTCTGCAGGCGCAGCATCATCACCACATCGGCGCCCGCAAGCCCCTCGCGCATGTTCTCGTAGACCTCGCAGCCAAACTCCGAGATCCCCGAGGGCATCAGCGTCGGCGGCCCGATCAGCCGGATGCGGTTCTTCATCTTGCCGAGCAGGATCAGGTTCGAGCGCGCCACCCGGCTGTGCGCGACGTCGCCGCAGATCGCCACCGTCAGCCCCTCGATCCGGCCCTTGCTGCGGCGGATCGTCAGCGCATCGAGCAGCGCCTGCGTCGGGTGCTCGTGCTTGCCGTCGCCGGCGTTGATGACGGCGCAGTTCACCTTCTGCGACAGCAGCTCGACTGCGCCCGAACTGGCGTGGCGCACCACCAGCAGGTCGGGGTGCATCGCGTTCAGCGTCAGCGCGGTGTCGATCAGGGTCTCGCCCTTCTTCACCGACGAGGTCTGCATCGACATGTTCATCACATCCGCGCCGAGCCGCTTGCCGGCCAGCTCGAAGCTCGACTGCGTGCGCGTCGAGTTCTCGAAGAACATGTTGATCTGCGTCATGCCGGCGAGCACGTCGGTGCGCTTCACCGTGCGGCGGTTCAGTTCGACGTAGCGGTCGGCGAGATCGAGGACGGTCCGGATCTCCTCCGGCGCCAGATGCTCGATGCCCAGAAGATGCCTTGCGCGGAATGACATGACTGCCTCCGAAGTTGTCCGGGGCCGCTTATGGCAAAAGGGGGGGCATCCGTCCAGCATGAAGCGGCCGGGGCGGGGGTGGAAAACGTCGCATCCTTGCCCCGGTTTTGCCATGGCGCCGGGGCAGAATGGGACTTTGACGGACTGATTTCAGGAGAGGTGCCATGCCGGATGTTCCGATCTCCGCCCAGGATCGGCGGCGGCGGCTGCGGCGCGAGGCCGCGGCGAGCCGGGCCGAAGCCTGGCAGCTTGCCGACAGCTTCGACGAATCGACCGCGCTGAGCTGGTTCTGGGCGCTGCTCTTTGGCCCGCTTTATTATCTCGTACACGGGTTCTATGCCCGCGCGCTGGTGGTTCTGGTGCTTTATCTGATGGGTATCGGTGTCTTAGTCTCGCCCTTCCTGGCCTATCCCGCCTGGCGCAAGCGGGCGCTCGGGCGAGCCGAGGTGATGCTGCGCGTCGATCGGGGCGGGCATCCGATGGGACGGGTGCTTTACCCCGGCCGCGCCCCGGCATAGCTTGGCGGCATGACCGCCGGAGCCGATCTCGATTACAACGCTGCCCGCGCCGCGCTCGAATGGCTGATCGAGCTCGGGGTGGATTCGGCTGTGCTCGACGAGCCGGTCGACGCCTATGCGCTGCCCGAGACGCTGAACACGCCGAAACCCGCGGCCGCCGCGGTGGCCTCGCAGGGCCCCGGCCCGCGGCCACTGCCTGTGCCCGAGGCCGGCCCCGATCCGGTCGCCGAGGCGCGCCGGGCGGCGGCTGCGGCAAAAGACCTCGAGGCGCTGCGCGAGGCGATTGCGGCCTATGATCTGTGCGAGCTGAAGAAGGGGGCAAAGACCACGGTCTTTGCCGACGGCAACCCGAAGGCGCGGGTGATGATCATCGGCGAGGCGCCGGGCCGCGACGAGGACATCCAGGGCAAGCCCTTCGTCGGCCGGGCGGGGCATCTGCTCGACAAGATGTTCGCCGCGATCGGGCTTGCCCGGACCAGCCCCGATGCCGAGGCGGCCTTCTACATCACCAACGTGCTGCCCTGGCGCCCGCCGGGCAACCGCGACCCGGAACCGGCCGAGATTGCGCAGATGCTGCCCTTCCTCGCCCGCCATGTCGAGCTCGCCGATCCCGATCTGATCGTGCTGATGGGCAATGCCGCCTGCGCCGCGGCACTGAACAAGCGCGGCATCCTGCGGCTGCGCGGACACTGGGCCGAGGCCTTCGGCCGGCCCGCGCTGCCGATGACCCACCCGGCCTATCTGCTGCGCCAGCCCCATGCCAAGCGCGAGGCCTGGGCCGATCTGCTCGACCTGCGCGCGCGGCTGAATGCGCGCGCGCCCTGACAAATGCGTGAACGGCGGGTGAAGCGACACTCCGTCCCGTAGGATGCGCGCTAGACTTTGCGTAAGGACCAGGCCAGGGCCAGCCCCTTTCCGCCGCACCGACCGACAGGACACGGACGATGAAGTTTCTCACCCGCTCCCTGATGGGGCTGTTTCTCACTGCGCTGACCCTTGGGCTGCTGGCGGCGGGGGGCTATGCCGTCATCGCGGCGATCAGCGCACGCAATGCCGCGCCCGAGCGCCCGGCGCAGGCGCGCGAGCGGGTCTTTGCGGCGAATGTGGTGACGCTCGACTTCGGCACGCGGGTGCCGCGGCTTACCGCCTATGGCGAGATCCGCGCGGTGCGGCGGCTCGAACTGCGGGCGGCGGCGGCGGGGCGGATCCGGGATCTGTCGCCGAATTTCGTCGAGGGCGGCACGGTCTCGGCGGGCGAACTGCTGGTGCAGCTCGACCCGGCCGAGGCACAGGCGGCGCGCGACACCGCGGCCGCGGCGCGCGGCGAGGCGCAGGCGGCGCTGGCGCTGGCCGAGCGCACCATGGCGATCGCCTCGGATGACCTGACCGCGGCCGGCCGGCAGGCGGACCTGCGCCGCTCGGCGCTCGACCGGCAACGCTCGATCGACGCGAAGGGTTTCGGCAAGGCGGCCGACACCGAGACCGCCGAGCTTGCCGTTTCGGCCGCCGATCAGGCGGTGCTGACGAAGCGCACGGCGCTCTCGGCGGCCGAGGCCGGGCTCGATCAGGCGCGCAACACGCTGCGCCGCGCCGAGATCACGCTTGGCGAGGCCGAGCGCAAGCTGCGCGACACGATGATCCGCGCGGGCTTTGCCGGCAACCTCGCCGGGATCAGCGCGGTGAAGGGGCGGGTCGTGGCGACGAACGAGATGCTCGGCGAGCTGATCGACCCCGCCGCGCTCGAGGTTTCGTTCCGGGTCTCGACGGCGCAATTCGCCCGGCTGACCGATGCCGCCGGCGCGCTGGTGCCGATGCAGGCCGAGGTGGCGCTGGATCTGCAGGGGCGCACGCTCAGCGCGCCCGCGACGCTGGTGCGGGTGGGGGCGGCGGTCGAGACCGGGCAGACCGGGCGTCAGCTCTTCGCCCGGCTCGATGCGCCTGCGGGCTTCAAGGCCGGCGATTTCGTCACCGTCACCCTCGACGCGCCGCCGCTCGAGGCGGTGGCCGAGGTGCCGTCGGCCGCCGTCGGCGCGGATGGCCGGGTGCTGCTCCTTGGCGCGGGCGACCGGCTTGCCGCGGTGCCGGTCGAGGTGCTGCACCGGCAGGGCGACACGGTGCTGATCCGCGCGGCAGGGCTTGCCACCGGGCAGGAGATCGTCGCCGAACGCACGCCGCTTCTGGGCGAGGGGCTGAAGCTGCGCCCGCTGCGGCCGGGCGCGGCCGCCACCGCGCCGGCGCTGGTGCCGCTCGACGCCGCGCACCGCGCGCGGCTGATTGCGCAGGTCGAGGCGAATGCGCGCATGCCCTCCGAGACGAAGGCGCGCCTCCTTGCCCAGCTCGCCGAGGAGGCGGTGCCGGCCGAGCTGATCGACCGGCTCGAAGCGCGGACCGGGGGCTGAGCCGGTGAGCGCACGCCCCGAGGATACCCCCGACAGCATCGCGACCGCCACCGCGACCGAGGCGAATGCTGCCGCGGCCGAGGCCGCCCGGGCCGAGGGCGCCTTTGTGCGCCCCGACGAGCCCCTGCCGCCGCCGCGCGGGATCATCGGCCGCTTCACCCGGCACCGCACGCTGGCGAATATCGTGCTTGTCATCATGCTTTGCGCCGGCCTTGCCGTGCTGCCGAAGATGCGTGCGCAGTTCTTCCCCGATTCGGTGACCGAAGAGGTCAAGGTCGAGGTGACCTGGGAGGGCGCCGGCGCCGAGGATGTCGACCGCGCTGTCGTGCAGGTGCTCGAACCTTCGCTGCTCTCGGTCGAGGGCGTCGACAGTTCCGAAAGCCGGGCGATCGAGGGCAAGGCGACGATCACCCTCGAGTTCGAGCCGGGCTGGGACATGGGCCGCGCGGTGAACGATGTCGAGCAGGCGATCACCGCCGCGGGCGATCTGCCCGAGGCCGCCGACGAGCCCGTCGTCACCCGCGGCGTCTGGCGCGACACGGTGACCGATGTGGTGCTGACCGGCCCGATCTCGCCCGAACAGCTGGGCCGGCTGGCCGACGAGCTGGTGGTGCGGCTCTACGCGGCGGGGGTGACGCGCACCACGGTGCAGGGCATGGCCGCGCCGCGCACGCTGGTCGAGGTGCCGACGGCGCAGATGATGCGCCACAACGTGACGCTGAGCCAGATCTCGGCGCTGATCGCGGCCGAGGCGGCGACGAGCCCCGCGGGCGACGTGGCGGGGGGCGCGGCGCGTGTGCGTACCGGCGAGGAGCGGCGCGCGGCGCGCGACATCGCGGGGATCGTGATCCGCACCAACCCGGACGGTTCGCTGCTGACCATCGGCGATGTGGCGCAGATCCGCGTCGAGGGGGCGAACCGGGCGCGGGCCTATTTCGTCGGCGCGAACCCGGCGATGACGGTGAATGTCTCGCGCTCGGCGGCGGGCGATGCGATCGCGCTGCAGCACGAAGTCGAGGCGGTGGTGGCCGAGATCCGCCCGACCCTGCCTGCGGGCACCACCATCGACCTTGTGCGCACCCGCTCGGCCGCGATCATCCAGCGGCTCGAACTCCTGATGAAGAACGGCGCGCAGGGGCTGGCGCTGGTGCTGGTGCTGCTGTTCCTGTTCCTGAATGCGCGCACCGCCTTCTGGGTGGCGATGGGGATTCCCACCTCGATGGCGGCGGCGCTGGCGGTCATGTACCTCGGCGGCATGACGCTCAACATGATCTCGATCTTCGCGCTGATCCTGACCCTAGGCATCGTCGTCGACGATGCGATCGTGGTCGGCGAGCACGCCGATTTCCGCGCCCGCGAGCTGGGCGAGCACCCGGTTCTCGCGGCCGAGCAGGGGGCCTGGCGGATGGCGGCGCCGGTGCTCGCCTCGTCGCTGACCACGATCATCGCCTTTGCCGGGCTGACGGTGGTCGGCGGGCCGATGGGGCGGATGGTCGAGGATATCCCCTGGACGGTGATCGCGGTGCTCGCCGCCTCGCTGATCGAGTGCTTCCTGATCCTGCCCAACCACATGAGCCACGCGCTTGCCCATACTGCGAAGGGCGCCTGGTATGACGCGCCCTCGCGGGGGGTGAACCGCGGGCTCGACTGGGTGCGGGTGCAGATCATGCGGCCGATGGTGCGGCTGATCGTGCGGGCGCGCTATGCGGTCGTGGCGGGCGCGCTTGCGCTGCTGCTCAGCCAGGTCGCGCTGCTGATCGGCGGCACGGTGCAGTGGCGCTTCTTCGCGCCGCCCGAACAGTCGACGGTCTCGGGCGCCTTTGCCATGCTGGCGGGCGCCTCGCGCGCCGACACCATGGCGCAGATGCAGGCGCTGCAGCGCGCCGTCGACCGGGTCGGACAGGAGTACGCGGCCGAGACCGGCACCAACCCGGTCGAATATGTGCTGGGCCAGATCGGCGGCGCCTCGGTCCGCGCGCTTGCCTCGGCCGAGGGCAAGGACACCGACCTTCTGGGCTCGATCTCGGTCGAGCTGATCGATGCCGACCTGCGCCCCTTCTCCTCGGCCGATTTCGTCGCCCGCCTGCAGCGCGAGGCCGAGCGGATGCCGCTGCTCGAGGAGCTCAGCTTCCGCGGCTTCCGCAGCGGGCCTTCGTCGGACGGCATCTCGGTGCAGTTCTCGGGCGCCGAAAGCCGGGTGCTGAAGGAGGCGGCCGAAGACCTGAAGGCGGCGCTTGCGGCCTTCCCCGAGGTTTCGGCCCTCGAGGACACGCTCGCCTATGACAAGGAGGAGCTGATCCTGTCGCTGACCCCGCAGGGTGCGGCGCTCGGCTTCGACATTGACAGCCTCGGGCGCGAACTGCGGGCGCGGCTGAACGGCACCGAGGCGGCAACCTATCCCGACGGCGTGCGCTCGGCCTCGATCCGGGTCGAGCTGCCGGAACGCGAGCTGACCGCCGATTTCATCGAGCGGATGCAGATGCGCACGCCGGCGGGCAACTGGGTGCCGCTCTCCGACATCGTCACCCTGCGCTCGGAAACCGGCTTCTCGACGATCCGGCGCGAGGACGGGGTGCGGCGCGTGGGCGTCACCGGCGACATCTCCGAGGATGATCCGGCGCGGGCGAACGAGATCCAGCGCATGCTCCGCGACGAGATCCTGCCGCGCATCGCCGAGGAGCGCGGCGTCGTCTTCACCCTGACCGGCGCGGCCGAGCAGGAGCGCGACTTCATGTCGGACGCGATGACCGGGCTGATCCTGTGCCTCGTCGGCATCTACATCGTGCTCGCCTGGATCTTTGCCAGCTGGACCCGGCCGGTGGTGGTGATGTCGGTGATTCCCTTCGGCCTTGTCGGCGCGATCTGGGGCCATGCGCTCTGGGGGCTGCCGATGTCGATGTTCTCGGTCGTCGGGCTGATCGGCATGACCGGGATCATCATCAACGATGCGATCGTGCTGATCTCGACCGTCGATGAATATGCGGTGAAGCGCGGCCTTGGCCCGGCGATCGTCGATGCGGTGGCGGACCGGCTGCGGCCGGTGCTGCTGACCACGCTGACGACGGTGCTGGGGCTGGCGCCGCTGCTTTACGAGACCTCGGCCTCGGCGCTGTTCCTGAAACCCACGGTCATCACCCTGTGCTACGGGCTCGGCTTCGGCATGGTGATCGTGCTGCTGGTGGTGCCGACGGTGCTGGCGATCCAGCTCGATGTGACGCGACAGCTGCGGGCGCTGCGCCACGGGCTGCGGGCGCGGCCGCTGCGCGGGGTGCTGGGTGCGGCGGCGGGGCTGATCGTGCTCGCCTTCGTCGCAACGCTCGGCCGCGCGATGCTGGCGGGGCAGGGCGTCGCGGCGGCACTTGGCCTGTTCGTGGGGCTTGCGGCGCTGGTGGTGGCGGGCGCGGGGCTCGTCGCGCCGCGGATCGCGCGCGCACGGCTCGGTGCGGCGCGCTGAGGCGTCTCAGTTCGCGGGGCAGCCGTCGATCTCGATCGCGCCCGCGTCGCTCAGCACGGTGATCCGCAGATCGGACTGATCGAGGGGGAAGGGCTTGCCGCTGTCGGGCACGAATTCGGCGCTGGCGAGCAGCGTGTTCCCTTGCCGCTCGGCCTCCGAATCCGAGACCCACATCGGCGTCGAGCGCAGTTCGAACAGCGCCACCTCGCCCGCCGCCTCGGGCAGGTCGATCGCCGCCTTCACCCGCATCCCGTCGGCGATCGGCTCGACCGTGCAATGCGCAAGGCCGGGCTGGCGCAGCGGCACCGCCGCCATCGCCGCGCGGATCTCGGCATCGGGCGCGCCCGGCCCGGCAAGATCGGCGCCAAGTTCAAGCGAGACCGGCACGCAGACATCGTGGCAGATCCCCATGTCGAGATCGGCCGACAGCGTCACCGGTTTCGCCGGATCCGTGGGGGTGATCTTGAGCGGCAGGATCATCTCGTCGTGATAGCCCACGGTGCGCAGCCCGTTCTGGTCGAAGACCTGCGGCGCGGGCCAGATCACCTGCACCTTGGCGACATTGTCCGACCCGGCGAAATCGATCACCGGCGGCACCCCGGCATCGCCCGGGCTGCGCCAGTAGGTCTTCCAGCCGGGATCGAGTGCGATCTTCAGGGCTGCGATCCGGCTGCCGTCGGGGGCCTCCCAGCCGGGCAGCACCTCGGCCCCCTCCATGCCGGGGGGCAGCGGCTCCTCGGCGCGGGCGGAAAGCGCGGCAAGGCAGAGGCAGAGCGGAAGCAGCGGGGCGAGATGTCTGGGCATGTGCTTCCGATAGCGCCTCGGGGCCGGGCAGTCCAAGTCACAAACGCGCCAGCGCGGTCTTTGTGTGCGGCTTTGCCACAGTCGGCGCGGGGCGGGGGCTTGATCGCGCGGGGGCACGCGACCACCTTTTGAGGAATGGCGCATCCCGCGCCCGTGGAGGCCGACATGGACCTGACCGGAAAACTCCTGATCGCGATGCCCGGCATGGGCGACCCGCGCTTCGAGCATGCGGTGGTGGCGGTCTGCGCCCATTCGCCCGAGGGCGCGATGGGGGTGATCGTCAACAAGCCGCTGCCGACGCCGGGGCTGAGCGACCTGCTCACCCAGCTTGGCATCCCGGTGACCGCCTCGGACCGGCCCGAGCGTGCGCCGATCCTGTTCGGCGGCCCGGTCGAGACCGGGCGCGGCTTCGTGCTGCATTCGCGCGACTGGACGGGGCAGGGGCCGGCGATGGAGGTGATGCCCGAGATGGCGATGACCGCAACGCGCGACATCCTCGAGGATATCGCACAGGGCCGTGGCCCGGACCGCGCGCTCCTTGCGCTTGGCTATGCCGGCTGGGGGCCGGGGCAGCTCGAGGCCGAGATCCTGTCGAACGGCTGGCTCATCGCGGATGGCGACGCCGAGATCGTGCTCGGTGCCGATCACGCGACGAAATGGACGCGCGCCCTCGCCACCATGGGCGTCGATCCGCGCACGCTTTCGGCCGCGGCGGGCCACGCCTGAGCGCAGAAGGGGGGCGCTGCCCCCCGGCTTCGCCTCCCCCCGAGGTATTTTCCCAGGAAGAACGCAAGCGAAACGTGCCTTTGCATTCATCTTGGCAAAAATACCTCGGGGGTGAGCGCCTCTGGCGCGAGGGGGCAGCGCCCCCTAGCTGCGCGGCGCCGCGGCGCGCTGCAGCCGGTCGTTGATCGCGCGGCCAAGCCCGGTGTCGGGGATGGGGGCGACGGCGATCGTTGCAGCGCCGCGTGCCTGCGCCAGCCGGTCAGCCGCGCGCAACGCGCCGAACAGGCGGGCTGCCGCCTCGATCAGATCGCCGCTTGCGGAGAGCGTCAGATCGGCCGCGGGGCCGGGGCCGAAGCCGAGGAAGACCTCGCCCGGGCGTTTCTCGGTGGCGTTCAGCCGCACGGCGGCGCCGGGGGCGTAATGCGATTTCAGCTGACCGGGGGCGTTCGGTTTCGCCGCATCCCCGCCCGTCGGCAAGGCACAGCCAAGCGCCGCTTCGAGCGCTTCCGCCGGCAGCCCGCCCGGGCGCAGCAGCGTCGGCGGATCGAGCATCAGGATCGTCGATTCGAGCCCCACCGCACAGGGCCCGCCATCGACCACCGCGGCGATCCTGCCGTCGAGCCCCTCGAGCACATGCTCGGCGGTCGTCGGGCTGACCTTGCCCGAGGGATTGGCCGAGGGCGCCGCGACCGGGCCGCCGAAGGCCGCAAGCAGCGCGCGCGCGACCGGATGGGCGGGCATCCTGACCGCCACCGTGTCAAGCCCGGCACTGACGAGATCCGAGATCCCCGCCTCGGGGCGCAGCGGCAGCACGAGGGTCAGGGGGCCGGGCCAGAACGCCGCGGCAAGCGCCCGCGCCCGGTCCGGGAACAGGGCCACCCGTTCCGCCGCGGCAAGGTCGGGCACATGCACGATCAGCGGGTTGAAGCGCGGCCGGCCCTTGGCCGCATAGATCCGCGCCACCGCCTCGCCCGAGCGGGCATCGCCGCCAAGGCCGTAGACGGTCTCGGTCGGAAAGGCCACGAGATCACCCGCGGCCAGCAGCTCGGCGGCCCGTGCGATCCCCGTGGCATCGGCTGCGAGACGTTCGGTCATGCGATCCATTCACCTCCGGTGACGCTGCGTTGCGGTTGAAGGCGCCTTCCCTTGCGGTAACTTGTCGCCCGAGTAAACTCGGTCATAAGCGCGCTGGCGCCCCTTGCCAAGCGCCCCCAGGAGGAAGCCATGTCCTATCGTTCGCCCGTCGCGGAACTGCGGTTCATTCTCGACAAGGTGGTGCCGCTCGCGCCGGTCTCGGCGACCGAGAAATTCGCCGAGGCGACCGGCGAGACCGTCGATGCGATCCTGACCGAGGCGGCAAAGCTGTGCGACGAGGTGATGGCGCCGCTGATCCGCAACGGCGACCTGCATCCGGCGAAGCTGGAAAACGGCGTGGTGCGCTCCTCGCCGGGGTTCAAGGAAGCCTATGAGCAGATCGCCGAGGGCGGCTGGGTCGGGATCTCCTCGCCGGTCGAATACGGCGGCATGGGCCTGCCGCTGACGATGGCGATCGCGGTCAATGACATGATGTCGGGCGCCAACCTCGCGCTGCAGCTCAATCCGCTGCTGACCCAGGGCCAGATCGACGCACTCGAGCATCACGCCTCGGACGAGATCAAGGAACTCTACCTGCCGAAGCTGATCTCGGGCGAATGGTCGGGCACGATGAACCTGACCGAACCGCAGGCCGGTTCCGACGTCGGCGCGCTGCGCACCAAGGCCGAGCCGAATGGCGACGGCACCTATTCCGTCACCGGGCAGAAGATCTTCATCTCCTGGGGCGATTCGGACATGACGAAGAACGTCTGCCACCTCGTCCTCGCCCGCCTGCCCGACGGCGCGCCGGGCACGAAGGGGATCTCGCTCTTCATGGTGCCGAAATACCTCCCCGACGCGAACGGCGAGCCGGGCGTGGCGAACAGCCTGAAGGTCGTCTCGCTCGAGCACAAGATGGGCCTGCACGGCTCGCCCACCTGCGTGATGAGCTTCGAGGGCGCGAAGGGCTGGATGGTCGACGGCCCGAACAAGGGCATGGCCGCGATGTTCACGATGATGAACAACGCGCGTCTGAACGTCGGCGTCGAGGGCATCGGCATCGCCGAGGGCGCCTATCAGAAGGCGCTGCAATATGCGCAGGACCGGGTGCAGTTCAAGCCGATCATCGAGCATGCCGACGTGCGCCGGATGCTCGCCTCGATGAAGGCCGAGGTGTTTGCGGCGCGCTCGATCGCGCTTGCCTGCGCCGTGGCGATCGACATGGGGCACGCGACCGGGGACGAGGCCTGGACGGCGCGCGCCGCGCTGCTGACCCCGATCGCCAAGGCCTATGGCACCGACACCGGCATGTGGGTCTCGGATCAGGGCATCCAGGTGCACGGCGGCATGGGCTTCATCGAGGAGACGGGCGCCGCGCAGTATTTCCGCGACGTGCGTGTGACCGCGATCTACGAGGGCACCAACGGCATCCAGTCGATGGACCTTGTCGGGCGCAAGATGATGGACGGTGGCAAGGCCGCGTTCCGCCTGCTGCAGGAGGTCGAGGAAGACGCCAAGGCCGGGCGCGAGGCGCTGCCCGATCTCGCCGACGCCGTCTGGCAGGCCGCGGAGACGCTGCGCGAGCACACCGAATGGATGATCGGCCAGGACATGCAGGACCGCTTTGCGGGCTCCGTGCCCTATCTCAAGGCCTTCGCCCGGGTGCTCGGCGCGCATTTCCATCTGCGTGCGGCGATCGCCGAGGGTGCCGGGTCGCGTCATGCGAAGCTTGCCGCGGTCTATATCCGCCGCCTGCTGCCGCAGTTCGCCGCGGCGCTGGCCGAGGCGCGCGAGGGCGCCGAGGGGCTCTATGCGCTGTCGGTCGAAGACCTGAGCGCATGAGCCACGGGACCGCGCGGAAAGGGCTGCACTACCCCTGGCCCGATCCGCCCGCCCCGGGTGAAACCGTTGAGATTGCGGAGGGCGTGCTGTGGCTGCGCCTTCCGCTGCCGATGGCGCTCGACCACGTCAATGCCTATGCCCTCGATGATGGCGACGGCTGGACGCTGGTCGACCCCGGCATCGACACCCCGGCCTGTCGTGCTGCGCTGCAATCGGCGCTCGACGGGCGGCTTGCGGGCAAGCCCGTCACCCGCGTTCTCGTCACCCATTACCACCCCGATCACATCGGCCTGGCGGGCTGGTTGCAGGCGCGCGGCGCCGAGCTGGTGACCACCCGCACCTCTTGGCTCTTCGCCCGGATGCTGGTTCTTGACGAGCAGCCGGTGCCGGTCGCCGAAACGCTCGACTTCTGGCGCCGCGCCGGGATGCCCGCCGACCTGCACGCCCGCCGCACCCTCGAGCGCCCCTTCAACTTCGCCGATTGCGTGCATCCGTTGCCCTTGGGCTTCACCCGGATCCGCGAGGGCGACCGGGTCGTGGCCGGCGGCCGGCGCTGGCGGGTGCGGATCGGCGAGGGGCATGCGCCCGATCATGCCACGCTCTGGTCCGAGGACGACGAGCTGATCCTTGGCGGCGATCAGCTCTTGCCCTCGATCTCGGCCAATCTCGGTGTCTATGCGACCGAGCCGATGGCCGATCCGGTCGCCGACTGGCTGGAGAGCTGCCGCGCCTTCCAGCCTTTCGCGCATCGCCACCATCTGGTGCTGCCCGGCCACAAGACGCCCTTCACCGGCCTGCCGCTGCGGCTGCGGCAGATGATCGAGAACCACGAGGGCGCGCTCGCCCGTCTGCGCACGCTGCTGGCCGAAGGGCCGCGGCCGGCCACCGCCTGCTTCCCCGCGCTCTTCAAGCGGCCGATCGGCGAGGGCGAATATGGGCTCGCGCTGGTCGAGGCGGTGGCGCATCTCAATCACCTCTTGCACCGGGGCGAGGTCCGCCGCACGCTGACCGAGGATGATATCTGGCACTGGTCCCTCGCATGAGCGACACCCCGATCCGCACCGTTGCCGAGGCGCATGAGGAAAGCGCGCTGCCGCGCGCCCATGCGGTGCTGACCAATGACGATGCCGGGGCGCCTTTCGAGACCCTGCCGCTGCCGCCCGGAATGGCCGACGAGCCATTCGAGGACAAGTCGCCCGCGCAATGGGCCTATGAGCGGCTGGTCCTCTATATCCAGAACTTCGAGAACCAGCTGCAGCCTGACGAGGAGGTGGCGCTGGGCATCACCGGCGGCGATGTCGGGGTGCTGCAGATCGAGGGGCTCGGCTATTTCGCTCCCGACATCCTGACCTTCTATGGCCGCGACGAGGACGGCGCGCGCACCCAGCTGATCCAGCATGTGAGCCAGCTCAACGTGATGCTGGTGGCGATCCCGAAGCCCGCGGCCGAGGACGAGGCGCGGCGGATCGGCTTCCGCCTGGCCCGGGGACTGACGGCCGAGCGCAAGGGCTGAGACGCGGCGCATCGCATGGATGACAGGCGCACGGCGCTGCGCTAGGCTTGCCTTGGGAGACAGTCGGGAGGAAACGATGGCCGATTACAGAATGGGCAGCATGGACATCCGTGCTCAGGAGAGAACATTCGCCGGATTCCTGCGCTTCGTGACCGTCGGGGCGGTTGTCATCGTGGCATTTTTGGTGTTCCTCGCTCTGGCAAACGGCTGATCCGTCAGCCCTGTCACGAGTTTGAGGAGGACGGCAGATGCGCCGACTTATCATCTGCTTGATCCTGCCGCTGGCGCTGGCCGCGTGCGGGGCACAACCCGTCTGGGCACCGGACGATGTGGTGCAGAAGGCGGCGGTGCACACCGGCAACCCGCCCTCGGTGACGCTGTTCACCGTGATCGGCACCCATACCGGCTCGGGCGGGCATTCGTCGCTGATGATCGACGGCACGCAGCGGGTGATCTTCGACCCGGCCGGGACCTGGAACCACCCCTGGGTGCCCGAGCGCAATGACGTCGACTACGGCATCACCGAGCGGATGTACAAGTTCTACATCGACTACCACGCGCGCGAGACCTGGTATGTGCGCGAGCAGCGCGTGCCGGTGACGCTTGCGCAGGCGGATGCGATGATCCGCCGGGCCGAGGCGAATGGCGCGGTGAACAAGATGATGTGCGCCAATGACACCTCGGCGGTGCTGCGCGACATCCCGGGGTTCGAATCGCTGCCGAACACCTTCTCGCCGCTGAAGCTGTCGAAGGCCTTCGGCAAGCTGCCCGGCGTGGTGACCAAGGATCACTACGACAACGACCCCGATGACAATTCGGGCGTGCTGATGGTGCAGCAGGAAGAGATCAAGCACGGCACCAATCTGCCGTTCTGATCCGGCGGCAGACCGGTCAGACGATGTGCGCCCGGGGCCTGCGCCCCGGGCGTTTTCATTTCAGCCGACCAGCCAGAGCGCGAGATAGAGCGAAACGAAGCCGCCAAGGATCGCGGCGAGGGTGTTGCGCGTGACGAGCCCCGCCAGCACCGTCACCGCGGCAGCAATCAGCCGCGCGGGGTCGGGGGCGCCGCCCGTCGCCTGCGGCCAGAGCACCAGCGGCGCGACCAGCCCCGGCAGCACCGCCACCGCGGTATAGCGCAGATAGCGCAGCGCCCATTCCGGCAGCGGTCGGCGCCCGGCGAGGCCGAGGAAGGAATAGCGCAGGAAGAAGGTGCCGATGCCGAGGGCGAGGATAATCGTCCAGATCTCGGCCCGGCCATAGAAGTCTGCGGTCATCGGGCGGCCCTCCGGGTCAGGAAGGTTTCGGCCCGCGCACCCGCGGCCATCGCCAGCACCGCGGCCACCAGCACGCCCAGCCCCGAGGGCAGGAACGAGAAGACGAGCGCCGCGACGACCGAGACCGTCGCCGCGACCAGATGCGGCAGCGAGCGCAGCAGCGGCGCGATCATTGCGAGGAAGGTCACCGGCACGGCGAAATCGAGCGCGAATTCGGCCGGGATCGCCGCGCCCAGAAGCGCGCCCGCGAGTGTTGCGACATACCAGGTCGGGCAGTTCGGCGTGCAGGCCCCGGCGTAATAGGCGAGCTTCTCGGCCAGGCTCTGCTGCGGCGCGCGCTCGTAATCCTGCGCGGCGACGGCAAAGCTCTGGTCGATCATGAAATAGGCGACGAGCGCCTTCTGCCAGCGCGGCGCGGCGCCCAGATGCGGCGCGAGCGAGGCCGAATACATCGCCATGCGCAGGTTGACCGCGAGCGAGGTCAGGATCACCAGCAGCGCCGGCGTATGGTCGTTCATCAGCTGCACCGCGGTGAACTGCGATGCGCCCGCAATGACCAGAACCGAGAACCCCATCACCTCGACGAGGTTCAGCCCGGCCTCGGTCGCGGCGACGCCGAAGAGGGTGCCGAAGGGCACGATCACCAGCATGAAGGGCAATCCGTTGCGCAGGCCGCGCCAGTAGGCGGCGGAAAGTGAGGGGCGGTCGGTCATGGTGGCTTGCTCGCTGCGGCGTGTTGCGCCAGTTCTAGGGGCAGCGACGAAGGGCGCCAAGGGCGCGATTGTATCGGAGGCATTATGCGGATCGCCGGGCTGATCCTGGCCGGCGGGCAGGGCCGCCGCATGGGCGGTGTCGCGAAAGCGCTGCTGCCGCTCTCCGGCCGTCCGCTGGCGGTCCATGTCATCGCGCGGCTGGCGCCGCAGATCGGGGCGCTGGCACTGTCGGCCAATGGCGATCCCGCGCGCTTTGCCGGGGTCGGCCTGCCGGTGCTTGCCGACCTGCCGGGCGAGGCCGGGGAGGGGCCGCTGGCCGGGCTGCGGGCGGGGCTTCGCTGGGCCGAAACCGTGGGCGCCGAGGCGCTGGTGAGCGCGGCGACCGACACGCCCTTCCTGCCCGGCGACCTGGTGGCGCGGCTCGCCGCCCCGGGGGGGGCGGCCTTCGCGACCTGGCGCGGCCGGGCGCATTACACCGCAGCCTTCTGGCCGCTGTCCGAGGCGGCGCGGATCGGGGCGCTGTTCGCGGCCGGTGAGCGGCGGCTGCGGGTGGCGCTTGGCGCGGCGACGGAGGTTGCCTTCGACGACCTGCCCGAGGATCCCTTTGCCAATCTCAACACGCCCGAGGACCTTGCCGCCGCCGCGCTGCGGATCGGGGGCGCGCGGTGAGGCCGGTCATCCGCCACGGCGTCGATCCCGAGCAGCGCGCACAGGCAGCGCGGCTTTACTGGCAGGCCTTCGGTGGCAAGCTTGGCATGGTGATGGGGCCCGAGGCGAAGGCGATGGCCTTCATCGAGCGGGTGATGGCGCCCGATCACGTGATCTCGGCGAGCGACGCGGCCGGGGCCTTGCTGGGGGTGATCGGCTATCGCACCGCGCGGGGATCCTTCGTCGGCGGGCGGATGTCGGACCTGGTGGCGGTCTACGGCCGCTTCGGTGCCTGGTGGCGGGGCCATGCGCTTGGCGTGCTGGCCGAGGATCTGGAGCCCGGCACGATCGCCGTCGACGGGCTTGCCGTGGCCGAGGGCGCGCGCGGCGCCGGGGTCGGCGCCGCGCTGGTCGAGGCGCTGTCGGCCGAGGCGGCGATGCGCGGCTTTGCCCGGCTGCGGCTCGAGGTGATCGGCGAGAACCTGCGGGCGCGGGCGCTCTATGACCGGCTCGGCTTCGAGGTGACGGCGCGCTGCGAGAGCCGGGTGAAGGCGCTGATCTTCGGCTATCGCTCGAGCCTCACCATGGTGCGCCACCTGTGACCGGCCCGGTCGCGGGGCGCTGCCCCGCCCCCCGAGGTATTTCGGCCCGGAAGAAAGCCCGGGCGGCTCAGTCGAAGGTGCCGGTGACGCGGCCGAGCAGCATGAAGGCGCGCGCGGTGCGGGTCTCGGCGAGTTCCGCCACTTCCTGATCGGAGGCGTTCGCCTCGAACTCGGTGAAGGTGCGGTCGAACTGGCGCAGGAAGTGATGTGCGGCGTCGCGGAAGATCGTGTCCGAGCGCATCCGCCCGGCGGTGAGAGCCAGCGAGGAGCGATCGCGCACGCCGCCGAGCGCGGCAATCTCGCGGCCGCGTTCGCCTTGGGCGAAGCGGCGCCACAGCTCGGGCCGGGCGCGGTCGGGGCGCAGGTCGTCCATGTAGATGCCGTCCTGCGAGAGCAGGTTGAGCACGTCCTGCGCGGCGCGGATCAGCTTGGCCATCGTCCGGTCCTCGAGCGCGCGGCGCAGCGCACGGAAGCCCTCGCGGTCGTCGGCATTGTCGGGGAAATTGAGCGCGCGGATGAAATCGGCGACCGAGACCGGCTGCGCGAGCGCCTCGGCCGGGGTGCCGAGGGCGAGGGCGGGCTGGTCCTCGCCGGGGGCGGCGGGGGCGGGGGCCACCAGCGCCGCCTTGCGGTCGGCCGAGGGCTGCGTCGCGCCGGCATCGCGCCGCGAGGTGAAGGTGGCGATCGCGGTTTCCGCCTGGCGGGCGACCTGCGCCACCTCGTCGAGCTTCTTCTCGATCGTGCTGCCGGGGCGCAGCTGGGCCTGGGCAAGCCAGGCCGTGCGCATCGTCTCGACCGAGGCCTTCAGCGCCTGCGCCTCGGCACGCATCTCGGCGGCGGTGCGCGCGGTGATCGCCGCGATCCAGATCATCACCAGCGGCAGAAGGATGCCGGTCACCGCCATCACCAGCGCGGCGGCATCGAGCCCGGCGCCGGGGCCCGGCACGAAGAGCCAGAACGCCGCGACGAGGACGAGCCAGGCAAGGCTGAGCCCGGTGGCGATCCGCTCGATCGGGCCGAAGCCCTGCCGGGCCGCGGCGCGCGCACGCACGTCGGCGATCGGGGTCGCGCCGACGGCGGCCGGCGGCTCGGGGGCGATGCGATCCGGTTTGGCGTCGCTCATCACGGCAAACCTTTCGGGCTGGTCCTCAGATGTAGCGGACCGAGAGGATTTCATAGCTGCGTTCGCCGCCGGGGGTGCGGACCTCGACACTGTCACCTTCGTCCTTGCCGATCAGGGCGCGGGCGAGGGGCGATTTCATGTTCAGCAGGCCGCGCTCGAGATCGGCCTCGGCCTCGCCCACGATCTGATAGGTGCGCTCCTCGTCGGTGTCGGCGTCGACGAGGGTGACGGTGGCGCCGAACTTGATCGCGCCGGTCATCCGCGAGGGGTCGATCACCTCGGCACGGCCGAGAATCGCCTCGAGTTCCTTGATCCGGCCCTCGATGAAGCTCTGCTTCTCGCGCGCGGCGTGGTATTCGGCATTCTCCGACAGGTCGCCGTGCTCGCGGGCCTCGGCGATCGCCTTGATGACGGTGGGGCGTTCGACCGTCTTGAGGGTCTTCAGTTCGGCATCGAGCGCGTCGAAACCCGCGCGCGTCATCGGTATCTTTTCCATTGAGAGCCCCTGCTCCGAGCTTGCTGGCAACATCGTGTTGACTGGAGTGTAAATCCGCCATCCCCCCCCGAAGTCAAGGGCTGCGCCCTATTTTCGCCGCATCGATGCGCGAGGGGTCAGGCATTGGAATTGCACGAGACATTAACATGCAGGGAATTTTCAGGGCTTCGATCGCCTATGCTTTGAGTGCGCTTGCGCTGACAGGGTGGCTTTATGGTGACGCTGCGCGCCTGATTTGGGAGGCCGGCGCGACGGTGCATGCTTCGGCAGGGATGATGATCGGGGCGGCGGGGCAGATTTGGCCGTGGCTGCTGATCGGTTTCGCGCTCCTCGGCCGGCGCCGGATCGTCGCGCGGATGGCGCCGCTTGTCTTCGTCACCGGTGCGACCCTGTTGCTGACGTTTGGCTTTTCCTTCGCCAAGAATGCCATTCCGGTCCTCGTGCCCTATTATGCGGATGCAGCGCTTGCGGCCTTCGACAACTGGCTGCATTTCGGCCGCGACCCCTGGCGCATCGCGCATGACCTGCTGGGGGATCGCGGGCCGGGCGGGATGCCGTGGCTTTACCTGATGGTCTGGGGGCTGTGTGCGATCGGCTTCCCGGTGGTCGTGGCCGCGACCGATCCCGATTTCGCGCGGGCGCGGCGATATCTGTGGCTGTTCTTCGCCTCCTGGCTGGGGATCGGAAACGTTCTGGCGCTCGCCGGGTCTTCCGTCGGGCCGGTCTATTACGACCGGCTGACCGGCACCGAGCGGTTCGGGGAACTGACGCAGGCGCTTGCGGCTTCCGGCCTTTCCGAGACCGGGATCGGGGTGATCCAGGAACGTCTCTGGCACCGCTACCTTGGCGGTGGGCTCGACTTCGGTCTTGGCATCTCGGCCTTCCCGTCGATGCATGTCGCCGTCGCGACGATTGTCGCGCTCTATCTTGCCGAGCGCTCACGCTGGCTGGCGCCGCTGGGCGGGCTGTTCCTGCTGTCGATCTTCTTTGTCTCCGTCTACACGGGCTATCACTACGCGGTTGACGGATATGTGGCCTGTCTCGTCGTGCTTGCCGGCCACGTCGGACTGCGCCACCTGTCCGGCGTAAAAAAGCGAAAGAATGTTGCGCATAGTCGCTGCGTCACAATTGCTTCGTTCCGTCAGGTAAGTTAGCAACGGGGCCGTAGAGCTGAAGCCAGTCGAGGGAGCCAGGCCATGGCGGCGATCGAACGCGAGTCGATGGAATATGATGTGGTGATCGTGGGTGGCGGTCCCGCGGGGCTGTCGGCGGCGATCCGTCTGAAACAGATCGACCCGGATCTCAACGTCGTGGTGCTCGAAAAGGGCTCGGAAGTGGGCGCGCATATCCTGTCGGGTGCGGTGCTCGACCCGGTCGGGCTCGACAAGCTGATCCCGGACTGGCGCGACAAGGGCGCGCCGATCAAGACCGAGGTGAAGAAGGACAATTTCTTCATCCTCGGGCCGGCCGGGCACATGCGCATTCCGAACTGGCCGATGCCGCCCCTGATGTCGAACCACGGCAAGTACATCGTCTCGATGGCGAATGTCTGCCGCTGGATGGCCGAGCAGGCCGAGGAGCTGGGCGTCGAGATCTTCCCGGGCATGTCGGCTTCGGAAATCGTCTGGGACGGTGACCGGGTCGCCGGCGTCGTCGCCGGCGAGATGGGGCTCGAGTCGGACGGCACGCCCGGCCCGCAGTATGAGCCCGGCATGGAGCTGCGCGGCAAATACGTGATGCTGGCCGAGGGCGTGCGCGGCTCGCTCTCCAAGGTGGTGATGGAGAAGTTCGAGCTGTCGAAGGGCCATTGCCCGCAGAAATTCGGCCTCGGCATGAAGGAGATCTGGGAGATCGACCCCGCGAAGCACCGCGAGGGCACGGTGACCCACACCATGGGCTGGCCGCTCGGCAAGAACGCGGGCGGCGGTGCGTTCATCTACCATCTCGAGAACAACCAGGTGTTCATCGGCTTCGTGGTGCACCTGAATTACGAGAACCCGTATCTCTTCCCCTACATGGAGTTCCAGCGCTTCAAGCACCACCCGATGGTGCAGGGCCTGCTCGAGGGCGGCAAGCGCGTGGCCTATGGCGCGCGGGCGATCTCGGAGGGCGGCTGGCAGTCGATCCCGAAGGTGACCTTCCCGGGCGGCGTGCTGCTCGGCTGTTCGGCGGGGCTGGTGAACGTGCCGCGGATCAAGGGCAACCACAACGCGATGCTGTCGGGCATCGCGGCGGCCGAGGCCGCTGCGGCGGCGATCAAGGCCGGGCGCGAGGGCGACGAGCTGGTCGAGTACGAGGCCGACCTGCGCTCGGGCCCGATCGCGGCCGACCTGAAGAAGGTGCGCAACGTCAAGCCGATGTGGTCGCATTGGGGGCTGGCCGCCTCGCTGGTTCTCGGCGGGCTCGACATGTGGACGAACAATCTCTTCGGCTTCTCGTTCTTCGGCACGATCAAGCACGGCAAGACCGATGCCGCGCATACCGGCGAGGCGAAGAACTTCAAGCCGATCGACTATCCGAAGCCCGACGGCAAGATCAGCTTCGACCGGCTGACGAACGTGGCCTTCTCCTTCACCAACCATGAGGAGAGCCAGCCGTGCCATCTGAAGCTGAAGGACCCGTCGATCCCGATTGCGGTGAACCTGCCGAAATACGCCGAGCCGGCGCAGCGCTACTGCCCGGCCGGGGTCTATGAGGTGCTGACCGACGAGGCCGGCAATCCGCGCTTCCAGATCAACTTCCAGAACTGCGTGCATTGCAAGACCTGCGACATCAAGGACCCGTCGCAGAACATCACCTGGACCACGCCGCAGGGCGGCGACGGCCCGAACTATCCCAACATGTGAGCCCGCAAGGCCCGCAGGGAAAAATGGAAAACGGGGGAGGCGGCGCCTCCCCCGTTCGCATTTCGGCCGCGGCCGGGGTCGGTCGGGGCCGGTTCAGTTGGTGATGTTGTAGGTGCCGACGGTGCAGACGTCGATCTTGTCGGTCATCTCGTCGCCATCCTCGAACTTCACCAGGAAGTCGAACATGCAATAGCCGGTGCCATCGTTGAAATCGATGGTGACCGAGCCGCCGGGGGGCAGCACATCCTTGCCGAGGATGTCTTCCTCCCAGTTGTCCGAGCCGCTGTTCGAGCCGTAGAACTCGGTGATCGTGTAGCCGGACTTGTTGTAGACCGTCAGCTTGCGGTCCAGCGCGAAGCTGGCGCCGGCAGACAGGGTGAGAAGAACGAGGCCTGCCACAGTTGCGTTTCTGAAGTGCATGATGCTGCTGTGATCCTTTTGGAACGAAGTTCCCGGCTGCGCCGGGCCTGTCAGACGTGTTGAAAATCCGTTCGCCCGCCCCGGGAACGGCAGGCCGAAAAGCTCCGACCCTCACGCAAGTGTGACCGAAAGTCGCCATTTCGCAAGAGGGCTGTGCATCATCGGCGTGGCGGCGTTGCCGCAGCGTCACGCCCGGGCGGGATCAGGCGGCGCCGCCGCCGCGCGCCGCGTCGAGGAAGGCCTCGAAGGCGCGCAGCGTGACCTCCGAGACGTGGTGCTCGAGCCCTTCGGCATCAAGCTCGGCGGTTTCGTTCGGCACGCCCACGGCGACGAGCAGGTCGACCACCACCCGGTGCCGCGCCCGCACCCGTGCCGCCAGCGCCGTCCCGGCCGCGGTCAGGAACACGCCGCGATAGGGGCGCGAATTCGCCAGCCCCTCGCGCTTCAGCCGCGCCACTGCCTTCGTCGCGGTCGGATGCGTCACCCCCATCCGTGCCGCGATGTCGGTGATTCGCGCCTCGCCCATCTCCGCGGTGAGGTCGTCGATCATCTCGGCGTAATCCTCGAGCACCGCCATCGACTGGGCGGCGCGGGCCTGGCTGAAACGCGCGGAAGGGTCGGGCGCTGCCCCGGCGGCGTCGGTCTGGATCGCTTCGGTCATGGGTTCCTCCGGTCTGGAACACTTTACAGCCTCGGCTTTACTTTGAAAACCATGTGAAAGGTCGCGGCGGGGAAGGAAGCCATTTGACAGAAGTGTAGCCGAGGCTTTAAATTCCGGCCGGGCAGTCCAGAAGAGCAGGGAGCACCATGGAACCGAGCGACAGGCTGACGCGACGCACGCAGACGGTGATGACCGCCGCGATCCATGGCCGGATGCGCGGACCGCGGGTGTGGCTGGTGTTCCTCGGACCGGCGGTGATTGCCTCGGTGGCCTACATGGACCCGGGCAATTACGCGACGAACATCCAGGCGGGCGCGGGCTATGGCTATGCGCTGCTCTGGGTGGTGCTGTTCGCCAACCTGATCGCGATGCTGTTCCAGGCACTCTCGGCGAAGCTCGGTATCGTCACCGGCAAGAACCTCGCCGAGCTCAGCCGCGAGCATCTGCCGAAGCCCCTGGTGATGGCGATGTGGGCGGTGAGCGAGGTGGCGGCGATGGCCACCGACCTCGCCGAGTTTCTCGGCGGTGCGATCGGGCTGTCGCTGCTTCTGGGCATTCCGCTGCTGTGGGGCATGGCGATCACCGCCGTCGCCACCTATCTGATCCTGACCTTCGAGGCTTTCGGCTTTCGCCCGATGGAGATCATCATCGGTGCGCTCGTGGGCGTCATCGGCCTTTGCTACCTCGCCGAGGTGCTGATCGCGCCGATCAACTGGGGCGATGCGGTGCATGGGCTGGTGACGCCCGGGCTGCCCGATCTTGGCGCGCTGACGATCGCCGTGGGGATCATCGGCGCCACGGTGATGCCACATGCGATCTATCTGCATTCCGGGCTGACGCAGCACCGCGCGCGGGTGCGCAACGACACCGAGCGCCGCGCCGTGCTGCGGTTTTCGAACATCGAGGTGATTGTCGCGCTCTCGGTTGCCGGCATGGTGAACCTGGCGATGGTGATGATGGCGGCCTCGGCCTTCCATCAGGGCCATGCCGAGGTGGCCGAGATCGAGACCGCCTATCACACGCTGACACCGCTTCTGGGCGCGGCTTCGGCCGGGGTGTTCCTCGTCTCGCTGATCGCCTCGGGGATCTCCTCCTCGGTGGTCGGCACGATGGCGGGGCAGATGATCATGCAGGGCTTCCTGCGGATGAGCATTCCGCTGTGGCTGCGCCGGGCGGTCACCATGCTGCCGGCCTTTGCCGTGGTGCTCGCCGGGGTGAATGCCACCGAGGCGCTGGTGATGAGCCAGGTGGTGCTGTCGATCGCGCTGCCGGTGCCGATGCTGGCGCTGCTGTGGCTGACCGCGCAGCGCTCGGTGATGGGCGATTTCGTCTCGAGCCTGAAGGTGCGCATTGCGGCCGGGGGCGGGGCGCTGGTGGTGCTGTGCCTGAACTTCGTGCTGCTCGCCCAGGCCTTCGGCCTGCCGATCCCGTTCCTTCAGTCCTGACCTTGCCCTTCGCCGCGGCCCCTGCCAGACAGGGGCAAAACGGAGGGCAGACATGGCCAAGATGATCCATTCGATGATCCGCGTTCTCGACGAGGCGCGCGCGCTTGCGTTCTACGAGGCGGCCTTCGGGCTGGGCGTGGCCGAGCGGCTCGACTTTCCCGAGTTCACGCTGATCTATCTGGCAAATGCGGAAAGCACGTTCGAGCTCGAGCTGACGGTGAACAAGGGCCGCACCGAGCCTTACGATCTGGGCAACGGCTATGGCCATCTGGCGGTGTCGGTCGCCGATGTCGCGGCCGAGCATGCGCGGATGGAGGCGGCGGGGCTTGCCCCGCGCAAGATCGTCGATTTCGCCCCGGCGGGCACGGTGATCGCGCGCTTCTTCTTCATCGCCGACCCGGATGGCTATCAGATCGAGGTGCTCGAACGCGGCGGGCGCTATCTGTAAGGCCCGGCGGATGCAGACGGCGTTGCGTGATGCTCTCTTCGTTCTGCGCTGCACGCTGGCGGCGGCGGCGGCCTATCTGATCGCGCTGTGGCTGGGGCTCGATTACCCGTCCTGGGCTTCGGTGAGCGCGATCATCGTCACCCAGGAGCGGATCTCCGACACCCGCAGCGCCACGCTGCAACGGCTCGCCGGCACGCTTGCCGGGGTGGTGACGGCGATGGTCACCGGGATCGCGCTCGAGCAGCTGCACTTCGGCACGGTGGTGCAGATGTCAGCCGGCGTCGCGATTGCCGCCTGGATCGCGCGGAAATGGCCGCAGCTGAAGGTGGCGATGTGGACGGTGCCGATCGTCTATCTCTCGCATGCGGCCGATCCGCAGCCGCTTGTCGACGGGCTGTGGCGCGGCGCCGAGGTGCTGGTGGGCGGGCTGACCGGCGCAGCGATCCATTTTCTTGTCGATGCACTCTTCCGCCGCCTGATGCCGGCGCAGGCCGGGGCGGGGGGGACGATCGCGCACCCCGTGTGAGAGCCGGGTTTCGCCTCGCTGGTGTGAGGCGACCCGCCGGGGGCGCTGCCCCCGGACCCCCGGAGTATTGGGGCCAAGAAAAAGGGGGGGGCGGGACTGCGCTGGAAGAGTGCTTCTGGGCGGGCTTGCATCCGCCAGGTGTTCATGAAATGTTCCGGCCTGTAGTGTTCGGGAAAGGGACAGGATGATCAGGGGAAGCTGCTGTTGCGGCGCGGTTCAGTTCGAGCTGCTCGCCGTGCCGTCGATGATGGGGACATGTCACTGCTCGCGCTGCCGGAAGGTGGGGGCGAGCACGATCGTCTTCGTGAAGCGCGACGATCTGCGCTGGCTTCGGGGCAGGGAGCTGGTCGCGCGCTATCAGCCGGAGGCGCCCTACAAATATGGTCGCTGCTTCTGTTCGCTGTGCGGCACCTCGCTGGGCGAGATCCTGTCCGAAGAGGAGAGCTTTCCGATCGCGGCGAATGCGCTCGATACCGAGACCGGGCTGCGCAACCAGTTCCACGAGTTCACCTCGGAAAAGCCGGGCTGGTACGAGATCTGCGATGGTGCGCCGCAATCCGAGGGGCATCCGGTGCTGTGACGGGCTCCGGGGCCTGTCGGAACGGGGGCGGGATTCTCAGAGGTGCCGGGTGATTTCGGCGACGGCCTCGGGGACCGGCTGCCGGGCGGTGTCGAGCCGCAGATCCGCTTGCGTCCACGGCGTGTAGTCGCGGCGGACCACCTTGGCCCAGTCGGGCGGGGTGAGGCCGGGCACGTCGATCTTGCGGCTTTCGACGCGGTGGCGGTGCAGGGCGGGGTCGGAGCAGGTCAGCTCGACGCCAAGCAGCCGCACCCCGGCCCGCTGTGCTGCGGCGGCGAAGATCTGCCGGGTGATCTCCCAGGGATTCACGCAGTCGATGATCGTCGTGTGGCCGAGTCCGAGGTTTGAGGCCGCCAGCGCTGCCGCGATATGATAGCTTTCAGGCCCGATGTCGCGGTCGGGGTCGTGTGCCCAGATTGCCGCGTCGATCTCGTCCACCCGCAGGTAGACCGCGCCGGTCGCGACGGAGAGAGCGCGGGCGAGGGTGCTCTTGCCGGTGCCGGGCAGGCCGGCGAAGGAGATGAGAACTGGCACGTCGTGCTCCTGATCGTGGCCGGGATGGGGCCCCGACGGGTGGATGCGACCTCCCTACAAGGCGCGCCCCATGCCGATGCAAAAGGCCCCCTTGCGGGGGCCTTCGTCATTGCGATGCCGTTTGGCTCATTCCGGCAGGATGCGCACGCCGCCCTTGGCCGCCGAGGAGGCGAACATCGCATAGGCCTTGAGTGCGGTCGAGACCTGGCGCGGGCGCGGTGCGGCGGGTTTCCACGGCAGCGGGCCCTTGGCGGCGCGGCGCGCGGCGAGCACCGCCTCGTCGACGGCGAGATTGATCGTGCGGTTCGGGATGTCGATCTCGATCGTGTCACCGGTCTCGACGAGGCCGATCAGCCCGCCTTCCTCCGCCTCCGGCGAGACGTGGCCGATCGAGAGGCCCGAGGTGCCGCCCGAGAAGCGGCCGTCGGTCAGCAGGGCGCATTTCTTGCCGAGCCCCTTCGACTTCAGATAGCTCGTCGGGTAGAGCATTTCCTGCATCCCCGGGCCGCCGCGCGGGCCCTCGAAGCGGATCACCACGACCTCGCCCTCATGCACCTTGCCGGTGAGGATGCCCGAGACAGCGTCGTCCTGGCTTTCGAAGACCTTGGCCGGGCCCGAGAATTTCAGGATCGAGTCATCGACGCCCGCGGTCTTCACGATGCAGCCGTTCAGCGCGATATTGCCAAACAGCACCGCCAGCCCGCCATCCTTCGAGAAGGCATGGTCGAGGTCGCGGATCACGCCCGCGGCGCGGTCGCGGTCGAGCGCCTTGTAGCGGTTGCCGGTCGAGAACGCCTGCGTGGTGCGCACGCCGCCCGGCGCGGCGCGGTAGAATTCCTCGACGCCGGGGTCGTTCGCCGTCATCACGTCCCATTTCCGGATCGCCTCGCCGAGGCTGTCGCTGTGCACGGTGCGCACGCCCATGTGCAGCAGGCCGGCGCGGCCCATCTCGCCCAGAATGCCCATGATGCCGCCGGCGCGGTGCACGTCTTCCATGTGTACGTCCTGCTTCGCCGGCGCGACCTTGCACAGGCAGGGCACCTTACGGCTGAGCCGGTCGATGTCATCCATGGTGAAGTCGACGCCGCCCTCGTGCGCGATCGCCAGCAGGTGCAGCACGGTGTTGGTCGAGCCGCCCATGGCGATGTCGAGGCTCATCGCATTCTCGAAGGCCTCGAAGGTGGCGATGTCGCGCGGCAGCAGGCCCTTTTCCTCGCCCTCGTAATGGCGCTTGGTGATCTCGACGATCTTGCGCCCGGCCTCGAGGAACAGCTCCTTGCGGTCGGCATGCGTCGCCAGCATCGAGCCGTTGCCCGGCAGCGCAAGGCCAAGCGCTTCGGCCAGACAGTTCATCGAGTTCGCGGTGAACATGCCTGAGCAAGAGCCGCAGGTCGGGCAGGCGTTCTTCTCGAACTCGTCGACCTGCGCATCGGTATAGGCGTCGTCCGCCGCCACCACCATCGCGTCGACCAGATCGACCGCGTGCTCGAGATCGTTCACCGTGACCTTGCCTGCTTCCATCGGCCCGCCGGAGACGAAGATCACCGGGATGTTCAGCCGCATCGCGGCCATCATCATGCCGGGGGTGATCTTGTCGCAATTCGAGATGCAGACCATCGCGTCGGCGCAGTGGCCGTTCACCATGTATTCGACCGAATCCGCGATGATCTCGCGCGAGGGCAGCGAGTAGAGCATCCCGTCGTGGCCCATGGCGATGCCGTCGTCGATGGCGATGGTGTTGAATTCCTTGGCGACGCCGCCCGCAGCCTCGATCTCGCGCGCGACCATCTGGCCAAGGTCCTTGAGGTGGACGTGGCCCGGCACGAACTGGGTGAAGGAGTTGACGACCGCGATGATCGGCTTGCCGAAGTCGCCGTCGGTCATGCCGGTGGCGCGCCAAAGGCCACGCGCGCCGGCCATGTTGCGGCCATGGGTCGATTTGCGGGAACGGTAATAGGGCATCTGGCTTCCTCCGGGACCTCTCGCGCCGCGTGGCGGCTCGGGCCGTCTTAGCGCAGGGAATGTGGAAATGCCAACGCACAAAGGGTCAGAAACGCTGCCCTGCCACTCAGGGATGGGGGTGCAGGTGCGGGTGGGCGTGCAGGTGCGGATGGGTGTGGATCTCGGCCTCGGTCAGGCGACCGCCCGCGATCAGCAGCGCGCGGGTGGCAAGCTCGGCGACGAAGCCCTCGTCATGCGAGACAAGGATCATCGCGCCGTCGAACCCCGCCAGTGCGGCGCGCAGCCGCGCCCCGTTCGCGGCATCGACGCCGTTCGTCGGCTCGTCAAGCAGCAGCACCTCGGGGCGCATGGCGAGCAGGCCGGCAAGGCAGACCAGCCGCTTCTCGCCGCCCGAGAGCCGGTGCGTGACACGCTCGGCAAGATGGGCGATGCCAAGCGCGGCGAGCGTGTCGCGGCCGCGCGCCTCGGCCTCGCGGAGCGTGCAGCCGGTGTTCAACGGGCCGAAGGCCACGTCCTCGAGCACGGTCGGGCAGAACAGCTGGTCGTCGCTGTCCTGAAACAGGAAGCCGATGCGCGGGCGGGCGGCGCGGAAATCGGCCTCGGTCGCGCAGTCCTGCCCGAAGAGCCGCACGCGGCCCGAGGCGGGGCGCTCGAGCCCGACGAGGGTGCGCAGAAGCGTGGTCTTGCCGGCCCCGTTCGGCCCGACGATCGCCAGCCGGTCGCGCCGGCGCAGGCTCAGCGACACGGCGTCGAGCACCGGGGTCTCGCCGCGCGACACGCGCACATCGCTGAGGGTGAGAAGCGGGATCATAGCCGGTCGAAGAGCAGGGTGGTGGTGGCAAGGCAGGTCAGCAGCGCAAAGCCGGTCCAGTCGCGTGCGGTGGGGGCGGCGAGGGCCGCATGGGGGAAGCGGCCCGAGAAGCCGCGCAGCCGCATTGCCTCCTCGACCCGGCGGGCGCGGTCGAGGGCGCGCACCAAGAGCATGCCGATCAGGTTGCCGAAGCTGCGCCAGGTGTGGCGGTCGGTGCGGGCGCGAAAGGCGCGGGCGCGCATCGCCTCGCGCAGGCGCCGCGCCTCGTCGCCGATCAGGCCGAGATAGCGCAGGGTCAGCACGAAAAGCCGCACCAGCGGCTCGGGCAGGCGCAGGGCATGGAGCGCGGCGCCAAGGCGGATCGGCTCGACGGTGCCGAGAAGGGCGAGCAGCACCAGCGCCGCGGTGCTGACCTTGGCGGCCAGAAGCGCCGCGCGGGCCAGCCCCTCGAGGCTTGCGCCGAGCGGGCCGAGGCTGAACAGTGGCGCGCCCGGCACGGCGAAGGGCAGGGTGAGCAACAAGAGCGCCACGAAGCCCTCGACATGGCGCAACCGGCGCCACAGCGCGGGGCCCGGGCGGGCGGCAAGGGCGAGGATCAGGGCGAGTGCGAGCGCGGCCAGCGCCGGGCCGAGATGGGCAAGCTGCGAGGCGACAAGTACCAGCAGGACCGCCGCCAGCAGCCGCAGCCGCAGATCGGCCGGGATCATCGGCGTCTCCCGCGCAGGAACAGCCCGATGCCGGCCAGCCCGATGATCAGGAAGATCCCCGACATCACGTCGGTCAGGCGCAGGCGGGCATCCATCGCTTCGATCTGTTCCTGCAGCGGCTCGACCTGCCGTTGCACCGCAGCCTCGACGAGGGCAGCAAGCGCCGCATCGTCGCGGGCCGGGGTGGCGGGGGCGGCGGTCACCACGCCCGCGGCGGCGAGCGAGGCGCCGGCCGCGGGGCCGGCGCTGCCGGACCCCGCGGCCTCGGCTCTGCCCTCGAGCCGCGCGGCGGGCAGCACGGCCTGCGCGATATGGCCTTCCTCGGTGTTGACGATCACGGTGATGTCGCCCGCGCCCTGGGGCGGGGTGAAGCGATAGCGGCCCTCGGCGTCGGTCTTGCCCTCGGCTAGCGTGGCGCCGGTCGCGTCCTGCGCCACCCAGCCGGTGCCCTGCGCCCGGCCGCCGCCGACGAAGAAGGCATAGCCGGTGACCTCGGCCCCGGCGACGGTGGCAAAGACCTTGAGCTTGTGCGCCGCGGCGGGCGAGGCGAGCGCGATCAGCAGGGCGAGGGCAAGGGGGATGCGGGTCATGCGGCGGGCCTCAGGGCGTCGGGCTCGACCCGGGCGAGGAAGCCGACCACCGCGGCGGTGATCGCGGCCTCGACCAGGGCGAGGGGCAGATAGGTGGCAAGCAGCACGCTTGCCACCGGGGCATAGGCGGGGGAGGAGAGCGCAAGGCAGGCGGCGACCAGCCCGCCGGTGCCCAGAACCGACAGCGCGCCGACGATGGCGGCGAGCGCGGCGCGCAGGCCGGGGCGCGTCGTGCGGCGGATCGCCGGGCCAAGGGCAAGACCCAGCACCACGCCGGGCAGCGCGATGTTGACCGTGTTGACGCCGAGCGTGGTCAGCCCGCCGAACCCGAACAGCAGCGCCTGCAGCACCAGCCCGACCAGCACCGAGAGAAACGCGCCGCTGCCCAGCATCACCCCCATCAGCCCGGCCAGCAGCAGGTGCACGCTCGAGGGCCCGACCGGCACCGAGATCAGCGAACCGGCGAAGAAGGTGGCCGACAGGATCGCGGTGCGGATGATCGCGCGGTCGTCGATCTGGCGCAGCGCGAGCGCGACGCCGCCTGCTGCCAGCACCGCGCCGCCGATCAGCACCGGCGCCGCCAGGATCCCGTCGGGGATATGTGCCATCAGTTGCCGCCCATGTCGGTCGCCCTCACCCAGATCAGCCCGCCTTCCTCGACCGGCACCTCGGTGCCGTCGGGCGATGCCATCGGTGTATCGCCCTCGACGAGCGCCGCAAAGCCCCACCAGCCGGCGCGCGGCATCACATAGCTGAAGGTGCCATTCGCGTCGGCCTTCAGCACCTGGGTAATGAAATCGTCATTCGGCGGCACGACCGTGCCGTCGTTGACGAATTCGACCTCGACCTCGGCGAAGGGCACCGGCTTGCCGGCCTTCATCACCACGCCGGTGAAGGCGTTGCCGGTCCACAGCCCGTTCGGGCGGGCCAGCGGCGCGATCTCGACCGGCAGGCCGACCATCGCGTCCCAGCCCTCGCCCGAGGCATAGGAATCGACCACCACCTTCGCGTAATGGACGATGAACTTGCCCTCGGCGGGTTCCCAATAGGGCTGCGGCGCGACCCAGACCACTGCGGCGCCGGGCTCGGTGAGATCGGCCTCGGCGCTCCAGGCGGGGGTGCCGCCCACGGGCGCGGCGCGCAGCGCCGGCAACAGGTCGGTTTTCTGCCCGTTCATCACCATGCCGAAGCCCGCGGGTTTCTGCATCGCCATCACCGGGCCGCCCTCGACCGGATGGGTGAAGACGAGGTCGAAGGTGACCTTGCCGCCCTCGGGCAGGACATCGGCCGAGGGCAGGATCTCCTGGAAATGCGCGGCGGCAGGGGAGGCGGCCAGCATCAGGGCGAGCGGAAGCAGCGGGAGGAGGCGGGTCATGGCGAGTCCTGAAGTATGCGTTTTTTGAAAGTTATGCATACCGAGCCCGGCAGGGCAAGGCCGAAGCCTGCGCCGCTTCTGTTCGCCGCGCCCGGGTGCTAGGCTGGTCGCGACAGACGGAGGCAGGATGCAGCGCACCACGATCACGCTTGACGACGACCTGGCGGCAGAGCTTGACGCCCATCTCGCCCAGACCGGCGCGCAAAGCCGGTCAGAGGCGATCCGCGACCTGTTGCGCCGGGCGCTGGCGGCGCGGCCGGGGGCGCCCGAAGAGGCGGAATGCTTCGGCACGGTGAGCTATGTCGTCGACCCCTCGGTGCGCAGCCTCGCGACGCGGCTGCCGCAGGGGCGGCTCGACCGGCACGACCAGACGGTGGCGGCGCTGTCGGTGCCGCTTGACCATCGTCATGCGCTCGAGGTGGCGGTGATGCGCGGGCGGGTGGCGGAGGTGCGCGCCTATGCCGAGGCGCTGTTCCTCGAACGCGGCGTGCTGCACGGCACGCTCGGGCTGATCCCGGTGGCCGAGGACGCGCATCACCACCATGTGCACGAGGGCGGCGGCAACCACGCCCACAGCCATCTGCGGGTGCTGGCGAGCTTCTAGGCCGCCGTCTCAGCCGCGGTGGCAAGGGCGAGCCCGTCGACGACGGCGGTGAAGGCGTCGCCCTGCTGCATCGTGGCATGCGGGAACAGCCGCGCCGCCTCTTCCGTCACCAGATGCATCAGGCTGGCGCCGCCGACGAAGACGACGCGGGAAACATCCGCGGGCGTCAGCCCCGCAAGGCGCAGCGTCTCGGCCATCGCCTCGGTCAGTTCGGCGCGGTAGCGGGCAAGCGCGGCATCGAGCGAGGCCGGCGTCACGTCGCAGGCAAGCCGCGGCTCGACGAAGCCGAGCGCGATGCGGGCCGCCTCCTCGCGCTTGTTCGCGGCGATCTTGCCCTTCTCGACGGCGAAGGCGATCTCGTGGCCGAGCTCTTCCTCAAGCACCGTGGCAAGGCGCTCCATCGGCTTGCGCTCGACCGCGACGCGGACCATGCCGGCCACCATCCGCCGGGTCTCGGGGGTGTAGAGGAAGGGGATCTTCGCCCAGGTCGAGAGATCGACATAAAGCGCCTGCGGCACCGGCAGTAGGCCCGAGCCGAGCTCGCGCCGCAGGCTGCCGCCAAGGCCGAGGGCCGGCATCACATGGGCCATCGACACCGCATGGTCGAAATCGGTGCCGCCCAGACGGATGCCGTGGCTGGCGATGATCTCGGGCCGGGCGCCGGTGGTGCGGAACAGGGTGAAGTCGGAGGTGCCGCCGCCGATGTCGACGACGAGCCCGGTCTCGCCCGCCGCGGCATTGCCGGTGCTGGCCAGCGCCGCCGCCTCGGGCTCGGGCAGGAACTCGACCGCCTCGAAGCCCGCGGCCAGATAGCAGGCGCGCAGGTCATCCTCGGCGCGGCGGTCGCGCGCGGGGTCGTTGGTGTGGAAATGCACCGGTCGGCCCGAAAGCGCGCGGGTGAAGCGCAGCCCGCTCGTCGCCTCGGCGCGGCTGCGCAGCTCGATCAGGAAGGCGGTGATGATCTCGGCCACGCTGCGCCGCTTGCCGCCGATCAGCCGCGGTTCGTTCAGCAGCGAGGTGCCGAGCACGCTTTTCAGCGCGCGCATGTAGCGCCCCTCGGTGCCGGCGATCAGCGCTTCGGCCGCCGCTGCGCCGATCCGCATCGGCCCGCCGTTTGCCGGGAAGAAGACCGCGGTGGGCAGGGTGTCGGCGCCGGTCTCGATCGGGATGCGGCGCGGCAGGCCACCCATCAGCACCGCCGCGGCGGAGTTCGAGGTGCCGAAGTCGATGGCGAGGGGGAAATCGGGCATGGCGCGGGCTCCGCTGGAAGGGCGCCTCGCCTACCCCGTTTCCGCCGCGGGTGCAAGCGGCTCAGACCTCGTCGTCGCGCTCGGCCAGCGGCCAGTAGAAATCGGGCGGCAGCCCGGCCTCGGCGCGCTTTTCCTCGTTGAAGGGGGGCTTCAGTGCGCCGTGGAAGTATTTCCGCACCAGCCCGTGGAAGGTCTCCTTCGGGTCAAGTTCGTGCCGGCCGCACAGGAAGTGGAACCACTTCGAGCCATAGGCGACGTGGCCGACCTCTTCGGCATAGATCGTCTCGAGCGCGGCGATCGCATCGGGCAGCCCGGCCTTGCGGAAGATCTCGATCATGCCCGGGGTGACGTCGAGCCCGCGCGCCTCGAGCACCATCGGCACCACGGTCAGCCGCCCCATCAGATCCTCGGCGGTATCCTCGGCGGCGCGCCACATGCCGGCATGGGCCGGCAGCTCGCCATAGAACGAGCCGAGCGTGCCGAGGCAGGCGTTCACCAGCCGGAAGTGGTTCGATTCCTCGTCGGCCGCC
Organism: Paenirhodobacter huangdaonensis; assembly: GCF_004022465.1. NCBI lineage: Bacteria > Pseudomonadati > Pseudomonadota > Alphaproteobacteria > Rhodobacterales > Paenirhodobacter > Paenirhodobacter huangdaonensis. The sequence goes on along the minus strand of NZ_SAVA01000003.1, from coordinate 225,320 downwards.
TTCACCCAGTCGTCGTAAAAGCCCATCGGCATCGGCGTCGCGGTGAACCGCGCGAGGATGTCCCAGTGCAGATCGACGGCATTCAGCTCGATATGGGCAAGCGCATGCAGCAGCGCCTTGCGCCCGGCCTCCGAGCCCGGTCGGCGGCGCGGCACGTCGCGCGGAGCGAGCAGCTCGGGCCGCTCCGGGCGGGCGGGGCGCAGCGGCGGCGTGGCGGTGCCGACCGGCATCGGCGTGCCGGCGGCGCGGGCATCGAACCAGGCCTTGGCATGGGCGCGCGATTTCGCCGTTTTCTCCATCGCATCGGCGGTGGTCAGCACGTCGACGGCGCAGGCGGCCAGGCTTTCGGGGGTGGGGAAGGGCGTGTCGGTCATCGCCGAGCCATAGCGCAGCCGGGCGCGCCGGGCCAGAGCCCGCGCGCCGCGCCGCTGCAGTCAGAGGTCAGAACAGCAGCTTGTAGCTGTTGCCGAGGGTGTCGGTGGCGGTGCCGGTGCCGCTCTTCGTGCCCGAGCCCTGAATGAAGCTGCCCTGAATCCGGGTGCCGTCCTCGCACACGGCGTAGATCTCGCCGCGGTTGACGCCGCCCACATCCTCGGTCGCGTTCTTGTACTTGCCACCGGTGTCGCGGATCGTCAGCGACAGGCCGCGCTCGTGCGAGGTGACCTTGGGGGTGACCGAGCTCCAGGTGCCTTCGCATTTCAGCTTCGGCGTCGGCAGGCGGAAGTAGAGCTGCCCCGAGGAGGTGTCGATATTGGTCGCCTTGGCCGCGATGACGATCGAGGAATCGGCATCGGCGATCGGCCCGGCGATCGGGTAGAACTGCATCTCCCCGTTCTTGCCGCCGCAGGCGGCGAGGGGAAGAAGCGCGAGGAGGACGAAAGCGCGACGTTTCACGGCGAATGTCTTTCGGTCTGGACCCGCTCCGATTCCGGGTTGCGCGGCCCGTCTTTTGGCGGGCGGTGCCATCCGGTGCCGGGCAGGCGGGCGGCCGGGGCGGTCCGTGCCGCGGCCATGTTCTGCAATGCATTGAACACGCCTGGCTTCTTTTGTCCTGTAGAACAAGGGCCAAGCGCGTTGCGCCGCTACGTATGACAAGGCGGCATTCCGAGTGCAAGCGCGTTTTTCCGGTGCCAAATGACGTTGGCGTGCGCTGCTGCGCGCGCCCCGGATGCCCCCTGCGGTGCGTCATCGCCGCGAAGACACCGGCGAGGAAAAACGGCGAGACCCAACCAAAATTCCAAATGAACATACTTTAGTATATACACGAGAAGATTTGGTTCGTATCTTATCCATAACGCGCCAGGGTGGCGGCAGGCGACTCAGTCCACGCCTTCCTGGTCGGTATCGGAGTGGGGGCACTCTGTGAGGTGAGGCATCAAATGTTCGAATATCCTAATGGAATGATCGACAGAGACACCGCTGTTCCCCGGCGCCAGGCGCGGCAGGCCCGCCCGTCGCTGTTCTACTGGGGCGGGCGCGAGCGCCAGGTCTCGCGTCTGGGCTATATCTCGGCCTATTGTCCCCGGGGGCTGTCGCTGTTTTTCGGCAAGGCCGGCGACGTCTCCAGTTGCGTGAACGACTGGGTGCGGCGGATGGGCGGCAATCTGATGCTCACCGATCTCGAGAGCACCTCCGAGCGGCGGCTGCGCCGAAGCGTGCACCGGGTCGACTTCTGCCTCGTCGATGAAAGCTCGATCGGCGATGTCTGCCAGGTGGTCGAGCAATGCCTGTTCCTGCGCCGGGCGGTTCCGAACATGCCGCTGCTGCTGCTGTCCTCCTCGGTCAAGGATGACGATTTCAGCACCGAGAGAATGGCGATCTGCGACGCGACGCTGCGCACGCCGCTTTCGCGGGCGGCCTTTTCCTACGGGCTGCATGCGGCGAAACACAACAACGCGCATTACCTTCGGTCGCTGGTGGACGCGGCAGCGTGGGCCTGACGCGCCGGCCGCGGCCGTGAGACTGCCTCGGTCGGCCGCGTCAGGCGGCCGCCTTTTTCTTGCGTATTCATTCAAGTGTCCTCCCGAATGGCAATGACCTGCATGTCCGAACAGCCCGTCTACGAGTCTGCCGCGCAGGCCGCGGCCGGAACCAGCAGCTATCCTCCTGTCAAAGAGATCCGCAGGATGGCGCGGGATCTGCGTGCCGAGGGCCGCTTCCTCGATGCCGCGAAGGTCTATGGCGTCGCGGCGAAATGCGATCCCGACGGAAATGCCGGCCTGTTCATGGCCTACAGCCTGCGCGATGCGGGCGATGACCTGACGGCGCGCCGCGCCTTCGAGCATTATGCGCTCCATCACCCCGCCGATTTCGACGGCCAGGTCGCGCTCGGGCTGTTCCTCAAGCAGCGCGGCGAATACGAGGCGGCGATCGCGCCGTTGCGCACGGCGCTGCAGCTGCGCGAGGACATCGCGACCCGGAACACCTACATCTCCTGCCTCGGCCGCTCCGGCCATCAGGAAGACGCCCGCCGCGAGGGGCTGACAAACCTGCGCGACAAGCACCGGCACGCGCTGGACTGCGCGCGCCAGAGCCCCTTCGCCCAGGCCGGTCTGAAACCCGGCGGGCGCGGCTTCGACCCGGAACATCCCGAGCGCAACATCATCGCCTTCTCGCTCTGGGGGGACCGGCCGGAATATGTGACCGGGGCGATCGTCAACGCGCAGATTGCCAAGCATCTGTATCTGCGCTGGACCGCACGGTTCTATTGCGACCGCAGCGTGCCCGCCGACGCGATCGAGGCGCTGAAGGCCTATGGCGCCCAGGTCGTGATGATGGACGATCCCGATCTTGCCGGGCTCCGGCCGATGTGGCGCTTCTTCGCGTCGGACGACCCGGGGGTGAATGTCTTCGTCTGTCGCGATGCGGATTCGCGCCTGAATGCGAAGGAGCTTCTTGCGGTTTCGGACTGGCTCGGGTCGGGCAAGCGGTTCCACGTGATGCGCGACCATGTCCTCCATCACGAACTGATCCTTGCCGGCATGTGGGGCGGCACCGCCGGGGTCCTGCCCAACATCCGCGACTATCTTCTCGGCGCCAAGGGATATCACGACAACAGGTTCATGGATCAGGCGTTTCTGGGGGAACAGGTCTGGCCGATGATTCTCGACGACGTGCGGGTGCATGACTCGGTCTTCGGCTTCCCCGAAGCCGCGGGATTTCCTGCCGGATACGAGCTGCCCGGCGCCATCCATGTCGGCGGCGGCGTGAAACGGATGCCGCATTGGGCCAAACTCATCCACCTGCCCGGATGAGATGGCCGCGCCGTTTCCTGCGGGTCACAGCATCACACCGATATCGCGCCCCGGAGAGGCGAAGCGTTGACACCTCGCGCCGCTTCACTCACGAGGGGCGCGAAAGACGCGACAGAGATCCGAGGAGCAGAGACGATGCACATTGACCGCAAAACCAAGGGGGCTTGTGTTGGTCTGCTCGGCGGGGCCGCCCTGCTGTCCTGCGCGGTGATCGCACCGCTTGCCGAGGCGCGCAGCTTCGACGCCGTGGCGGTGCACGGCACCCGGATGGTCTCCGACGATCAGCTCAAGGCCTCTTGCGGCATCGCGCCCGGCACCGATTATTCCGCCGATGATCTGCGCCAGATCGAGACCTGCCTGAAAGAGTCGGGCGTGTTCAGCGCGGCCAAGGTGACGGCGGATGGCCGGACGCTGGTGGTGGATGTGCAGGAAAAGCAGCTGCGTCCGGGGCGGGCGAGCTTCGGCATCGCCTATGACAGCGAGGACGGGGTCGTCGGCTCGGTCTTCTTCGAGCGCTACAACCTGTTCCCGAACACCTATGGCTCGATCGACATGCGCCTTGGTGCGGAATCGCAAAGCCTCGAGACCAATGCCTATTACAGCGGCGACACGCCCGGTCGCCTGGACTTCGGGCTGGATGCGGCCTTCCTGAACACCGAGTATGACGACCAGAGCTTCGGGCACCGCAGCGCCCGGATCGAGGGCTACCTCGCCCATGTCGACCCGGTGCTCGGCCGGTTCGAGGGCGGGCTCGGCTATCGCCGCGACTCGCTGGAGAATGTCGACAGCGACGCGAGCGCCCTGATCCGCGCGGAAGAGGGGTCGGTGGTGCGCCCCTATCTGAGGTTCAGCTATTCCGTCCATTCGGACGAGTCGGTCTCGACGCTTGCCGCGCCGGCCTATTCGTTCCGCTTCGACCAGTATTTCTGGAACCTCAGCGACGAGCATGCATTTGCCGACAGCCGGGTCTCGGCGCAGTCGAGCGTTCCGCTCAGCCCGGATACTCTGGTGATGTTCAGCTTCCAGGGCGGGGCGCTGTCCCAACAGGGCAGTGCGGCGACGCGGATCGTGGACCGCTATCAGGCCGGCGGGGCGATGTTCCGCGGCTTTGCGCCGCGCGGCATCGGCCCGAAGGACGGCAAGGACTTCCTCGGCGGCAACTACTATGCGGTCGGCAGCATCGACGTGCAGCATTCGGTCGGCGAGGTGTTCCATACCCCGACCCGGATCGGCGCCTTCGTGAGCGCGGGCTCGGTCTGGGGGCTGAATGACACGCTGGGCGGGATGATCGACGATGGCAAGAACCTGCGCAGCTCGGTCGGTGTGACGCTGACCTTCGACGTGCATGGCTCGCCGCTGTCGATCTACCTGGCGAAGGCGACCGAGAAGGAAAAGGGCGACGACACCCAGAGCTTCGGGCTGAGCTTCTCGACCCGGTTCTGAGGCGGCAATCTCCGGAGGCGGCCCGCGGTCGCCTCCCGGCGGCCGCTTGGGCGGTTCAGAGCAGGTTGCGGTCGCGCGAGGCGATCACCGCCTGGGTGCGGTTGCTGACCCCGAGCTTGCGGCAGATCGACTTCACATGCATCTTGACCGTCTGCTCGGCGAGGTTCAGCGCCGTTGCGATGTCACGGTTCGAGCGCCCTTCCGCCAGATGCTCGAGCACACCGAACTCGCGATCGGTCAGCGGATGTTCGAGCGAGTCGCGCGCCGTGTTGCGGTCATTCAGCAGCTCGAGCGGCACGTATCGCTCGCCCGCGGCCATGAAACGGATCGCATTCGCCAGCGACTTCAGCGGCATGGTCTTCGGCACGACACCGGCGCCACCGCGCCCGAGAACCTCGTCGACGAGATGCGCCGTCGGATTGCCGGTGAGGATCGCGACCGGCTTTCCGCCATTTGCGGCAAGGGCGCGGTCGAGCCCCTCGAGCCCGTTCATCCCGGGCATCTGCAGGTCGAGCAAGATGATGTCGAACGGTCCCTGTGCGCCGATCAGCGCGAAGGCGCCGTCGAAGTCCTGCGCGGTGCTCAGCTCCATGTCAGCGGTCTGCCCCACGAACATCTGGAACATTTCCAGGATCATCGCATGATCGTCGGCAATGAGGAGATGCAGTTTGTTCTCAGGTGTCATTCGGTGCGTCGCCCCTTTTCCTCGTCGAGCCATATAACGTCATCGCGAAACAACAAGTAGGGATTTTCTGCGGAGCTGCGAACAGCGGCGCTCACCGCCCGGTCGGCGACGGGCCCGGCGGTCCGCCATCCTTCAGCGCTGTCCGGGTCTTTTCGATCGCCTCGGCAAGCTCGCAGTATCGGGGCGCGAGCGCGCCATTCTCCCGCCCGGTGTCCTGAATCCGGCGCAGGCAGGCCTCGACCAGGCGCAGCCCGGTGATGCCGCACGAGCCGACCGAAGAATGCAGCTGGGCGCGTGTCGTCGCCCCGAAGCCCTGGTCCTGCAGCGCCCGCAGGGTTTCCTCGGCCTCGTCGAGGGCGCGGCCCATGAACCGTCTTGCCCCCTCTGCGCCAAGATCGGTCAGCAGTTCCTGCACGATCGCGTCGCTGAACAGCGCGACACGCTGAGCCGGCGATGACGGCACGGCCGGGCTTTGGTCCATGGGGGGCTCCGATGATCTGAGGTCGTGGATTTCATGCGCAACACGGGTCAGAAGCTGCGCCGCGGGCAGGGGCTTGGGCAGCAGCAGGCGGATCCCCGCCTCGGCGCAGGCGGCGCGCGTCTCGGCGTCGTCCTGCGCCGAGAAGCCGATCAGGCGCGGCCGGCCGCGCCGTTCGCGCAGCCGCAGCCGCCGGGCGATCGACAGCCCGTCGAGCCCGGGCAGGACGAGGTCGAGCAGCACCGCGTCGAATGCCGGCGCGGCGGTTTCGGCCAGAAGCAGCCCGGCCATGCCGTCGGCGGCGGTGCTGACCAGGGCCCCGGCGCGGCGGAAGGCCTGCGCCAGCCAGTCGCGGACGACCGTATTGTCCTCGATGATCAGGATGCGGGCGCCGGCGAGGTCGTGGGGCGGCGCGGCGGGCGTCGCCTCCGCCGGGGCAAGCTCGGCCGCCTCGGGCAGCGCGAAGGAGAGGGCGATCGCCTCCTCCCCCGGGCGCGACAGCAGGTCCCAGCTGCCGTGCAGGATCTGCCCCGCGGCGTGCATCAGCCGCACCCCCTCCGAGGTTTCGGCGGTTCCCCGGGTCAGCCCTTCGAAGAGGGCCCGCGGGATCGTGCCCGCCTGCTGCCATTGCTCGAGGGTGATCGTCCAGAGGCCGGGACGATCAAGCTCCATCCGCAGCCTGATCCGCCGCAGGCCCGCGCCATGCCGCACGGCATTGCCGATCAGGTTCTGCGCGAGCAGGCGGAAGATCGGTTCCGGCCCCTGCACCTCGGCCCGCCGCGGCGGCGGCTCGAAGACGAGGGGGACCTGCCGGGACTGCGCCAGCGGCTGCAGCATCGTCACCACCGCCGCGATGGTGGTGGCCGGATCGAAGGCGCAGGACAGCTCTGCGAGCGTCTCGGCGCGCGACAGCGCAAGAATGTCGGTGATCCGGTCGAGGGCCGTGCGGGCGGCCGCGGAAAGGGCGGGGGCCTGTCCTTCGGTCGTCGCCAGCAGCGCCTGCAGCGGGCTGCGCAGGTCATGCACCGCAAACCGGCGGATCAGGCGGTAGGCCTCGGCCTCGGGCGTGGGCCGGTCCGCCCGGAAAAGATAGACGCGCTGACCGGTCCTGTCGTCGAGCGGCAGGCAGATCAGCTCTGCCCCGGCCGCGTCGGGCAGGGGCCGGCGCAGATAGAGCGGGGCGTCGCGCATCGCCGCGCGCAGCGCCGGCGGCAGCTCTGCGCCGTGCGACCAGTGGCGCAGCAGGGCGTCGCCGGCCGGGTTGGCGAAAAGCGCGTCGCCGCTGTCGCTCAGCAGCAGCAGCGCGCGATCGTCTGCAGCTTCGGCATGCGACAGGGTGTCGATCAGGTTCTTCAGCGACGGGTTCTCTGTGAGCGCCACAGCGACAGCCTTTCCGGGCGGAGGGACGGGGCAGATACCGGATTCGCGCACGACTGAGGGCCGGGCGCAATCCCGCACCGCACATGTGCACCGGGGGGCCGGGTGCAGCGGGCGCGGATCAGTCTGCGGTGCCGAAGAACTGCTGCGCGATCAGCCGGGTCTGATCGAAGCTCAGCGGCTTTTCGACGGCGAGGTTCGCGCCCGCCGCCTCCAGCCGCTCGCATTCCGATCCGAGCGTCGAGGCGGTGATCCCGACGACCGGCACCGAGGGCGAGATCCGGCGGATCTCCTCGACCAGTTCGCTGCCGGTCATGCCGGGCAGAAGCTGGTCGACGAAGATGATCGAGGGCTGTGCGGCGCGAAAGCTCGCCAGCGCCTCGACCCCGGTCTCGACCCAGGTGACGGTGCCGAACAGCCGGCGCAACCGGTTCGCGGTCAACTCGCCCACCAGCTTGTTGTCCTCGACCAGGAGGGCGGATTTCGATGCATAGGGAACACTGTCTTGGGTCATTTCTTGCCTCGGTTCGTCGGTTTCCGGCTCTTCACGCAGCAGCCGGACGGGATGGGTCATGACGAAGCAGGCGCCCGGCCGGACCGCCTCGTCGAGCCAGAGCTTGCCGCCGATCATGCCGATGGACTTGCGCGCGTAATAGAGCCCGAGCCCCGGGGTCGCGTCGCCGGTGCCCTCGTTGCCCGCGGCGCGGAATGCCTCGAAGATCCGGCCGCGCGCCGCTTCGGCGATGCCGGTTCCGTCGTCGCGCACCATCCAGGTCACCGTCGCCGTGTTGCCCTCGCCCGGGGTGAGGAAGGAGCTGATCGTGACCTCGGTGCCGTGCGAATGCACAATCGCATTATGCACGAGCTTCGACAATGCGACGACGATGCGCACCGGCGCGCCCTGCAGCAGCAGTTCGGAGTCCTGCGACTGGTCGAGGCGCAGCCGCATGTTCGCGGCCGAGCTGCTGAACGTCTCGAGGATCTGGAAGCCGATTTCGGCGAGGGTGAAGATCTCGCCCCGGCCCTGGCTGTCGGTCTGTGCGCGCAGGTTTTCCATGATCCCGGTCAGCCGCCGGACGGTGCTTTCCATGCTGATGCCGATCTCGTCCCAGCTCGATCCGGCCTTCATGTCCTCGACCAGCATGGCAAGGATCGCGACCGGGGTGCGCAGCTCGTGCGAGGCGACGGCCAGCAGGTGCTCCTCGCGGCTGCGCGCCTCGACGAGGCTGGCCTCGCAGGCCTGAAGCCGGTCCGCCAGGCTGCGGTCGGATTGCTCGGCGGCGAGGCTGAGCCAGATCTGCCCGTCCTCGCGCGACAACACCCGCGCCCGCATCAGCGTGGGGGCCTCGCCGGGGATGGTGATCGTCAGCGGGGTCGGGTCCCCGCTGTCGGGCAGGGAGGAGGCCGGGGCGTTCAGCCGGCGGAACAGCTCCATCAGCGGCGGCAGCTCGGCATGGGCGAAGAGGTGCGAGAACGGCACGTCGCGCAGATCGGCCTCGCGCGACAGCGGAAAGCTCATCAGCCGGCGGTCGAGATCCAGCACGGCGAGCCAGCGGCCCTCGTCCGCCTGAAAGCGGCGCCCGGCGCCGGCCGCTGCCAGCCCGTCCCCCATCCCCCATTGCGCGAACCGGTTCAGCGCCACGAACACCATGATGAAGGCGGCGATCGCCGCAAGCTCGGGGATCGAGCTGCCGATGTCCGGGACATGGTCCGTCATCTCGCCAAGCGCGGCGCAGCTCGCCGCCGCGCAGGCCGCTGCGGCGCGGGCGGTGCGCAGCACGCTGACCAAAAGCAGCATCATCGCGGAGGCCAGCAAGGCGACGATGGCGGGGACCGTGCCCGGTGTGACGCTGGCGAGCTTGAGCGCGGCCGGGAGCAGGGTGAAGAGCCCGAGACCGAGTGCGGCAATCGTCCCGGCCGATCCCCGGCCGACGCGGTCTTGCCGGGCGAGGGCGTAGCCGGTGAAGTTCCGCACCGTGAGGATGCACAGGGCGATCAGTTCGGCGTGCAGGGCGGAGCTGATGTCGACGGGCACGTTGAACAGCATGAGTTCGAGCAGAAGCACCGCAATCGCCACGACGGCGATTGCCTGCCAGCCGAGGGTGAAGCTCAGGAACCCCGGCGATCGATCCGGCTCCGTCCGCGTTTCGCCGAGGCTCGGCAGGCGCTCGTTCAGCCCGAGCGCGCCCAGCCCGAGGACCGCGCCGAGAAGCATGCGCTGCAGCCCGCCCTCGGCGAGCGGCGACACCACCGGCAGGAAGCGGAGCGCCATGACGAGCCCGAGCCCCGCCGTCGCCGCCAGCGCCCCGCGTCCGGTCAGCGCGCGGCGGCGGTATGCGGTCAGCACGGTCAGGCCGAAGGCGCAGCTGAGCGCGAAACCCGCAAGTCCCGGCTGTTGCCAGATCTGCGCCGGCAGGAAGCCCGCGCCGAGCAGCGCCAGCAGCGTGAGCGCGAGCCCCTGCCCGGCACCGGCGCCGTTCTGTTCCGGGGTCGAGGTGCCGTGCCGCCAGAACAGCGCCCGGCCAGCTCCGCGTGTCGTCGTGCTCATCACACCATTCCCATGATACGAAGGATTGCCGGGGTCAGCAGCAGCAGCAGCAGCGGCGGCACCGTGAACGCCATGGTGCCGAGCGTCATCTTCGTCGGCAGGACGTTGGCCCTGCTCTCGACCTTGCGCAGCCGCTTGTCCCTCAGGTCGTCGGTGTAGACAATCAGGATCTGCGCGACCGGCGTGCCCATCCGGACCGTCTGCACTAGAGCATTGCCGAGTGCGCCGATGTCCTCGTTCTCGGTTTCGGCGGCGATCCGGCGGAAGGCCTCGCCGCGGTCCATGCCGGCAAGGATCGCCTCGGCGGCCCAGTCGAGATGCGCGGCAAGTTCCGGGTGCACCGGATGCAGCTCGCGTGCGGTGCGGATGATCGACTGGTCGAGCGACTGGCCGGCCTCCATGCAGATCTGCAGCAGGTCGAGGGCGTCGGGCAGGGCCTTTTCCAGGCGCTGCTTATAGGCTTCCTGGCGCGCGCTGATCCACAGTGCGGGAAGCATATAGCCGATGCAGAAGGCCGCCGTGCAGGCGGCGATGGTCATCGTCGAGAACTCCGGCGTGTCGCCCCGGAACCAGGTCAGCCCGAGATATCCGGCGGCGAAACCAAGCGCCCCGGCGACGACCTTCGACAGGTTGAACAGCGGAACCGCACTCGGGTTGGTGAAGCCCGCCTGCGCCAGTTGCCGCTGCAGCGGCGAGAAATCGCCGGTGAGGAAGGGGAGCGTCTCGGCATCGTCTGCGCCGACGGCGGTTTCGGCGCGCGGTGCAAGGCGCCACAGGAGCAGTCCGCTCAGCAGCAGTGCCTCGCCGATCGCAACCCCGAGTATGGCCAAGTTTTCCATCCGGCCCTCAGGTGTCGAAGCGCACGATGCGGCGCATGAAGAGGATATTGAGCACGAGCAGGAGGACCACGGCGGTGAGAACCGGCACGGTCAGGTGGTGGTCCTTCATCGGCGCGAAGTAGTCCGGCGCCAGCAGCCAGATGCCGCCGGCGGCGACCACCGGAAAGCCCGACAGGAACAGGCCAGACCATTTCGCCTCGGCGGTGATCGAATCGATCTTGCGCCGCAGCTGGATGCGCGAGCGGGCCAGCGTCGAGAGCTTCTCCACGAGGCTGGCCAGATTGCCGCCGGTTTCGCTCTGGATCGCGACCGCCGCGGCGAGGAAGCGCAAGGTCTGGTTGTCGCAGCGCTGCGCGAGTTCCTCGAGCGCCTGGATCGTGTCCTTGCCGAAGTTGATCTGGTCCGCGGTGAAGGCGAATTCCGATCCGAGCAGCCCGGGCGTGTCCTCGGCGAGGGTGCGGATGACGACGCTGATCGGAATGCCGATCCGCAGGCTGCGCACCGCGATGTCGAGAGCATCGGGCACGCTCGCCTCGATCTCGCCTTGCAGCTTGCGCGCGTGCCAGCGCGGCAGCGCCGCCGCGGCGGCGCCAAGCGCGAGGGCGCAGGCGAGCAGGCTCCACCAGACGCCGATCTGCAGCAGGCCGATGCCGAGCGGCAGGATGACCCCGCACAGCGAGAGCGCACCGATCACGATCAGCCGGCGATGGTCATGCCACAGCCGCATTCCCGGCAGCGCGCTGCCGGCCGTGCCGCGGGAGGCGACCGGGTCGCTGATGCGCAGCGGCGCGGGCCGTCCGGGGGCCGCGGCCGGGGCGGTGGCGGCCGGGGTGCCGGAGAACCGCTCGAGCACGCGCCGGCGCAGCCGGCGGTAATCGGTGATGACATAAAGGCACAGCGCCATCACCAGCAGCACACCGCCGGTCATGAACAGGCCGAGAAGCAGCATTGATCCGCCCATCAGCCTTCTCCGCTGTAAAGGGAATCGGGCAGGCGGATGCCCCAGCGGCGGAATCGCTCGGTGTAATACGAACGCACGCCCGAACCGAGGAACCGGCCCTCGACCCGCCCCTCGGGGGTGATGCTGTCGTGGCGGAAATAGAACAGCTCCTGCATCGAGATCACGTCGCCCTCGCAGCCGACGATCTCGGTGATCGAGACGACCTTGCGCGAGCCGTCCTGCATCCGCTCGACCTGCACGATCAGGTTGACGGCCGAGGCGACCTGCCGACGCAGCGCCGCAAGCGGGATCTCGAGCCCCGCCATCAGCACCATGCTTTCGAGACGGCTGGTCGCGTCGCGCGCCGTGTTCGCGTGGATCGTGGTCATCGAGCCGTCGTGGCCGGTGTTCATCGCCTGCATCACGTCGATCGCTTCCTCGCCGCGGGTCTCGCCGACGATGATCCGGTCGGGACGCATCCGCAGCGCATTGCGCAGGCAATCGCGCTGGGTCACGGCGCCCTTGCCCTCGACATTGGCGGGCCGGCTTTCCATCCGGCCGACGTGGCGCTGCTGCAGTTGCAGCTCGGCGGTATCCTCGATCGTCAGGATCCGCTCGCGCTTGCCGATATAGGCCGACAACGCGTTCAGCAGCGTCGACTTGCCGGAGCCGGTCCCGCCCGAGACGATGATGTTCAGCCGCGCCTGCACCGCGGCGCGCAGATAGCTGGCCATCGCCTCGCTGAGCGAGCCGAACAGCACCATCTGCTCGAGCGTCAGCTTGTCCTTGCGGAATTTGCGGATCGAGACCAGCGTGCCGTCGATGGCGATCGGCGAGATCACCGCGTTCAGGCGCGAGCCGTCGGGCAGACGGGCATCGACATAGGGGGTGGATTCGTCCAGACGCCGGCCGGAACTGGCGAGGATCTTCTGCAAGATGCGGCGCAGGTGCGCCTCGCTCTGGAACTGGACGTCGGTTTCCTCGAGCATGCCGTTGCGCTCGACGATGACCATGTTCGGGCCGTTGATCAGGATGTCGGCGATGTTCTCGTCCTTCAGCAACACCTCGAGCGGACCAAGGCCCATGACCTCGTAATAGAGTTCGTCGACAAGCTGTTCGCGTTCCGAGCGGCTCATCGCCACCGCCGTGTTCGGGATCAGCTCGCGGACGATATTGCCGATCTCGATCTTGATCTCGGGCTCGCTCGCCTGCAGCAGCGCGGGCAGGTTGAAGGTTTCAAGCAGCCGCGCATGGGCCGCCTGGCGCAGCTCGCCGAGCTTGTGGCGCCGCTCGCGTGCCGCGTCGTCGCGCACCGTCTCGGCGGTGGGGACGGCCGGTTGCGATGCGGCCGGGGCGAGACCCGGCAGGGGAGGCGGCGACGTCGCGGATGAGGCGACGCCCGAATTCTGCTCGTTCTGCTCCTGTCGGAACTTGTCGAACATCGACATGGATCACCTCTCTCCCTGTTGCGCCAGGGGCATCGGGAACCGCCCGACGAAAGCCCGGATTTCCTGCGCGAGGGCCGTTTTCGGAGAGCTGCTGCACAGCGGATTGCCCTCGTCGCAGGAGGCCGCGACCTGTGCCCCGCCGTCGGAGAAGACCGCGCTAAGCGGGCGGCCGATCGCGGTTTCGAAGGCGGTGCGGTTCTCCTCCCATTCGCGCGACCGGCGGGAGGGCGCGCGGTTGAGCACATGCTCGGGTGGGGTCCGGGTGGCCGAGGACGCCGCCAGCAGCCGTTCGAGCAGACGCGCATTGCGCGCGCAGCGCACATCGAGCGTGCTGACGCACAGGATTTGATCCGCCTCGACGAAGACCTGTTCGGCCCAGTCGGCGATGCAATGCGGCATGTCGACGATCACCAGCGGCGCGGTGCCGCGTGCGAGGGCGATCAGCTCGCCGACCGACGCGGCGGTGAGGGCATCGAAGGGCATGATCTCGGCGGGCGTCTGCAGCACCGCGACTCCGGGGGCGGGATATTGCAGACAGTTCTGGAAGACCTCGGCATCGATTCGCCGGATGTTGCGGTAGGCGTCGCGCAGCTGCGAGTTTTCCGGCAGGTTGAAATAGGTCCCGACCGAGCCGAACTGCAGATTCAGATCGAGCACACAGACGGCGGTGCGGCCGTCCCCGAGCTTTGCCCGTTCCGCCAGCGCGACGGCGAAGTTGACGCTCAGCGTGGTGCTGCCGGCGCCGCCGCAGGTGGGCTGGATCACGTGAACCTGTGGCGCGTCGGGGGGGAGCGGCGGCGGGACCGCCTCCTCCTGGCCGGCGAGGCGGGCGATCAGCCGGCGCAGCGGCACCCGCTGCCCGGAGCCGGTGCCCGGTTCCGGCCGAAGCGCGGCCGTCGTCCCGCCGACGGGGGCGGCGGCGGCGAGGATCTGCCCGAGGCTGCCCGTGGGGAAGGGCGGGCCCCGCAGGATGCCGAGGTCGGGCGGCAGCCCCTCCGGCAATGTGGCATCGGGGCCGCGCAGCAACACCGTCGCGCCGCGCGCCACGGCGATCCGGGCGACCTCGCGCAGCGTGTCGGGGCTCCGGCCATCATCCGTCGCGGCGAGGACGATGAGGTCGAAATCTTCTGCCCCGGTCTTGCCGAGAGCCTCCTGTGCGACATTCAGCCGCAGGTCGGTGCGCGTCGTGTCGTCCCCCACCGAGGACAGGAGCAGCGCCACCTGCAGCACCGCGTCGAGCCCGTCGGTTACCGTGCAGATTCTGAGAGCCGGCATGGGCGGATCCTTTCTCTCAGTTGCAGGGAACCTGGATGACCGAGCGCTGCGACGATCGCACCACCGAAAGGTTGCACAGCTGCGGCCCCTTCTGTGCCTCGGTGATCCGGTCGACCGCGGCCGCGATCGGGGCGGGGGCGGTGCCGGCGCGGGTGACCAGCGGCAGCGTGCGCAGCACGGTGTTGTCGACGACGACAGTGCCCGTGCCATCGGTCGACGAGCTGCCGGCAACCGTGACATAGAGGTCGCCCTGGGCGCCGGCCTGAAGCAGAACCGGGATCCGGTCCTGCCCGGCCTCGACGACGAAGCGCCCGTCGAAGGCGTTCTTCGGCGCGGTCGGCGCGGTCGGCGCAGTCGCTGCCGCGGGCCTGCCGGGCAGACCGAGAACGCGCAGCCCGGCGGCAACCTGTCGCACCTCGGGCTGGCCATTGGTGGCGGCGCGCTGCCAGTAGACGTCGACGTAATCCCCGACCTTCAGCGCCGGGGCCACCTCTTCGAGGTTCTTCGGCGTGATCGGCACCGCGCCTTTGCCGGCGGCGAACAGCGGGCCGTCGCCTGCCTTGCCGAGCCAGACCTCTTCGGCGTCAAGCAGGGCATGCGCCTTCAGGTCCCGCAGCGCGTAATACTTCTGTGCCGGATCGCTGCGCTCGGGCCAGGCGCGCAGCACGCCCTCCGGCACATAGACCGAGGGGATGCGGAGATCGGCGAGATCCGCGGCGGTGATCTCGTCGCCGCGTTTCACGTCGCGCTCGAGCGTCGGCAGCGCGACGATGTCGCCGAAGACGGCAATGGCACGGTTCATCTCCTCGGCGCGCTGATCGGCGGCCCGCACGCGCACCAGCAGCAATGCGGACGATACCAGGATCAGGATCGTTCCGAGAGTGACGAGCAGGGCGACTTTCAAACGCATGTCGTGTCCATCCGGATCAGTACAGAGACAAGGTCTCAAACGGGCGAGGCATGGCGAGAATCGGGACCGGAAGGTCCGTCTCTCGCCACTGGGCGACTGTTCATCAAATAACTGAACTGGCTACTGTTTGGCCTGTCGGCCGGGGGTACTCTTACAATCTGGATCGGCTGCGCAAGACGCGCAGGCGGTCAGCGGAACACCAGATAGCCGATCGGCTTTCCGGCCAGGTAGTCCTTCCGGATCTGGCGGTAATAGGCCAGCGTCCGGTTGATCTCGTCCGGTGCGACGTCGCCGCTCATCATCGCGCGGGCATCCGCTTCGCGGCCATCGAGGGCATAGGCCAGCGCCATGTTCGCCCGCACCGTGCGGCCCTTGGTCGGATCGCGCAGCAGCTGCTCCATCAGGCGGATCCCTTCGCCGATATTGCCCGACAGCACATGCGACAGCGCGTCGTCGCTCAGCAGCGGAAAATCGGTCGGATAGAGCGCCAGGGCCTGCTGGTAGACCTGCTGCGCCTCGCCGTGCCGCGACAGGTAATCGAGGGCCACGCCCTTGCCGGTCAGCGCCGCCTTGTTCCGGCCATCGACCGCCAGCGCCTTGTCGTAATACGCGAGCGCATCGCGCGGATGCATCTGCGAGAGCTGCAGATGTCCAAGCTCGACAAGGACTTCGGTGTTGCGCGGCGCCAGTTTCTGCGCGGCGGCCAGGGCGTTCTGCGCGCGGATGAACTGCCCGGTCGCGCCATAGGCCCGGCCAAGCCCGAGCCAGGCCTCGACCGATCGCGGCGAGGTCGCGACGGCGCGCTCATAAAGGCGGGCGGCTTCAGTGTAATCGCCGACCCCGAGGGCGGCGTCTGCGACCTTCTCGGTGTTTCGTGTCGAGGACGATCCGGCGCCGATGGAAAAGCCGCCGTCGGCACAGCCTCCGACGGCAAGACAGAGTGTGACGGTCAGAAGCGCATTTCGGATCACGGTGCTCGTTCCTTCGGCTGGCCCCCGGCAACTCATAAAATCCAGAAGTCGCGCCGTCCAGCTCGGTATTTCCCTTCGGAAATATCCTTTCGCTGATCTGGTTCGGGGGTGACGGCAAGACGTATGCGCTTCCGGAAACTATTAGGCCCATGTGTTCACAAATTAAAGATAGAAAGATCACATCTTTCGATCTATAGACGATACGAAAGTATGTGATGTGGGGCAGAGTCGCCGCCACCTCAGCCATTGTCCGTAAAGATCCAGAGCCAAGAGAGCTGAAAATGAACACCACGAAGATTTCCGTCCCCCAGCCCATGGATGTGCGTGTCCCGACGCTTCGAGCGGATGTGGCAAGCTATGAGAAGAGCGGCGATGACCTGGTTCTCAAGCTGAACAGCGGTGACCAGATCGTCGTTGACAACTTTTTCCAGACCGGCCCGAAGGGCGAGGTGAGCCGCCTGCTGTTCTCGGACGGCTCGTTCTCGGGCGTGACGAGCCTGACGGAGGCGGTCGAGTCGGGGGCCGCCGGGATCGGCGCGGGCATGGACGGCGTTGGCGGGATGATTGCGGCGGGTCTGGCCGGTCTCGGCGCGGTGCTGATCCTGTCGGATGACAACGGCAATGGCTCGAGCGAGCCGACGGACACCACGGAGCCGACCGACACGACGGAGCCGACGGACACCACCGAGCCGACGGATACCACGGAGCCGACGGATACCACCGAACCGACGGATACCACGGAGCCGACCGACACGACGGAGCCGACCGACACGACGGAGCCGACCGACACGACGGAGCCGACCGACACCACCGAGCCGACGGACACCACCGAGCCGACCGACACCACGGAGCCGACCGACACGACGGAGCCGACCGACACCACGGAGCCGACGGACACGACGGAGCCGACCGACACGACGGAGCCGACCGACACGACGGAGCCGACCGACACGACGGAGCCGACCGACACGACGGAGCCGACCGACACGACGGAGCCGACCGACACGACGGAGCCGACCGACACCACGGAACCGACCGACACCACGGAGCCGACGGACACCACGGAGCCGACGGACACCACCGAGCCGACGGACACCACGGAACCGACGGATACCACGGAGCCGACGGACACCACGGAGCCGACCGACACCACGGAACCGACGGATACCACGGAGCCGACCGACACGACGGAACCGACCGACACGACGGAACCGACCGACACCACGGAGCCGACGGACACCACGGAGCCGACGGATACCACGGAGCCGACGGACACCACCGAGCCGACGGATACCACGGAGCCGACGGATATGACCGAGCCGACGGATGCCTCGGATTCGTCGCTGCTTGACAACCTGCTCGATACGGTTGGCGACGTGGTGAGCGATGCCGGGAACCTGGTTGGCGATCTGGTCGATAACCTTGGCGGTACGGTCGGCGATCTGGTCGACGGTCTCACGGGGAACGGCTCCACCGGCCTGCTCGACGGGCTGATCGCCGACGGCGGTCTGCTGGGCGACCTGACCGGGAACTCGGGGCTGCTGGGCGCGGTCACCGGTTCGGATGGTCTGCTGGGAGGGCTTGTCGGCGACAATGGCCTGCTCGGCGCGGTGACCGGCTCGGATGGCCTGCTGGGCGGTCTGCTGGGCGCGGGCCTGCTGGGCGACGGCACCACCGATGGCAATGGCGTGACGGACGCGGTGTCCGGGCTGGTCGATAACCTCGGCACCACTCTCGGAGGGGTGACGGGGGATCTCGGGACGACGGTCGACAACCTGCTCGGCAATGTCACCGATGTTGTCGGCGGGCTGACGGATGCGCTGTCCGGCACTCTGGGCGGGCTGACGGACATCGGTTCGGGTGGCGACGCGGGCAGCACCGGCCTGCTCGATGGGCTGATCGCCGATGGCGGTCTGCTGGGCGACCTGACGGGGAACTCGGGGCTGCTGGGTGCGGTCACCGGTTCGGACGGTCTGCTGGGGGGGCTTGTTGGCGACGACGGCCTGCTCGGCGCGGTGACCGGTTCGGATGGCCTCGTGGGGGATCTGCTCGGTCAAGGGCTTCTGGGCGACGGCACCTCGACCGGGGGCGGCCTTCTGGATGGTCTCCTCGGCGGTCTCCTTGGCGGCGTTCTCGGTGGCGACACCGGCTCGGACGGCCTTCTGGGCGGCCTCCTCGGCGGGTCTGACGGCCTGCTGGGCGGCGTGACGGATACGCTGGACGGTCTGCTCGGCGGGTCCGACGGTCTGCTGGGGGGCGTGACCGACACCGTGGACGGTCTGCTGGGCGGCGTTCTCGGTGGCGACACCGGCTCGGACGGGCTTCTGGGCGGCCTCCTCGGCGGGTCCGATGGCCTGCTGGGGGGCGTGACCGACACCGTGGACGGGCTGCTCGGCGGCGTTCTCGGTGGTGACACCGGCTCGGACGGCCTTCTGGGCGGCCTTCTCGGCGGGTCTGACGGTCTGCTGGGTGGCGTGACCGACACCGTGGACGGGCTGCTCGGCGGCGTTCTCGGTGGCGACACTGGCTCGGATGGGCTTCTGGGCGGCCTGCTCGGTGGGTCTGACGGCCTGCTGGGCGGCGTGACGGACACTGTGGACGGTCTGCTCGGCGGCGTTCTCGGTGGCGACACCGGCTCGGACGGCCTTCTGGGTGGCCTCCTCGGCGGGTCTGACGGCTTGCTGGGCGGTGTGACCGACACCGTGGACGGTCTGCTCGGCGGTGTGCTCGGTGGCGACACCGGCTCGGATGGTCTGCTTGGTGGCCTCCTCGGCGGTTCGGATGGGCTTCTGGGCGGTCTGCTCGGTGGGTCCGACGGTCTGCTGGGTGGCGTGACCGACACCGTGGACGGTCTGCTCGGCGGCGTTCTCGGCGGCGATACCGGCTCGGATGGGCTTCTGGGCGGCCTTCTCGGCGGGTCCGACGGTCTGCTGGGTGGCGTGACCGATACCGTGGACGGCCTGCTCGGCGGCGTTCTCGGTGGTGACACCGGCTCGGACGGCCTTCTGGGCGGCCTGCTCGGTGGGTCCGACGGCCTGCTGGGTGGCGTGACCGACACTGTGGACGGTCTGCTCGGCGGCGTTCTCGGTGGCGACACCGGCTCGGACGGGCTTCTGGGCGGCCTCCTCGGCGGGTCCGATGGTCTGCTGGGTGGTGTGACCGACACCGTGGACGGTCTGCTCGGCGGTCTTCTGGGTGGCGACGCGGGCTCGGATGGTCTGCTTGGTGGCCTCCTCGGCGGTTCGGATGGGCTTCTGGGCGGTCTGCTCGGTGGGTCCGACGGTCTGCTGGGGGGTGTGACCGACACCGTGGACGGGTTGCTCGGCGGTGTGCTCGGTGGCGACACTGGCTCGGATGGGCTTCTGGGCGGTCTGCTCGGTGGGTCCGACGGCCTGCTGGGTGGCGTGACCGATACCGTGGACGGTCTGCTCGGCGGCGATACCGGCTCGGATGGTCTGCTCGGCGGCCTCCTCGGCGGGTCGGGCGGTCTGCTGGGCGGTCTGCTCGGCGGCTCGGACAGCAACGGCGGTCTGCTGGGCGATACCCTCGACACCGTGTCGGATACGCTCGACTCGCTGCTGGGCGGCCATTCGCTGCTCGGCTGACCGGCGCCGCAGAGCGCAGGCGCTCTTCGGACCTGAAACGGCGCCTTCCGGAGTTTTCCCCGGGAGGCGCAGCTGCCTTTCAGAAAAGATGCAGGCGAGGCGCCGATCCGGTGCGGGATCCGGGCATCGCCCGGCATCCGGTCTGGCGACCGGCGGCGTTGGGGCTTGTTCTGATCACCTGACAGTCGCTACAACCACCGCAACGGGCGGGGAATCAGGGAACTAGAGGCAAAATGGCGGTCGAAATCTTTTCCGCAACGTCGTCGACGGGGGGGACTGTCCGGGCCTACGGGTCGGAAATCTCCATCACGGCACCGTCCGACGTCTACTTCGGGAAGGGCGCGCCCGGCATCGCCTATTATGAAAAGGCCGGCACCGATCTGCGCGTGACGCTGCTCGACGGCCAGCAGGTTCTGCTGCACGATTTCTTCGTGATCGGCCCGGAAGGCAATGCCAGCCGCCTTCTTGACGGCGCCGGCGGCCCGGTCGAGGTCACCGGCCTTCTGGCACCCGAACCTTTCCAGCCCGAGACCGGGGTGATTCATCCTGCCGAACCCGACCAGGTCGACACCGCCCATGCCGAGGCCGGGGCGGCGGCGGCGGCTCCGGCGGCGCCCGAGGCCGAGGTCGCAGGCGCTGTGCATGGCGAGGCGGTCACCGAGGCCGCGAGCGCTTCGGATGGCGCCGGCGGCTGGACCCTGTTCGGGGTGGGGCTGGACAAGCTGGCCTTTGCGACCGCGCTCGGTGCGATCCTTGGCGAGATCATCGTTTCGGACGGTGGCAATGACCATTCGTCGCATGCGGACGCTGCGCCGGCCGCAGGCGAGACCGCGGCCGATGCGCTCGAGCCCGCCAGCCTGACCGAAGCGACCAAGGCCGACGACACTCCGGTATCGGAGGTCTCCGCGGCGGAAAGTGCGGCCGACCCCGCCAGCCTCGTGGCGAACCTCATCGGCGGCGAGTCCCTGACCATCGACATCGCCTCGCTGCTTTCCTCCGACAGCGGGGAGGCGGCTGCGAGTTCGCAGACCCCGGCCACGGGCAGCAGCCTTGCCGGCGGGATGTTCGACAGCACGACCGAGACCTCCGGCGCCGAAGCGGACACCACGCCGCCGCTGTCGGAGAGCGACACGACCCTGGCCGATCTGATGCAGGGGCATGATGATGTTCATGGTGCGTAAGGACGGGGGCGCGTCGCGCGGTCCCGCGCGGGCTGCCCGGGCCGCCGATGCGGGGACCTGCTGACGCGATGAGACTGTTGTCCCTCCTGGCCGGAAGCGCTGCCTGCCTTGCCCTCCTCGCGACGGATGTGGCGGCGATGAGCTATCGCGAGGCGCTCCGCGCCGCGACCGAATACGATGCGAGCGTCTCGGCGTTGCGCAAGAAGGTGTCCCGGGCCACGACCGACATCGAGGCGGCGAAGGACGCATGGCTGCCCTCGGTCAGCTTCGCGGCGGAGACCAACACCACCTCCACCGGCGGGCCCAAGGCATTGGTGACGCTGTCGCAGGTGCTGTTCGACTGGGGGCTGACCCGCAGCAAGGTCAGCATCGCCTCCTATGACCGGGTGAAGGCCGTCGCCAAGCTGAAAGGCGCGGTCGAGGAGCTGGCCTATGAGATCGCGCTGCAGTTCCTGACCGTCGAGACGATGGACCAGAAGCTCGCCTGCACCGAGCAATACGCAACCTTCGCGCGCCGGATTGCCAAGTATTCGCAGGACCGCGTCGACGCGGGCCTCGCCGATTCCGCCGAGATCGCCCGGGCGCGGCTCGAGATTTCCCGGGCCGAGGATCAGCTCGCGCAGATCCAGGCCGACCGGCAGATGGCCCTGGCGCAGATCGAGTATCTCGTCGGCAAGCAGCCGGACCGTGTCGATCCGCTGCCCGATCTCGGCTTTGCCAGGATGTACAGCAACAGTGCGGCGATCATCTCGGCGGTCATCGTGGCCCCCGACTACATCTCGGCCAAGGCCGATGTGCGCATCGCCGAGAAGGGCATCGACAAGGCCAAGGCCGCGCGCCTGCCGACGATCTCGATCCAGGCACAGGGCAAACAGGCGCTGAACGGCGAGCGGTCGCAGAGCGGGTCGATCGGCCTTGCGGCCTCGATGGATCTCGACGCGGGCAATTTCCGCGGTCGTGCGATCAAGGGCGCGGAACAGGATCTCGACGCGGCGAAATCGAGCCTGCTGTCGACCGAGCGTGACCTGCAGAACAAGGTGCGCGCCTCGGTGCAGCAGATTCTGGTGCTGCAACAGACCGGGGTCGCGCAGGAAAAGCAGCTGGCGCAGGCGGACCAGGTGCTTGAGGCCTACGAGCAGCAGTTCGTGGCCGGCAAGCGCGAGCTGGTCGACCTGCTGACCACCGGGCGCGACCAGTATGACGCGCAGGTCAGCTCGATCGACACCTTCAGCACGCTGAAGCAGACCGAATACGAGGCGGCTCAGTCGATCGGGGTGCTCGGATCGCTGGTCGTTGCGGCGGGCGGGCAGCATCGGGTGAAATGACATGAAACGCCGGGGCACGGTTTCGCCATGACAGGACAGAGCACGACCGACCCCTTCGTCGTCGGACTGATGGAGCTGTGTCGGCTCAATGGCATCCAGGTTCCGCCCGAGCGGCTGACCGACGGTCTGGTCAACGCGGACGGGCGCCTGCCGCCCGACCACGCGGCCATCGCGCTCCGCCGGGCGAACATGAGCTGCCGGATCGGTGCCCGGGCGCTGGACGATATTTCCGCGGCCTCGCTGCCGGCGCTGCTGTTCCTGCACGATGGCCAGTATGCCGTGCTGGAATGGGTGGGCGACGGGCGCTGCACGCTGGTCCATCCCGAGACCGGTGGCGGGCGCGAGGAGTGCGCGCTTGCCGATCTGGGCGCGCGCTATGCCGGACGGGCGCTGTTCGCGCGGCCGATCGACGTGCTGTCCGACCGGCTCGGCGAGACCGTCGGCGAGCGGCGGCACTGGATCATCGGTCCGGTCCTCGACAATCTGGGGATCTACCGCGATGTGGTCCTTGCCGCGTTCATGGCGAACCTGCTGGCGATCGGCTCGTCGCTGTTCTCGATGCAGGTCTATGACCGCGTCGTGCCGAGCGGCGCCTTCGACACGCTGTGGATCCTTGCCAGCGGCGTCGCCATCGCGATCTGCCTCGAATTCGTGCTGCGCATCATGCGCGCGCGGCTGGTCGACGTGACCGGGCGCGATCTCGACCTGCGGCTGTCGTCGCAGCTGTTCGAGCAGGTGACCAACCTGCACCTGTCGCAGCAACCCAAGTCGACCGGGGTCTTCGCCAATCAGGTGCGCGATTTCGCCGTGGTGCGGGAATTCTTCACCTCGAGCACCGTTGCCGCGCTGTCGGACCTGCCCTTCACCCTGATCTTCATCAGCATCATCGCCTTCATCGGCGGGCCGGTGGCGCTGGTGACGCTGTGCGGCTCGATCGCCATCGTGCTGCCGGGGATCGTGATGCAAAAGCATCTCGCCAAGGTCTCGCGCGAGCACAATCAGGAAAGCGCCGCGCTGAACGGCATCCTGCTCGAGGCGGTGTCGAACCTCGAGACGGTGAAGGCCGCCCGCGCCGAGAACCGGCTGCAGCGCGCCTATGCGCAGCTTTCGGCGACGATCGCGGGCTCGTCGATCCGCAGCCGCGAGCTGACCACGCTGATTTCGCAATTCGTCGCCTCGACGCAGCAGATCTGCTATGGCGGCGTGGTGATCGTGGGCGTCTACCGCATCAGCGAGGGGCACATGACGGTCGGCGCGCTGATCGCCTGCACGCTGCTGTCGGGGCGGGCGCTGTCGCCGATGAGCCGGGTGGCGGGGCTTCTGGCCCGCTGGCAGGGGGTGCGCGCGGCAATGGAGGGGCTCGACCGGATCATGGCGATGCCCGTCGAACGCCCGACCGACCGGCAATACCTGCGCGCGCCGCATTTCGCCGGCGCCTACCGGATGCAGGACATCACCTTCTCGCATGAGAAGGATTCACCGCCCGAGCTGACGATCAACGGCCTCGAGATCGCCGCCGGCGAGCATGCCGCGCTGATCGGGGCGAATGGCGCGGGCAAATCGACGCTGCTGCGGATGCTGGCGGGGTTCACCAATCCGACCAGCGGCAGCCTGCTGATCGACAACCTGTCGCTCAGCCAGATCGACCCGATCGACCGGCGCCGCCAGATCGGCTATCTGCCGCAATCCGTCGCGCTGTTTCAGGGCACGCTGCGCGACAACCTGCTGCTCGACCGCGGCATGCATTCGGATGACGAGCTGATGGCCGCGCTCGATGCGGTGGGGCTTGGCGCCTATGTGCGGCGCCATGTGCGCGGCCTCGACCTGCGCATCCACAGCAACGCCAATGTCTCGGGCGGGCAGCGTCAGGCGATCGGGCTTGCGCGCGTGCTGTTGCAGGACCCGCGGATCGTGCTGCTCGACGAGCCGACGGCGGCCTTCGACCAGATCACCGAGAAGCACGTCATCGGCTATCTGCGCGAATGGCTCGGCTCGCGCACGGCGATCATCGCCACCCACAAGCGCGAGGTTCTGGCGCTGGCCGAGACGGCTCTCGTTCTCAAGGATGGAGGCGTTGCCTATCACGGGCCGCTCGGTCAGGTCATCGACCTCGGCGCCCATGCCAACGGGATCAAGACCGTCAAATGAGCAGCCTGTCCACCGATACCCCGAGCTTCGCCGACGGTTCGCGCCGGCTGCAGGCGGTGCGCGTCGCACGGCAGACGATCTGGGTGATCGCCGCGACGGCGCTGATCGCGCTGATCTGGGCGGCGCTGGCGCAGATCGACGACATCACGCGCGGCGAGGGGCGCGTCGTGCCGCTGCGCCGCCAGCAGACGATCCAGAGCCTCGAGGGCGGCATCATCTCGGAGCTGCAGGTGGGCGAGGGCGATACCGTCCAGCCCGGGCAGATCCTGGTGAAGATGGACCCGACGCAGTTCCGCTCGGCCTATCTGCAGGCGAAGTCCGAGATGGAGGTGCTGGCGGCCGAGGTGCAGCGGCTCGAGGCCGAGGTGCTGGAGAAGGAGGATGTCGGCTTTTCCGAGCCGATGACCGAGATCCAGGCGACGGAAGAGCGGCTGTTCCGCGCGCGCCGCACCAAGCTGCTGGAGTCCATCGACTCCGTCCATAATCAGATCGAGCCGATCCAGACGCAGATCGACCTGACCGCGCCGCTGGCCAAGGGCGGCGCGGTCAGCCAGGTCGACCTGCTGAAACTGCAGCAGCAGAAGACGACGCTCGAGGGCAAGATCACCGAGGTCCGCAACGTCTATGTGCAGGACGCCTACAGCGAGCTGGCGGACACCAAGGCGAAGCTTCTGTCCTTGCAGCAGAGCATCGTGCAGAAGAAGGATCAGCTCGCACGGACGGATCTGCGCTCGCCGGTGGCGGGGCGGGTGAACAACGTCAACATCACCACGCTCGGCGGTGTCGTGCAGCCGGGCGAGGCGATCATGGAAGTGACGCCGATCGACGACCAGCTGCTGATCGAGGCCCATGTCGCGCCGCGCGATGTGGCCTTCATCGCGCCGGGCATGCCGGCAAGCGTGAAGATCACGGCTTACGATTTCTCGGTCTATGGCGACCTGAAGGGAACCGTCGAGCAGATCAGTGACGACACCGTCGATGCCGATGGTGCCGACGGCACGCAGAGCTTTTACAAGGTCATGGTCAAGACCGACCGCGCCTATCTGGAACGGCACGGGGAGAGCTACCCGATCCGGCCCGGCATGATTGCCGAGGTTGACATCCAGACCGGGCGCCGGTCAGTGCTGAGCTATCTGATCCGCCCGCTGATCCGGGCGCAGCTGCGATAACTGTGAGGCCGGCGCATGGGCCGGTCGGTATTTCTTGTGCTCACCTGTTCTCCGCCGCGTCGAAAGCCGCCTTGAAAAGACATGAGATGACCCGTTCGATCTTTCCTGCCGCCTGTCCCCCCCTGATCCTTGCCGGCACCGTGGCGCTGTGCGGGCTTTTCCTTGCCCCGCCCGTGCGGGCGCAGAGCGGCGGAGACGGCGCCGCCGCGCCGCAGATCGAGACCGGAACACCGACCCAGCACATGGCGATCCGGCTCAGGGTCGGCGAGGCCAAGTTCATCCGGCTGACCGAGCCCGCCAGTGCGGTCTTTCTGTCCAGCCCGCAGGTCGCCGATGTCGATATGCAGTCGGCGCAATATGTCTATGTCGTCGGCAAGGGGATCGGCTCGTCGGACCTGTTCGTTCTGGGGGCCGACAACAAGGCGCTGATCGAGGCCAAGGTCGAGGTCGACATCGACCTCGGCCGGCTGCAGTCCGCCGTGAGCCAGGCGGTGCCGGGCAGCGCGATCAGGCTGTCGACCGCCGACGGGGCGATCTTTGTCAACGGGACGGTCGAGAGCGACACCGACGCGCAGGCGGCCGAGAACGTCGTCACCAAGCTGGCCGGCGACGCCGCCGTGGTGGTCAACAATCTGAAGCTGACGACGCCGCCGCAGGTCAACCTGCAGGTCACCATCGCCGAGGTCTCGCGCAGCATCGAGCAGGATCTGGGCATTTCCGTCACCGGCAGTTCGAGGAACCGCAGCCTGACCTCGCCCGCCTCGACGATCGAGGGCTATTCGGTCTCGGCGACCATGGGCAACAACCTCGGGCTGGTGATGGATGCGCTGTCGCGCTCGGGCCTTGCCACGATCCTGTCGGAACCGAACCTGACCGCGCGTTCGGGCGAGCAGGCCACCTTCCTCGCCGGCGGGCGCATTCCCTATCGTGTCGGTGCGACGCAGGACGACACGCGCATCGAATTCGAGCCGATCGGCGTCGAGCTGACCTTCACGCCCACGGTCTATGACAAGGACCAGATCCATATCCAGCTCGACACCAATGTGCGGTCGATCGACGAGTCGCAGTCGACCCCCGACGGCAAGGCGATTGCCGAACGCTCGGCCTCGACGACGGTCGAGCTGGGCAGCGGGCAGAGCTTCGCCATCGCCGGGATGTTCCGCGCCGACCGGCAACAGTCGCTGACCGAGTTTCCGGGGCTTGCGAAGCTGCCGATCATCGGTGCGCTGTTCCGCTCTTCCGCCTTCAAGCGCGGCGAGACCGAGCTCGTCATCATCGTGACCCCCTATGTCGTCCGCCCGACGACCCGCAACCAGCTGAAGACCCCGCTGGACGGTGCGGCGCTGGCGCCGAACGGGGTGCAGCAGATGGTGACCGGGCAGATGGTGCGGCCCGACGCGGCGACGGGGGGGCGGCCCCGCAGTCAGGCCGGCTTCCTCATCAACAGGTGATGCCATGATCTTTGCAATTTTCGACCGCCCCCTTGTTGCTGCCGGCCTCGCGCTGATGCTGCTGTCGGGCTGTGAGGGCGAGCCGGTGCAGACCGTGCAGGGCCGGCTCTCGCCCGAGATCGTCAGCGCCCATATCAGCTATTCCTTCGGCCAGTGTTCGGCGCGGATCCCGTCGGCCGACCAAAAGCGCATCCGTGCCTTCATTGGCTCGGCCGAGGCGGCGCGCGCCGGCGCCGTCATCGTCACCGTGCCGCGTGGCTGCTCGGCCGGGCAGGACGAGGCGCGGGCCGGTGCCGTCCGCAAGCTGATCGGCAGCCGCATTCCCCGCGTCGATCTGCGCATGCCGGACCCCGCCGACGCCTCGGGAACCACGGGCATCGTGCGGATGATCCAGATCGACGCGATCGAGGTCGATCAGTCCGGCTGTTCGCCGGGGGCGGGCTGCACTGTCGCCAACAACATGGCGGCGCAGATGGCCTATCCGGACGAGCTGCTCTATCCCTCGGGGACGGCGCGCCCGACCTACCATGTGCCGCCGCCGCCGCAGGCGGTGCCGACGCAAAGCGGCGGCACCGACAGCATCACCGCAATCTCCGGGGCAAACTGATGCGGGGCGGGCGTTTCGGAAAACTCGGCGACCGGCTGCGCTCGGAGGCGGGGGTGGTGACCGTCGAATTCGTCATCATCTTCCCCGCGCTGCTGCTGATGCTGGCGCTGATCGCCTTCGTCAGCCTGCTGATCGCCTCGCAAAGCGAGGTGCAGCAGGTCGCCTTCGAGCTTGCACGCAAGGGGTTCTCGCTGGTCGGACAGAATTACGACGGCGACATCTGCCTCAAGCTCGGGCAGGACTATCTGCCGGCGCTTGCCCAGAACAGCGTCACGCTCTCGGCCGCGAAATTCGAGCCGATGGCCAGCTGCCCCGGCCAGCCCGCGGCCTCGGGTCTGCTGACGATCCGCGTGACCTACGATCTGGCGGGCGGCGGCGCGTCGCAATTCGGGCAGATGCTGGGCGTCAACCTCGGGCAGATCACCCGCTCCGCCTCGGTCATCGTCCGCTGAGGCGTCACTGCACCAGCTGCGACGAACAGCTGTAGTCGCTGACGATCAGCTCGGCCGGGGCGATCTCGATGCCGAGGGCATTGAGCAGATCGTCGACCAGAGTGTCGAGGAAGGTCCCGGCGATCAGCGAGGTCAGCCCGCTGATGACGCTGTTGACGAGATCGAGCAGACAGGCGAGCCCGAGGAAACCGCACTGGTTCTTGTCGGTGCGCAGGCTGCTGCTGAGATTGCCGAGCAGGCCTGAGACGAAGGAGGTCAGCCCCGAAATCCGGATCGGGGTTTCCACCAGCACGCTCTCGCCGAGCGAGCCGAGCGGCACCGACACCCGCTGGAAGCCGCCGAACAGCGAGATGCTGTCGCTGTCGCTTTTCGTGCTGCCGTTCAGGATGCCCGGGACGGTCAGGCTGAGGTCGAGGGCGACCGGTGCGGTCTGCACGTCGAAGGTCGCGAGCGTGTCGGCCGGCGCGTGCGCCGCGCAGTTCAGACTGGTCGCGGTCGCGGTGGCCTGCGCGCCGGAAAGGCCGAGGTCGAGCTTAATATAGGACAGCAGCTCGGCTTTCAGCCGCAGCGAGAGCTGGCTGACCGTGGCGGTAACCGGCGGAATATCGTCGATGAAACCGGCCGCCATGACCGCCGAATGCACGATGCCAAGCGACAGGTTCACGTTGAGGATATAGGGGATGCCGAGGCTCAGCGGCACGCTGACCAGCCCGTTTTTCAGGCTGCCGTTGAGGCTGGCGGTCGCCATCAGCAGGTCGAAGGCATTGAGCGACAGGTTCGGCAGGATCTGACCGATCTCGACATCGAGGGCGGAGGGGGACAGGTTCAGAAGCGAGCCGAGGGAGAGTGTTCCGCCCGAAACCGAAGTGGTGCCGGCGGGCAGCACCCCGAGCGTCGACAGCGCCCGCACGACCAGCGGCGTTCCGATCCCGAGGTTGAGAATATCGCGATAGTCGAGCACCTGGCCCGCGACATCGAGGCTCAGCAGACCGAGGAGCTTGTTCACGTCGACACCGAGGCCGAGCACGCCCGATGCGTCCAGAACCGCGGCCGAGATGTCGACGCCCAGCAGACTCTTGAGGACAACGTTCAGAATCGAGGACGAGGTGTTCAGGGTCAGGAGCGAGTTGCGCAGGCTGAAGGCGATGGCCGCCCGTTGCGTGGCGATCGCGCTGCGGGTGACGGTGAGGTCCGTCGCCATCACCGGCCGCAGCAGCAGCGGCGTGTAGGGCGAGGGGACGACTACCTTGACGGCATTGACCCCGCCGGCCGAATTCTGGTCGGCGGCGGGAACGAAGACGCCGGCATTGTAGCTGCCGAAGATCACATCCGCGCGCGCCAGCGTCACCGTGCCATAGGCGCTGTTCGCGCTGACCACGCCCTGAGCCGTCTGCCGGGCCAGCGCGAGGTTCGGCAGCACGCGCGCGGCGCTTTGTGCCGCGAGGTCGGACTGCGACTGCACGTATTTCTTCTGCGCGTTGATCAGGCAGATGTCCGTCCCGATGCCGCCGATCAGCAGGATTGCCGGAATGAGCAGGAGCAGCAGGATCGAGATCGAGCCTTCTGCTGAGAACCATCTGTTTTTCGAGGGTTTCTGGGTCACGGCGGGCTCTTCGGTTTCTGGCGGCACTCTAGGATGCGGCCCGCGCCGACCGCAACGCCAACTTGGCGTCCGGTGCGCATTTTCGGTCCGGGGCGGCGCTGTGATGGCAGGAGCAGGCCATCCCTCCCTTGCACGGATTATATCATTAAGTTACATCTTCACAAACTAAAGTATCGTATTCATGATGATCGCGCATCAGGCTTGCCGCCGGGGCAGCCCCGAGCAGGAGGACCATCTCACATGCATTTCATTCTCAAGGCGTTCCTGGCTGGCTGTCTTGTCCTTGGCTCGGCGGGCGGCGCGCTTTCCGGAAACATTCCGGTTGCGGGCGGCACGTCTTCCTACTCCGGGGGGAGCGTCATGCAGATGATCGCGAGCTCGCCCGAGCATTCGACCCTGGCGGCGATGCTGCAGACGACCGGGCTGGACCAGACCCTCGCGGGCAACGGCATGTTCACGGTCTTCGCGCCGGTCAATTCGGCGTTCAGCGCCTTGCATCCGGGCATGCTGGATCAATACACGAACCCGGCGAAACGGGCAGAGCTGACCCGGTTTCTCAATTGCCACATCCTCCTCGGCCGGATCGACACGGCAACGCTGCGGCGGCTGCTTGCGGTGCAGGCGGGCCCTTACATGATCAAGACCCTCGGCGGCTGCTATCTGGGGGTCGAGGCCAATGGCGCGATGATCCAGCTGCGCGATGAGCGCGGCACCGTCGTCTCCATCCTGGCGCCGGATCTGCGGCGGTCGAACGGAGAGGTTCAGGTGATCGACAAGGTCCTGATCCCCGGGAACTGACGGCGGCGCCTTTTCCGCGCTCGCGGCGGGATCTGCCGTATCGCGCGGCGTCTGACCTCCTGCCCGCCCGCGGAAGGGGGGCAGGCAACATCGGGCGGCGGGGCAGGGCATGTCTTCCGCCGCGCGATGCATTCGCGTCCCGGCGCGACGCCTTCTTCGCTTATCGTGGCGTGGCCCGGGCCTTTGCCGCCGTCTGCCCGGCGTCCGGGGGGCGGGCTTTGCATGGGGCAGCTGTGGCTGACCGTCCGACCTGCCGCGTGCACCCGACAGACCGGCACCCGGCCGCATGCCCGCGGTGGTTTCTTCAATATTCCGAGGATTTTGCGGAGATCTGGCTGGGGCGGTAGGATTCGAACCTACGGTACACGGTACCAAAAACCGTTGCCTTACCACTTGGCCACGCCCCAACGTGGGGCGGTGTTTAGCCAAGGGGGGGCAGTGCTGCAAGAAGAAACTTCCGAATCCTGTTGCGGTCGCAACGGCCGAGAGGATAGGGCTCGCGCATGTCTGAAACCGATGTCGCCATTCTTGGAGCCGGGGCCGCCGGGCTGATGGCGGCGGGCGAATGCGCCCGTCGCGGCCGCCGTGTGACCGTGCTCGACCATGCCGCCCGCCCGGGCGAGAAGATCCGCATCTCGGGCGGCGGGCGGTGCAACTTCACCAACCGCGAGCTGACCCGGCAAAATGCCGCCGAACGCTTCCTGTCGGAAAACCCGCGCTTCGCGCTGTCGGCGCTGAGCCGCTTCACGCCGGCCGATTTCCTGGCCCGGATCGAGCGCGCGGGCATCGCCTGGCACGAGAAGACGGCGGGGCAGCTCTTTTGCGACGGCAAGGCGACGCAGGTCGTCGAGATGCTGCTCGCGGCGCTTGGGCCCGCCGAACTGCGGCTTGGCACCGCGGTCGAGGCGGTGCGGCGCGAGGGCGAGGGGTTCGTGGTGGACACCTCGGACGGCCCGCTGCGTGCGGGCCGGGTGATCGTGGCGACCGGCGGCAAGTCGATCCCGAAGATGGGGGCCACGGGCATCGGCCACCGCATCGCGGAAAGCTTCGGGCTGCGGGTGACCGAGACGCGCCCCGGCCTCGTGCCACTGACCTTCGCGGCGCAGGACCTTGAAAAGACCGCGCCGCTCGCTGGCATCGCGGTGGCGGGGCGGGTGAGCGCCGGGCGCACCGGCTTTGACGAGGCGGTGCTGTTCACCCATCGCGGGCTGTCCGGCCCGGCGATCCTGCAGGTGTCGAACTACTGGCGCGAGGGCGAGGCGATCGTCGTCGATCTTGCCCCCGGCCGCGACATCGCCGCCGCGCTTGCCGCGATGCGGGCCGAGGCGGGGCGCGTCGCGCTGCACAACGCCCTGGCGCGGCTGCTGCCCGAAAAGCTTGCGGCTTTCGCCGTGGCCGAGGCGGGGCTTGCGGGGCGGCTGGCCGATCACGGCAACCGCGCGCTCGAACGGCTTGCGGCGCAGGTGCATCGCTGGCAGGTGCGCCCGGTGGGCTCGGAGGGCTATCGCACCGCCGAGGTGACGCTTGGCGGCGTCGCGACCGAGGCGCTTGACGCGAAGACGATGGAGGCGCGCGCCGTGCCCGGCCTGTTCTTCATCGGCGAGGCGGTCGACGTGACCGGCTGGCTCGGCGGCTACAACTTCCAGTGGGCCTGGTCGTCGGGCTGGGCCGCGGGGCAGGTCGCCTGAGCAACCCGCCGGAACGGGCGGCGCCGGGGCGGACCCCGGCGCGCTGGTTCAGCTCGAGACCTGTTCGCGCAGGATCGAGGCGGTGAGCGACAGCATCAGATAGATGCCCGACAGGATCAGGAAGGCGAGCACCGTGTCCTCGAAG
The DNA here is from genome assembly GCF_004022465.1 of Paenirhodobacter huangdaonensis. NCBI lineage: Bacteria > Pseudomonadati > Pseudomonadota > Alphaproteobacteria > Rhodobacterales > Paenirhodobacter > Paenirhodobacter huangdaonensis. The sequence goes on along the minus strand of NZ_SAVA01000003.1, from coordinate 192,980 downwards.
GCGCGCGGATAGGTCGGCTCGTCGGGGGCGACCGGACGCACGCCCATCTCGAGGTAGCGCACCTGCTTGTTCGCCTCGATCCGCGCCGTCTCCATCTGCTGGGCGGCCGCGGAGAGCAGCGCCTGGCGGGTTTCCAGCTCGGCCTCGGCGATGCGCAGCTGGCCGGTGACCGCCGCAAGCGAGTCGGTCGATCCGGTCTTGTCGGTCAGCTGCTTGCGCAGCTCGGCGATCAGCTGTTCGAGCCGGGCGATGTCACCCTTCACGCCCTGCACGCGCGCCGAGCTGGGCTGCGAGTTGTCGAGCAGCTGCCCGAGCTCGAGCCGTTTCTGCTGCAGCTGGGTCTGGAAGGCCGAGATCTGCCCCATCACCAGGCTGCTTTCCGACACCGGGTCGAGCACGCCGACCTGTTCTTGCAGCTCGAGCACCTTGGCCTGGGCGGCAAAGACCTTCGCCTCGGCGTCGTCATAGCTGTCGCGCGCGCCCTTCATCTGGTCGCCGCGCAGCCGCGAGGTGAGCTGGTCGACCTGTTCCTCGGCATAGGAGATCAGCGATTTCGAGAACCGTTCCGAGGTCTGCGGATCGGGGGCGATGACCTCGAGCCGGATCAGCCCCTCGGACGGGTCATAGCCGATCTTCACGTTGCGCTGATAGACCTTGTAGCCTGCTTCGCTCGAGGCGCCCGGCTCGAGCCGCTGCAGCGGGTCGATGTTCGGCGCCGAGAAGACCTCGCGGAAATGCTGGTCGGTATCGAGCCGCTTGTAGGCGTCGCGCGATTGCAGATAGCTCTGCACCGTGACCGAATCCTGGTTGGTGGCCAGCTGCGTGCCCGAGAACAGGCTGCCAAGGCCGCTGCCGCCCGCCATCCCCTCGGACTTCTGGATCACGAATTCGCTTTTCGTGGCGTACATCGGCGTGGCGACGGAATAGTAGTAATAGCCCGCGATCAGCGTCGGCAGGACGATGAAGAAGGCCAGCCGCACCGCCAGCAGCAGCAGCTTGCGCCGGCGCCGGCGGGCGATGTCGCGCTGGATCTTGATGATCTCGCGGGCGCGGGCACCCTCGTCGAGCGGCGCGGCGGGGGGCGGCGCGTCCTTCACCGTCTGCGGCAGCTTCACCCGGGTGTCGGCGCCGGCACCGTCGAGCCGGGCAAGCGCCTTGGTCGTGGCCGAGCCCGCCCTCATGCCGGCCGGTGCGGAGGCGGTCAGCGCGTCGGCGCTGTCCTCGTCGTCCTGCTCGAGATGCATCAGCGCCGAGCGGTCGAACGGGTCGAGACCGCGCCGGCGCAGCATCCGCACCGCCTCGAAATCCGAGGTCGCCTCGATGCCGTATTTCTTCGCCATCCGCCGCGCCAGCCGCAGCTGCCGGCCGGTCAGCCCCTCGGCACGGATCGCCTCGATCTCCTCCTCGGGCGTCATCTCGGAGGGGCCGAGCACCTGCGGGGCGTCATCGGGATGCGCGCTCGGGAAATCGAGCGCGGCAAAGCCGTCGTCCTGCGGCTCGAAGAGCGCGGAGGGATCATCCGCCGGGGCCGCCACGCCGCGTCGCGTGGCGGCGCGATGGGCAAGCAGGTCGGCGATGGTCGCGCCGCGGCCGGTTTCCGCCGCCGTGGGCGGCACCGGGGTCACGCCGGGGATCGGCGTGCGGCGAATGCGGTACTTGGCAACTTTAAGAGGTGTAATCATACATCCGCTTCGCTTCTTCCAGAGTGTCGAACATGTAGAGCTGGCCGTCGCGCAGAACGGCAGCCGAGCGGCAGAACTTCTCGAGTGTCGCGGCCTGGTGCGAGACGACGATCACCGTCGCCTCCTTCAGCCGGTCGCGCAGGATCGCGCCGGCCTTGCGGTTGAACTCGACATCGGTGGTCGAGGGCATGCCTTCGTCGATCAGGTAGATGTCGAATTCGAGCGCCAGCATCAGCGCGAAGGTGAAGCGCGAGCGCATGCCCTGGCTGTAGGTGCCGACCGGCATGTCGAAATATTCGGCGATCCCGGTCAGCCAGCGGCAGAAGGCCTCGACGTAATCGGGGTCGAGCCCGTAGAGCCGGGCGATGAAGCGCGCGTTCTCGCGGGCCGAATGCTTGTTCACCACACCGCCCATGAAGCCGAGCGGGAAGGAGACCCGGCAGGTCTTGCGGATCTCGCCCTCGTCGGGCTTCTCGAGCCCGGCCATCATGTTGATGATCGTGGTCTTGCCGGTGCCGTTCGGCGCAAGGATGCCGAGCGACCGGCCCAGTTCGACGCGGAAGCTCGCCCGGTCAAGGATCACCTTGCGCTGCTTTCCCGTCCAGAACGACTTGCTGACATTCTCGAATTCCAGCATCGCTTCCTGCCGACCGTGCCCCGTCCGTTTCGTAGATCACGACCGGATCATGTGTGAAAAGGTATCTATATGTGCATTCCGGCGACATTATGTCCGAACTGTGCGGCCAGTTACAATCGGGTGACGGCTGTTTCGCCGCATGAAACGGAGAAGGAAGGGTGAGCAGGCCCGCCGATGGATCGCTGGAAGAGGAAATCCGCGCCTGCAGGTTGTGTGCGGCGCGCTTTGCCGCAACCGCAACGGCACATGCGCCACGCCCGGTGGTCTGGTTCCGCCCCGGGGCGCGGGTGCTGATCGTCGGTCAGGCACCCGGCGCGCGGGTGCATGCCTCGGGCCGGCCCTTCACCGACCCCTCGGGCGACCGGCTGCGCGCCTGGATGGGGGGGGGCCCGACACGTTCTACGACCTCGCGCGGATCGCGATCGTGCCGATGGCCTTCTGCTTTCCGGGCTATGACGCGAAGGGAGCGGACCTGCCGCCGCCGGCGCTCTGCGCCGCGACCTGGCGGGCGCGGGTGATGGCGGCACTCGGCCCGATGGACCTCACGCTGCTCGTCGGCGGCGCGGCGCAGCGCTGGCACCTCGGCACGCGCGCCGTCACCGCGACCGTCGCCGCCTGGCGCGATCATGCGCCGCGCGTCTTTCCCTTGCCTCATCCGTCCTGGCGCAATACGGCATGGCTGAAACGCAACCCGTGGTTCGAGGCGGAGCTGATCCCCGCCCTGCGCGCCCGGGTGAAGGAGGTGACATGACCGAGACCCCCTATGACCGCGCCCATGCCGCGATGGAGGCCGATCCCGAGAACGAGGCGCTGCGGCTTGCCGTCTATGACCGGCTCGCCGATGCCGAGCTGTTCCTGCTGCTCGAGCATGAGCCCGACGAGGACAACGACATCATCCCGCAGCTGTTCGAGACCGAGGAGGGCGATTTCGTCCTTGCCTTCGACACTGAGGAACGGCTGGCCGAGTTCACCACCACCCCCGCGCCCTATGTGGCGCTGCCCGGCCGGGTGATCGCGCAGAACCTCGCGGGTGAGGCGGTGGGGCTCGGTGTCAATCTCGGCGTCGCCCCTTCGGCGCTGCTGCTGCCGCCCGAGGCGCTGGAGTGGCTGACCCATGCGCTGACCCATGCGCCCGAGACCACCGCAGCGCGCCCGGTGGCCTTCGATGCGCCGGCGCTGCCGCCGGCGATGCTGGCGCTGCTGCTGCCGGCCTTCGAGGCGAAATTCGACCAGCTTGCCGGGCTTGCGAGCCACGCGCTTCTGGGCGGCGTGACCTATGAGGGCGGCCGGCGCGGCCATGTCCTTGCCTTCCTCGGCGCGCCCGAGCCGGCGCAGCCCGGCATCGCCAAGGCGATGGCCGAGGCGCTCGCCTTCTCCGGGCTCGAGGCGGGCGAACTCGATGTCACCTTCCTGACCGAGGCGGACCCGGCAGCGGCAGTTCTGCTCGAGAAGGCACTGGTGCTGCACCTGCCCGAGGCGGTCGAGGAAGAGGTGCAGGAGCTGACCATCACCGCGCCGGGGATGGACCCGTCGAAACCGCCGATTCTGCGCTGAGCGGGGCAGGGGGCGCTGCCCCCTCGGCCTTCGGCCTCACCCCCGGGATATTTCGGGCGATTGGAAGGGGCAGGGCGTGCCTTCTCCGCTTCCAATTGCTGCAAATATCCTCGGGGGGTGAACCGGCCGCAGGCCGGGAGGGGGGCAGATAGCCCCCCTATCTGAGGCCGATCTCGGAGAGCGCCGCCTGCAGATCGCGCGGCAGCGGCTCCTCGCGCTCGCGCGTCGGGCGCAGATCGGCGGGTGCGTCCTCGGGTGTCAGGTAGCGCCAGCCCTGGAACGGCCGGCGCGGCAGCGCCTCGGTGCGCACGACCTCGCGGTCGAGAATGATGGCGCAGCGCGGGATGCCGTCGGCGCCCAGCACATCCTCGAGCCCGATCACCCGCTGCCGGGCCAGCACCACGCCCTTGAACACCCAATAGAGCGAGCCGCCGTCGACGAGCTCTTCGCCGCGTTTCGGGCCCATGCGGGTGACGTGGCGGGCGGGGCCCGTGCCGTACTGCTGCGCCTGCCAGTCGATCAGGTCCTCGACCTTCTCGGCGCCGACGCAGAGCTTGATCAGGTGAATCATCGCGCACCCCCGGTTTCGCGGCTTTCGACATAGGCCACAGGGCGCCGGCGGGCAACTGCACTGCGGCGCCATTTCGCGGCTGGAATCTCGCCCGGCACTCATGCTATTGTGGCCTTCTGCCCCGTCAGACACCAGATGTTCCGGGGCTTTTTCTTTTTCTGCCCCGGATGTTGCCACTGCACCGGGGCCGCCACGACAGGACCGAGGAGCCGATGACCCGATTCGCCGCCAATATCGCCGAACAGATCTGGGACATGAAATACCGTCTGAAAGAGGCCGATGGCACGCCGATCGACATCACCGTCGAGGACAGCTGGCGGCGCGTGGCGCGCGATCTCGCCTCGGTCGAGGCGGACCCGGTGGCCTGGGAAGAGCGCTTCTATGACGCACTCGAGGATTTCAAGTTCCTGCCCGCCGGCCGCATCCTCGCGGGCGCCGGCACCGGGCGCACGGTGACACTCTTCAACTGCTTCGTCATGGGCACGATCCCGGACAGCATGTCGGGCATCTTCGACATGCTGAAGGAGGCCGCGCTGACCATGCAGCAGGGCGGCGGCATCGGCTATGACTTCTCGACGATCCGCCCGCGCGGCGCCGAGGTGAAGGGCGTCGCCGCCGACGCCTCGGGCCCGCTGTCCTTCATGGATGTCTGGGACGCGATGTGCCGCACGATCATGTCGGCCGGGTCGCGCCGCGGTGCGATGATGGCGACGATGCGCTGCGACCACCCCGACATCGAGCAGTTCGTGACCGCGAAGCAGGATTCGGCGCGGCTGCGGATGTTCAACCTCTCGGTTCTGGTGACCGATGCCTTCATGGCGGCGGTGAAGGCCGATGGGCCCTGGGATCTGAAATTCGGCGGCAAGGTCTATCACACCGTGCAGGCGCGCGACCTGTGGAACAGGATCATGCGCTCGACCTATGACTACGCCGAGCCGGGCGTGATCTTCATCGACCGCATCAACAAGATGAACAACCTCGGCTATTGCGAGCAGATCTCGGCGACCAACCCCTGTGGCGAGCAGCCGCTGCCGCCCTATGGCGCGTGCCTGCTCGGCTCGGTCAACCTCGCCCGGCTGGTCACCGATCCGTTCACCCCGGCAGCGAAGCTGGACCCGGTGGCGCTCGACCGGCTGGTGCGCACCGCGGTGCGGATGATGGACAACGTCGTCGACGCCTCGCGCTTCCCGCTGCCGCAGCAGGCCGAGGAGGCGATGAACAAGCGCCGCATCGGTCTGGGCGTGACCGGGCTGGCCGATGCGCTGCTGATGCTCGGGCTGCGCTATGGCGCGGACGAGGCGGCGGCGCAGACCGAGCGCTGGATGCACGAGATCGCGCGGGCGAGCTATCTCGCCTCGGTCGAGATCGCGCAGGAGAAGGGCGCCTTCCCGCTGTTCGACGCCGAGAAATACCTCGCCACCGGCACCATGCTGCAGATGGACGAGGATGTGCGCGCGGCGATCCGCACCCATGGTATCCGCAACGCGCTGCTGACCTCGATCGCGCCCACCGGGACGATCTCGCTTTATGCCGGCAATGTCAGCTCGGGCATCGAGCCGGTCTTCGCCTATGCCTACAAGCGCAAGGTGCTGCAGAAGGATGGCTCGCGCACCGAGGAAGAGGTCGTCGATTATGCCGTGCAGATGTGGCGCGACTTGAAGGGCGATGCGGCGCTGCCCGACTATTTCGTCAACGCCCAGACCCTCGCCCCGCTCGACCACGTGCGGATGCAGGCGGCGGCGCAGAAATGGATCGACTCCTCGATCTCGAAGACGATCAACTGCCCCGAGGACATTTCCTTCGAGGAGTTCCAGAACGTCTACATGGAAGCCTTCGAGACCGGCTGCAAGGGCTGCACCACTTACCGGCCGAACGACGTGACCGGCTCGGTGCTGAGCGTGTCGGAGACCTCGGAGAAGGCGCCCGATGCCGACCGGGGCGCCGAGGTGGTCTATCTGACCGAGCCGCTCGACCGCCCCGCGGCGCTCGAGGGGGCGACCTACAAGCTGAAATGGCCGGCGAGCGAGCACGCGATCTACATCACGGTGAATGACATCGTGCAGGGCGGCCACCGGCGCCCGTTCGAGGTGTTCATCAATTCGAAGAACATGGAGCATTACGCCTGGACCGTGGCGCTGACGCGGATGATCTCGGCGGTGTTCCGGCGCGGCGGTGACGTCAGCTTCGTCGTCGAGGAGCTGAAGGCGGTGTTCGATCCGCGCGGCGGTGCTTGGATGGCGGGGCAGTACATCCCCTCGATCCTCGCCGCGATCGGGGGCGTGATCGAGCGCCACCTGATCGCCATCGGTTTCATCGCGGGCGAGGGGATGGGGCTGAAGTCCGACCCGAAGGCCGAGGTGATGGTGGTGGGCGAAGCCCCGCGCGGCCCGGCCTGCCCGGCCTGCGGCAGCTACGCGATGCGCAAGGTCGAGGGCTGCATGACCTGCGCCGACTGCGGCCATTCGAAATGCGGCTGAGGGGTGTCGGCCCCACAAGTGTGTGTAGGACCCACTAAATCTTGTCCATTTCCGGGGTAATTTGACCATTCCGGCACAGGATTAATGACCATCGGCTGCACTGCAGTCGGTGGTTTCTTTTTATTTCAATGACTTGTGTGACTGGCGGATTTGTGGCCTGTGATGCGCCGTCCTAGCGCTCCGTCCTGGTGGGCGCCGTTGACGGCCAGCCGCGCTTTCGCCATCCCTCACGGCCAATCCGGCCGGGTTCTTTCCAACATCCCCCTCCTGCAGAACCTCTGCCCGAGGGCGTGGCGCGATGCGCCGAAAGGACCTCCATGACGAAGATCAAGTTTATCGATGCCCGCTTCGCGGATCCCGACGAGAACGAGTTTGCGCTCAAGCGCCGCTTCGAGTTGCACCTGCGCAAGCTCCGTGCCCTTCAGGACGGGGTGTCCCCGAAGGTGCCGGGAGACTTCGAAGATGAGTTGCGCTGGAACGAGGACCTCATCGCCGTGCCGCTCTCGGAAAAGGACCGGGCCAGGGTGCTGCGCCGTGCGCGCCGGGTAATGGGCGCGCGTGCCAAGGCTTCCGGGCTCAGCCATCTCAGCGCGGATGACCGGCGCGCGCTCGAGGCGTTTCGTGGCGGGGCGGATCTGGTTGGCATTGCCAGCGAGCACCGTGCCGATGAGATCGCCGCCGCCATCCATGCCGAGATGCCCTGGATGGCGGCGGCGACCGACTTCCTCTGGAAAGCGATGCGCCGCTCGGTACGGGTGGGGGAGCCCGGATTCCGGCTGCCGCCCGTGCTGCTCGATGGCCCGCCGGGGATCGGCAAGAGCGTGTGGTCGCGCGAACTCGGGCGCCATCTCGGGGTGCCGCGCTGTGGCATCGAGGGAACCGCGGAGCAGGCCTCCTTCGTTGTCAACGGCTCGCAACGCGGCTGGGGCTCGGCCTTCCCGGGGCGGCCCTTGCAAACCATCGTGCAGAGCCTCTGCGCGAACCCGATCGTGGTGATAGACGAGATCGAGAAGGCCGGAACGCCGACCTCGACCAAGGGGCAGGCCTACGGCTTGGCCGAGGGGCTGCTGCCGCTGCTGGAACGCTCGTCTGCCGTGGCTTGGAAATGCCCCTACTACCAGGTCGGCTTCGACATGTCCTGGATCAGCTGGGTCCTGACCTCGAATAGTCTGACGACGCTTCCGGCCCCATTCCTGAGCCGCCTGGAGATCTTGCGTCTTGCCGGCCCCGGCAAGGGAGACCTCATCTCCTTCACGGAGCGCGAGGGCGCACGACGAGGGCTGGGTGTTGCTGCCCTGAGCGCCATCTGCGAGGTGATTGAGCAAGTTGCCGACACGCAAGAGCTCAACCCGCGCCATGTGGCCAGAATGCTGGCGAGAGCAGAGGCCATGGCAAGCAGCCCGCTGTTGCATTGAGCAGTGGGTGCAGGCGCGCGCCTTAGGTCGGTCAAGACCATAGCAGCCGCTTGGGCTGACGGCCGCACATAGCGGGTGTCGGCCCAAGCGGCATTCGTGTAAGGCGCAAATTTACGCCAGGCGCCGACACAAAGGGCGGAGAGCCGCCTGACGGCAGTGCAGCATGGCAGCCGCGGCAGAGCTGAGAAAGCGGTCATCCGCGCACGGTGCGGCGAGCCTCCTGCCCCGCGGCCACTGAGGGCGGAAAGCCGACATCCCCAGCTTAATTATAGAACGGCGATTTTGTCCCCAATCTCTGTCGGTCGCTGAACACTACTGAAACGTCGGCTCACGACAGAAACGCTCGTTCGCGAGCAGGATGACGTTTCTCTAAATTGCGCGTTGTCTTCGCTGTTCATGACAGCTTTCACGACGACGCAGTGCGAAAACCTTCCGGGGTCATCCCTGGGCTCTGTTGCACAAATCGGATGATGTCCGGGGCTCCCCTTTCCCCGGACAGACCTATCCCGCGGCCTCTGTGACAGGGATGCCGAGCGCGGTGTAGCCGTTCAGGAATGAGCCATGTCGCGCCATTGGTCCAAGCGACAATGGCGAATGATGCGGACCTGGATCTCGGCGACCTGCCGATCGAAATCCCGTGCCATGAGCCGCTGGCCCAGCAGTTTCACGCAGTGCATCCAATCGTCGGGAAAACGATCCCCCGGATCGTTTTCTGATCCTCCTCATATTTCGACGCGGCTTCGGCGGTGATATCCGCTCCATCGTCGCCAGAGTGCCCGGCCAAGGTATCTCGCGGCGCGGAGGGCCTCGTTGCGTGCCATGGCACCAGCAGTGATCACCTTCCAGGGCTTGGCGTTCCTGCGGGGCGGAATGACGGCATGAGCGCCGCGGTCGGCGATGGCGTCATGGCATTTCCGGATGTCATACGCGCCATCTGCCGTGACGCTGCCGATCTCCTAATCCTCCGGGATCTGGTCGAGCAGATCGGGCAGCACCGGCGCATCGCCGATATGGCTGCCGGTGATCTCGACGGCCCGGATCTCCAGCGTTTGCTCGTCGATCCCAAGGTGGATCTTGCGCCAGACCCGTCGTTTGGCGCCGCCATGCTTGCGGGCATGTCCCTCACCTTCGCCCTCGACTTTGATGCCCGTGCTGTCGATCAACAGGTGCAGTGGCCCCTTGGACCCGCGATAGGGGATATTCACCGCCAGGGTCTTCTGACGACGGGACAGCGTGCTGAAGTCAGGCACCGCCCAGTCGAGGCCGACCAACCGAAGCAGGCTCTCGACGAAGCCGGTCGTTTGGCGGAGCGCCATGCCGAATAGCACCTTCATGGAGAGGCAGGTCTGGATGGCGTTCGTCGGGAAAACAGTCCGCCGGACTGTTTTCCGATTCTCCTCACCGCTGAAGCTCTGCTGGCGGCCACGCCTGCCGGCACAGCCTCCCAGTTCATCTCGGGATCGAACCAGATCGTCAGCGAGCCCCGGCGCTTGAGCGCTTCGTTATAGGCTGGCCAGTTCCTGGTCTTGTAGGCCGGGGGTGTCGGTCTGCTCATGCCACCCAGCTATCAGGCTGGATTCAAAAGATGAATCCCCTCAGGGATTTGTGCAACAGAGCCCTTACGATGTGTCGTTGGGAGCGTTATGCCACCCGACATTTCATGCGTCAAGTTATACGAAAAAGTTTTTCAGATAACTCTTCAGATAAAATGTAGCGCCGACAGTCACTCTTCTTGCAGCCGGAGCGGCGCACCGCAGCACTGACATACCGGGCGCTTCGCTTTCAACTCCTCGAGGCGGTGCAGCGGCGCGCTCTCCACAAAGCGCCGAACTCTCTCAGGGTCGACGTGGGCACTCCGCGCAGACTCCCGGTAGACCAGCCAGCAATGGACGGATCCCACCACGCTGATCACCATGCCAGCTATGCAGATCAACGGACCAATCATGGGCTTCCCTTTCTGGAGGTCATCCTGGGCGCAAGCAAATGGCACGCGCCCTCAAGAGGCTGCACCCTGACCGATGGCGTGTCAAATCCGCGGAGGCATGGTCGCGTCATAGCGCCAGCGCGCGCTGCAGATCTTCATGCTCGAAGACGCTGGCCATGCGGTTGATCTCGGATGACCGTGCGGCTTCACACCAGGTAACGGTCACTACGCGCGGGGTGCTGCATCACAGCATGTCCCTCCGAGCCCAATGCCATCGAGCCAACGGCTAGGCTCAAACCCGCAGACCATCGTTTTAACCGTGGGCCCCAAGAGGGCAGGTCAATGCTGATTAGCCCACGCTCTTCGCGATCGCTTCCCTGACGCTTTGATAAAGCGAAGACCTGAACGCCTCGTCCTGACTATGCAGCTTGTAAAGTTCCAACTCCTCTTTCCGGCGCTTTAGCATGACTTCCTTCATGATCTTATCGAACGCCAAATCACGGCTGTAAGGATCAGGGTTTCCATCGAACTTCTCCTCGAAGTCTGGATGGGCCTGAACACTCTCCACTATGTTCAAGAACTTGATCCGCTGTTCTTCCGGTGTAGCGCCCCAGTCTTGAAACCAACGCTCGTTGAAGCTGCGGATGATCTCTTCGAGCGGGTCTTCCTGCACCTCTCCTTCGCGGTAGCCGCGGGGATTGGGATTCTGCGGCTCTAGTTCTGCTTCCGAACTGTCCAGGTCGATGGCATGGTTCAGCTTGGTCCTCTCCAGCCCGTACGACGACAGGTCAACGGCCTCGAGAAGCTCATCTAGGGCATCCTGGTTGGGGTCCTGGATGTTCAGCTTCGGCACCAGGAACTTCAGGAACCAGAACAGTTTCTCCCAGGCCAGAACCTCGAACGGCATGATCGCGGCCATCTGGCCGTAGATCTTGACGAATTGTTTGGCCTTGATCTTGAAGTCGATCTTCTCGGGATCATCCAGCTCCAGGCTGGTGTTGAAACGCTCAGCAGCAACATCAATGAGCGGGCTCAGCTTCTCGGCATCCTCGCCGTCGAAGAACCGCGTGCAGAATTCCTCGACCTCGGACCATTCGTACACGCCAACATCGTCCAGGGATGCCTTCAGTTCGTGCAGGACGTTGACGTCCGTCGCCTCGGACAGGGTGGTCACTGTGAAGAACGGGTCGAAGGCCGCCTTGATGTCCTCGGTCGAGTTGAAGAAATCGAGAACGAACAGGTCCTCGGTCCGCTTGCCCAGCTTCGGCGAGGACCGGTTCAACCGGGACAGGGCCTGAACCGCCAGCACTGATTGCAGCTTCTTGTCGACGTACATCGCGCATAGCTTCGGCTGATCGAAACCGGTCAGGTACTTGTTCGCGACAATGAGCAGCCGATACTCGTCCTTGTCGAATTCACCGCGGGTCTTGTCCTCCGCCACCCCGTTCATGTCGGCCTCGGTGTACTTGACCCCATCGACGTCCTTCTCGCCGGAAAAGGCGATCAGCGCCTTAAAGGGGGTGCCGCGCTTGGCAAGCTCCACCTGGACGGCCTTGTAGTACCGGATCGCCATCTCGATGTTCTGCGTGACGATCATCCCCTTGCCCTTGCCACGCAGCTTCTTCGGGTTGACCACGTTGTCGATGAAGTCATCGACCATGATCTCGGCCTTGGTGTTGATCGTCTGCTGGCTCCGCTCGACATAGGCGCGCAGCTTCTTCTGCGCCTTGGACGTGTCAAACAGGGGATTGTCCTCGATGGACTTCTGGATCTCGTAGTAGCCCTTGTAGGTCGTGTAATTCGCCAGCACGTCGAGGATGAAGCCCTCCTCGATCGCCTGCTTCATGCTGTACAGATGGAAGGGCCGGAAGCGACCGTCAGGCTGCTTCTCGCCGAACTTCTCCAGGGTGATCGGCTTCGGCGTCGCGGTGAAGGCAAAGTAGGAGGCGTTGCCGCGCATTTTCCCGGCTTTCATCGCCTTCAGGATCTTGTCCTGGTTATCCTCCTCGTCGGGATCATCGACCGGACCGCCCATGGCCTGGTTCATCTTCCCGCTCGCGAGCCCGCTCTGACCGCTGTGCGCCTCGTCGATGATCACGGCGAAGCGCTTGTGGCTGAGGTCCGCGATGCTGTCGTAGATCACCGGGAACTTCTGGATGGTCGTGATGATGATTTTCTTGCCGGTCTCCAATGCCGCCTTCAGGTCCGAGGACTTCAGGGCCGGGGCGACGATGTTCTTGACCTCCGAGAACTCCTTGATGTTGTCGCGCAGCTGCTTGTCCAACAGGCGGCGGTCGGTCACGACGATCACGCTGTCGAACAGCGGGGCGTCCAGCGCCTTTGCCCCCGGCAGGCCCAATTCCGCAGGATAGGTCTCGATCAGCTGGTAGGCGGCCCAGGTGATGCTGTTGGACTTTCCCGACCCGGCGGAGTGCTGGATCAGGTAGCTGTGCCCCACGCCCGTCTCGGCGGCGTGGGACAACAGCTTCCGGACCACGTTCAGCTGGTGATAGCGCGGGAAGATCAGCGTCTTCTTCGCCAGCGGGTCGGTCTTCTTGCCCTCCAGCAGGACGAAATGCTGGATGATCCCGGCAAGGCTCGCCGGTTGCAGCACCTCTTCCCACAGGTAGGCCGTCTTGTGGCCGTTCGGGTTCGGCGGGTTGCCCGCGCCCTCGTTGTGGCCCTTGTTGAACGGCAGGAAGAAGGTCTTGGCCCCGTCCAGCTTCGTCGCCATCCACACCTCGTCGGTGTCGGCGGTCATGTGGACCAGCACCCGGCCAAAGCGCAGCAGGGTCTGGTTTGCGTCACGCTCGCGATATTGCTTCTGGCCGTGGTAGCGGGCGGTCTGGTGGGTCCAGGCGTTCTTCAGTTCTAGGGTGACCAGCGGCAGCCCGTTGAGGAACACCACCATGTCCACCGATTCATTCGGGTTGGCGGTGCTGTGGTGGACCTGTCGGGTCACGCTCCAGATGTTGGCGGCGAAGTTGTCGTGAACCTTCTGCGCCGAGCTCGCCAGCGGCGCGGGGTACATCAGGGTGAAATGTGCGTTGTCGACGGGCAGGCCCTTTTTCAGGACATGCAGCAGCCCCTTGGACTTGATCAGCTTGTCGAGCTGGCCGGTGATCTTGGCCTGCCAGTCGGCGGGGTTGTGGCTCTTGAGCTTGTCGAGGTCCTTGGACTGTGTGGTTTCGAGGAACTCCCAGAACTTGGCGCGGTCGAACGCGAGGGGCGCGTCGAAGTCCGAGGGCTGGCCAATGCGGAAGGGGCCCGGCGCCTCGGCCCCGGCGGCCAGCTCTTCGGAGCTCGCGCCGCAGAGCCGTCGTTCGATCGCTTGTTCTAGGGCGATTTCCTTGGTGTTGCTGACCGCGACATTCATGGCTGTACTCTCACGTCATATCGCCCGGGGCCCCATGCCGGGGCCGGACACTTAAATCACCTTGATCTTTCCAGTCACCGCAGCGTTGATCAAGCTTGTCTTGTATTCCCGCAATGCGGTGATCTGGGTTTGCTTGAGATCGATGGCCCGCTCAATTGCCTCGCTGCCTGCGCGAATATGGCTCACAATAGCTTTCTGCTCCTCGATAGGGGGCATCAAAACGCTGTAGCCTTTGATGTCATCGCAAGTTATCGCCCCCTTGGTGCTTCCGTTAGAGTCGGACTGTCTCCGTAGCCAGTCATAGGCGGCGACGAAAAAATGCAGGACATATTCGTTGAACACATCGGGCGATTTGATCCGAATGTACGCGAGGTGTTGGTTGATGGTGGTCGCGATCTTGCATACGGCAACCATTCCACGCGTTTTACCTTGACCGGTAATTCCCATCACTAAGTCATTCGGCTCGACAGACGGCAAGTGGCATTCACGTTTTGCTTTCGCGGTTACGAATTGCTCTGCTTCGGTGATGATGAAATCGTTGACCTTGGAGCTATTGAGCCAGGGAATATCCCCGCCATCCCAGTAGAGCATGTTGCTGCGACTCGGAGTGGAACCGTTTCCGACAACTCCGATGTGTGAAATTTTCTTGCTCTCCCAATGCGCGGGGATCTGGCCGATCCAGTCGATGCCGCTGTCCTTCATGGGGGCGTCAGGGTTCAGACCGCGGGTGACGGCCTGCTGGATCAGGATCTGCCTGCGCTCGCGCAGGAGTGTGATCTGCTCCTCCTTGATCCGCACCGCCTCGTCAATCGTCGCGCATTTCCGATCCAGAAACGCGACGATAGCGGTCTGTTCCTCGACCGGAGGGGCAGCCAATGCAAGGTCGGCGAAGTCGTTAAAGCGGAAGTCTGTCGACCGCTCACGGATGCCTTTTGCCATCGCTACGAGCAACCCGGACAGTGCGATATGGCGCATGTAGTAGGCGTAGAAGTGTGGATTGACCCTGCCGTCTACTCTCGGAACGCAGGCGGAGTAAACGGGTGTAGATTTGCCGTCGGAGTCAGACACTCCAACAGCCCCGGCAAACGCATCCATTGCATGGATGACCAGATCGCCCTTTCGGATGCCCTGATAGCCATGTTCCTTGAGCGCGTTGGTGAAGCCCTCGGTTCGCCGGTTGGCGCGAAGGGTCACGACGCCGTCCCGGAAGCAAGTCACGATATCGTCCTCAACTCGAACGGGGCGGTCCATTTTCTTGAACAGCCATTTGCCGCGCCGGACCTTCCAGCTTGCCGGGATCGCCCCGACCCATTCGACGCCGCTGTCGTGATAGCTTTCGTATTTCGGATAAGCCGCGATGTTCATTCCGCCGGCTCCAGCTTGGTTGCGACCTCGACGCCGAGGATGTCGGCGATCAGTCCGTCCGCCTTTTCCTCCAGCGCCAGGATGTCCTGCGTCACCTCTTCGAGGCTGCGCAGCGGCTTGTGGCGGTAGAAGTACTTGTTGAAGCTGATCTCGTAGCCGACCTTGACGCTGTCGAGGTTGATCCAGGCTTCCTCCACATGCGGCTTTACCTCCGCCAGGAAGTAGCGGTGGATGTCGTCCTTCAGCGGCACGCTTTCCGCATCGCGCAGGTCAGAGGTGCTCTCGTAGGTCAGGTAGCTGCCGTCCGGCTGTCGGTACCAACCGAAATCGGCCAGATCGCCCGCCGCACAGCCCAGATGCGTGGTCAGCTCCTCGACCTCCGCGCCCGTCAGCTTGTGCTTCTTGGCGATGACCTTCTTGGCTTTCTCGTCATACCAGCTGACAGCGTTCAGGATGGCGTTCTGCTCGGTCACGCCCAGTTTGATCTTGCGCGCCTTGATCGCGGCGTTCACCGCCTTGCGGAAGGCGTTGAAATCGTCGGTCTCCTCGGGGCCGATATCAGCCATGATCTGGGTCGCGGTGGCCAGCAGGTCGCGCAGCTTGACCCAGTACTTGGTGTCGAGCAGCTTGGCCTTCGCCTTGGCGTTCAAGGTGATGCCCGCTTCCTCGCACCACGCGGTGATCGCCTTGGTCTGCTCCTTGAGGAAACCCGGCTGATAGACCTGATCGCCGTGTTCCTCGTAGAGCCATTCCATCGGCTCGCGCAGCGACCGATCGAAGCGCAGGGGGGCGAGGCGTTCGGCGCTGAAACCCGCGCGGCGGCGGTCCGGGCGTTCGATGGTGACCTTGTGGTAGCCGAAGTCCGCGTTGTCGAAGACCTGCACGGCGATGCCGGTGGGATCGTTGTTGGCATCCATCTCGCGCTCGATCGGCGCAAAGGCGAGGAAGGCGTCGGTGATCTGCTGGATGTGCTCGTCCGAGAACTCGCAGTTCTTGTCACCGAGGTTCTTGCGCAGCTTGCGGAACATGAGGTTGGCGTCGATCAGCTGGACCCGCCCGCGCCGCGCCTCGGGCTTGGCGTTGGACAGGAGCCAGATGTAGGTGGTGATGCCGGTGTTGTAGAACAGGTTGTTGGGCAGCTGGATGATGGTGTCCAGCCAGTCATTCTCGATGATGAAGCGGCGGATGTTGGATTCCCCGCTGCCCGCGTCCCCGGTGAACAGGCTGGAGCCGTTGTGGACCGACGCGATGCGCGAGCCGAGCGGGCTTGCGCTGGTGGACTTCATCTTGCTGACCATCTCCATCAAGAATAGCAGCTGCCCGTCCGAGGAGCGGGGCGTGGCGTCCATGGTCTCGACCTTGCCCCAGTAGTCGGTCAGCTCGACCTGGAAGCGGGGGTCGATGACGTCATTGCCGTCCTTGATGTACTTGACCTCGCTGTTCCAGCTTTTGCCGTAGGGCGGGTTGGACAGCATGAAGTCGAAGCGGTTGGCCGAGAATTCGTCGGTCGACAGGGTGGAGCCCACGCGGATGTTCGCGGGGTCGTTGCCCTTGATCATCATGTCCGACTTGCAGATCGCGTAGGTCTCGTCGTTGATCTCCTTGCCGTAGAGGTAGACGTCAGCGTTGGTCCGGATCGGACCGCCCGGATCCTTGATGTAGTTCTGTGCCTCGGTCAGCATGCCGCCCGACCCACAGGCCGGGTCGTAGATCGTGATGACCGGGGGGAGCCGATCCTTGATCGGGTCGAAGACGAGGTGCGTCATAAGGTGGATCACCTCGCGCGGGGTGAAGTGTTCCCCGGCTTCCTCGTTGTTCTCTTCGTTGAACTTTCGGATCAGTTCCTCGAAGACATAGCCCATACCAAGGTTGGACAGGCCCGGCAGCGTGTTGCCCTCCGGGTCCTCAATGTCGTGCGGGGTCAGGTTGATCCAGGGGGAAACGAACTTCTCGATGACGTCGAGCAGGACCTGCTTCTCCGCCATGTGGCGCATCTGCTCGAACAGCTTGAAGCGGCCAATGATCTCTTTGACGTTGTCGCTGAAGCCGTCGAGGTAGTCCTCGATGTTGGCGAGCAGGATCTGCTGATTGTTGGTGGCGGTGCCGTGCAACTTCTTCAGGGTCCACTGGCTAGTGTTGAAGAACACATATCCAGAGGCGTCCCGGAGCGGCTCGTCGTCCAGCTGCGTCGCGGCCAGATCTTCCTTCTGGTACCGGACCTCGTCCAAAACGGCGTCCTTGGTCGGCTCAAGCAGCGTGTCGAGGCGGCGCAGGACGACCATCGGCAAGATGACATCGCGGTATTTGCCGCGCACGTAGACGTCGCGCAGGCAGTCGTCGGCGATGCGCCAGATGAAGGAGACAAGGCTGTTGTGGGAAGTCTGGTTCAATGGAGGGCCCCAAAAGGTATTCGCGCGACTGTAGTCGCTTTGAGAACAGGGATAAGGGTAAGTGTCTGGCGCGGCAATGGAGCCCAAGGCGTGGCATACGTTGATGTGCTCTCAAAACCCGGACGGTCTGCGAAGCTTCCATGAGGGGCAGCAACAAGGTCTCGGCCGTTCACGCGGTGGCTTCACTACCAAGATCCACCTCCGCGTCAACGCCGCAGGCCTGCCCATGAGGCCGGACATCTCGCCGGGCCAGACGTCAGACTATCTGGGCTTCGATCTGGTCATGGACGACAACTTGCCCGAACCGAGCGTCCTGTTGGCGGATCGCGGATATGACTCTGACAAGGTTCGAGAAACCATGGAAGCGCGCAACGTCGTGCCGGTCATCCCGATGTGCAAGTCCCGAAAGCTGCGCATCGCCGTGGATCGCACCCTCTACCGATTGCGCAACCTGATCGAGCGCTGCTTCAACAAACTGAAGAACGCCCGCCGCGTCGCCACCCGCCACGACAAGACCGCCGAGAGATTCCTGAGCTTCACCGACATCACGTCGATCCGCCTCTGGCTCCGCCATTTGTCAACATGACCTAACACCACGGAGTTTTTGCAATTAATTATTTCGCCTCAGGCTACCTCCAGCCATTTAATGCCAAGTTATCCACAAATTCCGCATACCATTCTCTCCAGGCGCATACGTATTTTCCAAGTGTCATCTTATAATTCTTGGTGAGCCAGAAACACCGAGGACCGACATGAACACCAGAACCCTCTTCATCATCACCGCAGCTATGGTCTCCATGACTGCTGCCCAGACGGCATTCGCACAGGAGGCTGCGCAACTCGGCGCCAAGGTCGCCCCGGGCACATCCGTCACACTGGACAAACATGGCGTCTGCAGGGTGATCACGAACAACGGGGAAAACCCGATCATGGTCCCAGCCAATTTCCCAAAAGAATGGTACCTGGGATCAAACTCCTTCCTGGAGAATCTTTCCCGAATGGACAAGATCTCGGTCAGCAGCTGTGGCTTTGATCTGAACATGGATAGCCCATATACATACATGTGCGGTTCCGGAGATGCCCAGGCTTGCGCCCAGACTTTGGGAAGACTCCAAAGAGAAGCAGGAGAAGCGGAAATGTCGTGCGTGTCGTCGCGGCCAGCCAAATCGAAGACCATGGAATGACGTTTTCCTGGTTCCAAACGCCGGATCAAAATTACGAAACCCTCAGCGCCGTGTGCGGAAATTCGGACCTGGCTCCGGAACCCGACATCTACTGGACGATGATCTGGACCGGGAGCTATTTTGACCCACACATGATTGGGGCCGTCTACGAGTGCAGTTGACCCTGTGGTCGATTACATTCCTTCGGTAATTGCCAGCATGTCGACAGGCCCCCATGGGGAGCTTGTCGCCTGCCCCTTCAGCGACTGACCTCCAGACAGACCGTCCACGCTGAGAGCAATTACCCGACACCGTCAGAAGACGGGCCGGAAGCAACCCTCCCGCCATGACAGTTCGCTGACCACAAACTCATCGAAGGGGGCGATGCGGCCTACTCAGTTGAGAAGCATATGCCCGGTCATGGCCTCTGCCCTGGTTAACGTCCGGGGCACATGCCGCAGATTGAACTCACAGGAACACGCAACACCGGTGAGCGAAAGCCTTCCAAGCTTTCTGACGGAGGCCTTGGCATAACATCCGTAACCAGTCGAAGCATCACTCGCCGACTACGCTCTCAGGGAATGTCCGGAAGGGCTCCAAGCCTTCATGCGGCACTGCGGCAGGTCGCGTGATCGGCCTGACAGAGTAAATGACGTTCCCCCGGCCCTAAGCCGGCGGTCGAGCATGCGTCGCCGCCGCGGCGCAGCTTCCCCGAAGCGGTCGGTCGTGGCATTGTGCAGCAAAATCCGGGGCGAATGTCGCTGATCGGGACAAAACGGTCATAGGCGCTCAGCGCATTTGTCCTGCGACATCAGTTGGCTCAGGACAGCATCGGGGATCGCATCTTCTGCGTAGGTGAAGGTTCCGGACGACTTCACTTCCTGCGCCGCGCGCATCAACGCGCCGAAAGCAGCTCTCGCAAACGAGCCGCCAACGCTGATGCGCCGAACGCCGACCTCGGACAGTTCGGCGACGGTATAGGTTTTCCCCTTCAGCCCCATCACGATGTTTACCGGCTTGTCGACCGCGCGGCACACCTCTGTGATCGCTTCGATATCAGGAAGACCGGGGGCATACAAAACATCTGCGCCCGCCTCGGAAAACGCCTGAAGACGTTTGATCGTGTCATCAAGATCAGGTTTACCCCAGAGGTAGTTCTCTGCTCTTGCCGTTAGCAAAAAACGGCCTCTGCGAGCCGCTTCCGCTGCCGCTTGTATCCGTTCAATCGCTTGTGACAGCTCATAAATCGGGGTGTCTTCATTTCCCGTAGCATCCTCAATCGACCCGCCTGCCAACCCAACCTCGCAGGCCATATGGATGGTCTCTGCGCAAAACTCCGGTGCTGCGCCAAATCCATCCTCCAGGTCGGCAGAAACCGGAAGCTCTGTTGCCGTGACGATTTCAGCGGCGTTCGCAAGTAATTCACTCCGGCCAAGGCCCGCGAAGGAATCTCGCTTGCCCCTGGCGAAAGCATATCCTGCACTGGTGGTTGCAAGCGCCTCGAACCCCAAGCTGGCAAGCAGACGTGCTGAGCCCGCATCCCAAGGACTGGGAATCACAAAGGCCCGGTCATCTTCATGAAGAGCTTTAAGGCGTTCAAACTTGGTCTCTCGATTCGACATGGCTTCCTCCGCAACAGATCTAATGGCCATCGTAGCGCGGGAGAACAGAATGGGAACATAGATTTGGACGGTCCGATGCCAGCGTCCGTTCCGGGCTCGAAGCGGCCAGGCGGCGGCGCGGCGAGCCTTTCTTGAGGCCAGCGCGGCGTATCGACCAGATCGGCCCTTTGCTGCCCTTCAGCATGCAGGCATGCTGCCTTGCGGCTTCCCCAGACCGGACATTGAGGCTTGCCGCGGCGATCAACGGCCATCGCTGAGAGCTTACAGCATCCCCAACCGCAGGCGGATCGGCGCTGTCGCAGAGGACGGTGAGCAGGATATCGAAAAATTTGACATCGTTAAGCTGAAGCAGTCCTAGTCGTTTCCGCTGATGCTGGCGGCCATACAGATCGAGACTACTTGCTACGTTTCACTTAACCTACCATGTATCGGTTGCACATCGCCGCGACTGGGATCGCTGCCTTCTTGTTTTGTCAAGGAAAAGGAGTGACACTTGTCGTCGAAGATGGCACAACGGCCTCGTTCGAGATTGGAGGAGCGTTCTGATGGGTTGGAAGCCGATACATGAAGCGCACGCGATCGACCGTGTGCGCATTCTTGTGCAGTTCAACAGCCCTTTGACCGACAAAATTCTGACAAAAGCTGCTGCACCGGCGACGTCCAAATTCCAAGAACTTGGATTTGAGCAGCTTCATCGTGCTGAAAGCACGATTCAGGGCTTCATGATCGCGATACCGCCTGGACCTATCGCCCCCGAAATCGCTCAGAATGGTTGGGTTCTGAAGCGAGGCTCCGCCGGCGTACTCACCGAGGAGGCGGGCTTTCGCGACGGCGTCTTCGGCTACTTGTCAACGGAATATGGCCGATGGGATAACCTTGCCACGCGATTTTGGGATGTCTTCGAAGTGCCTCTATCGATTGCTCTGGATAGCACCGACATCAGCAGTATAAAACTTGAGTACTGGGATCGCTTTGTTTTCGACGGCGAGCCTACAAGCGCGGATATTCGTGACCTCTTGGCGACAGTTGATCCGGTTATTCCAAAAAGTGCGGTTTCGGGCGCTATGCTATGGCATTCACACTCCGGATGGTTTGAAGATCATAATGGTAGCATTGTGCTCGTAAACCGCAACATAGATGTGATCGATGAGGCATCTTCAGCAGGTCCTCGCCGCCAATGCAATATTTTCACACTTGTGGAGCTTCGAGCCACGCAAGCGATCGATAGCGTGCATACTTGCAAGAGCACCCTTGATCATCTGCATCGCCGCAGTCTTGCTCTCTTTGGCGCGTCGCTTACCGAAGAACAAAGAAACAATATTGGCCTGAATATTTTGGATTATCTTCAATGACAGCCACAGCAACCCGCCTTATTGATCCTTGGAGAGCAATCGCACTTGGAGGCATGACGAGCATTTCCATCGTGTCTCCCGCTGCTGCTGACTTCCTGAACGACCACTCCATTAAATGGCAGGAACGCGCAGGTCTTTGGGGGGACATGGGCACCTTTAGGCCTGCTTCGCTAAGTGTGGATAGCCTTTTTGACGCTGTTCAGCCTGCGCCATCTGTTGGAAGTAGTAGCTCGGCAGCGGCACCAGTTGCAGACGAATCTGTCGCGAAAGCAAGAGATGAGGTCTTGAAAGACCTTAGAACGCTTCGTGTTCGCTCTCTTCTTCTTGCGGTCTCTGAACACACGACCGTTGTGTCAGCTTCAATCGACGACGCGATCGTGGTGGCCCAGGCATGGCCGAGTGAATTGCCGGCACCATGTGTGGAAGTCGACGACGACGGAAAGGTCAGCTTAGAAGTCCTGAACGAAGATGGTTTGGCGGTTGGGGCAATTGATTTCTTGGGTAAAGATCACGTAGCTGCTTTCTCTATCGTCAATGGAAGCTCTATCGCTGCGGCTGGAAAACTGAATACTGCCTCGACGACAGAAGTCATTCAGTTCTTTCAGAATTTTAACTTTTTGGCTGCGTAGAGTTTCGTGACAGACGACGAACATAAAAGAGCATATCTGGACTGGTGGAAAGAAAACGGCGACGCGGCTCATATGGCTACGTCCTTTCCATACTGTGGATGTGAAACGGCTGACCCCGTACTTGGAGGTTTTGGACCGATTAACGATGAGGAACGACTGCGCTATTTTGCCGTTTCACGGTCAGACATTGACCTAAAGCGGTCCCCAAAGAAGTCGATAACCTCAAGTATTTTTAAAAGATGCTTCAAATCGGGTATGTCTGTCTGCCGCTTGACTCATGCTTCGCGCGCCGAATTGAACTTTAGCGCTCAGATATTGCATGAATACCAGGTTCGCGAACACGGCGAGTTCGGCGGTGTCTTGGGAGTGGTCGATTTCGCTGCGGTAGCTGCTAGACGGCCAGCGGGAAGTATCGAACAGATCTGCTGTGTTGTCGATACGCCACTAAGTGAGCGCAACGCGCACGCTGATGTGGTGAGCAGCAAGATCGTCGATGAACCGGAAGTTCAGACAAGTCTACGGCTCTTGCTGTTCAACGCCATTGGCGGCGTGAAGGCATTTGTTCCCGTGGCAGAGGTGACGGATTGTGACTTGTTGGCGTTTAGACCAGCAGCACTGGTTTCCTGAACTGAATCCAGGAGAGCTATGCTATGCTTAATGACATTTTTCTCGACTAGAAGGAATGGCTGCTTCTTTCTGGTTGCTGCAATTTCAGCGCCGCACTGCCGTCAGGCGGCTTCCCGCCCTCCACGTCAAGAGCCGGCTGGAATCGCGGTACCATGCGCTAACGGCTGCTTTCGTCCGATGCTGCTACTGCCACGCCGCACTGCCATCAGACGGCTCTCCGCCCTTTCCGTCAAAGAGGCATGTCATGTTACAATAGGCGCCGTTGCGGCATTGGGGTGGGACTGGCGGGACCCTTCGAGTGCCTTCGGTGCGCTAAGGCCTAGGCGGAATACACGTCACGATCGCAGACAGGCCTCAACGAAGTCAGCGCGCATTGTGATGTCGCCGCATGGAAGTTCCATAATTTCGTATCCGAGCGCGGCGTAGGTCTCGCGCATGACGGCACAGGTCGTTTCGGCTTCGGCGCGGGTCTGTTTGCGTTCGGTGTCCTGTGTGAAAATCTCGTCCCAGAACGGGGCCAGAAAGACGCGGGCGTTGTAGCAAGCATCCCTCGCCGCTCTGGCCACATGGGGCGGCACGGGGAGGGCGCAGAGGGCCAGGTAGCCCATGATGTCGGGAATGCCGCGGTCGAAGATCACGGGGCCTGAGAGTGCCTGCGCGGCGCTGTAGGCGCGCAGGTCATGTTCCAGCATCCGTGCGGCATAGGCGGTGCGATCCGCCCAAGGAAGGGCATCTCCGCCGCTCTGCAGCTCCTCGCGGATGATCGCGCGGCCGGATTCGGGGATCGTGTGAATGCCGCGGCGGGCGAGCTCGGTGATCAGGCTGGTCTTGCCCGCACCTGGGCCGCCCGTCACGACGAAGAAACGGTCGCTCATGGGCCATCTTCGGGTTTGACAAGGGGAAGGGCTGCGACGGGATCAACTTGGCCTGAGCCAAGGATCAAAGCAGCATGGATTTTCGTAGGGAAAACAGCACCGGTGTGCCTGGAAGAGGCAAATCCTCTGACGAGAAAGGCAGAACTATCCGCTACTTTTCAAGATAATTTTGGTGGAGCCAAGGGGAGTCGAACCCCTGACCTCTTGAATGCCATTCAAAAATCTAGTGCCAACGCGGCATAACGCATCAAAACGCCTGATTGCCGCCATGCGCCTTGTTTTATTGACTTTTCGTCGCTATGTTAGGCGGTGTTCGGGATGGTGGGTAACGAGCCAAAACAGCCAAATCCGTTACCCCTATGTTACCCCGACAAGGTTTCTTGACTGTGCATGAGGATTTCTTGACATGGCGCGAGCACTGACGGCGAAGGCGGTGGAAGCTCTCAAAGCGGACCCTGAAAAGCGGATCGAAGTGCCCGACCCGGCGCTTTCCGGCCTCTATCTTGTGGTGCAGCCAAGCGGCTCGAAATCGTGGGCGCTGCGCTACCGCTTCGGCGGCAAGCCTGCGAAACTGACCCTTGGGCGCTGGCCCGTGATGGGTGTTGCCGATGCGCGGGCCGCCGCCACCGAGGCGCTTGATACTCTCGACCACGGGCGCAACCCGGCTGGCGAGAAAAAGGCACGGGAGGAAGCGGCGGCGCAAACCAACCGCGACACGGTGGCGGCGGTGATCGAACTCTTTCTGAGGCGGCACGCGAGCCACAACCGGCGCGGCGACGATGTGGCGGCGATGTTCAAGCGCGAGATCATGAAGAAATGGGGCGAGCGGGAAATTCAGTCGATCGGCAAGCGCGACGTGATCGAGGTGCTAGACGCGATTGTTGACCGGGGCAGCCCCGTGACGGCGAACCGGCTTCGGGCGCATCTGAACACCCTGTTCAATTGGGCGAAGGGCCGGGACATTGTGCAGGCGAACCCGCTGGACGGCATCAAGCCCCCGGCGCCCGAGAAACCCCGCGACCGGGTGTTGACCGACGACGAAATCCGGCTGTTCTGGAATGCCTGCGACGGGCTGGCCTATCCCTTCGGGCCGCTCTATCGCATCCTCTTGTTGACCGGGCAGCGGTTGCGCGAGGTGGCCGAAATGACGTGGCGCGAGGTGGACGGAAACACTTGGACCCTGCCCGCCGATCGCTCGAAGAATGGTGACGAACACGTCATTCCGCTGTCGCCCGAGGTGCTGGCGATCCTTGGGGGGCTTCCCCGCATTGGTCGCTATCTGTTCTCGACCACGGGCGAAACCCCGGTTTCCGGCTTCACCCGCGCGAAGGAACGGCTCGACAAGCTGATGGGCGAGGCGGTGAACAAGGATCTTCCCGAGGGGGCCGAGCCGGTGAAAATCCCGCCCTTCACAATTCACGATCTGCGCCGCACGGCGGCAACCGGCATGGCGGGGCTGCGGTTTCCGCCGCATGTCGTGGAAGCCGTCTTGAACCACCGCAGCGGCACCCGGCGCGGCGTGGCGGGCGTTTACAACCGCTTTGACTATGCCGACGAAAAGCGGGCGGCGCTGGACGCATGGGCGCGGCGCGTGGCGGCGCTGATCGAGGGCGAGGCCGAGAACGTGGTGCGGATCGAGAGGGCGCGGTGATGGGGGATGCCATTGCAATTCGAGTGCTTATGCAGCACCTCGAAGTTAATGAAGAAGCGGCAGCCGTTTGGGTGGATTACATCGAAAATCTGACTTTTGGGCATGACCCTGTAATTTACGACCTGAAACGTGATGTCGAAAATCTTGAAAACCTAGAACGTGCATTGAACTTGGTTCTTGAGGCGCTTGATTTTGGGGCCATGACACAAGCTGCTCGCGATGATTTGGGGCGCAGATTGATTTGGGGCCCGCATACGGATACGCTAATTTCAAGATCTGGTGAGGAAGCCTCTTCTTTCGATTTAGAAATTCTATCGTATCCCGAAAAGGTCGGAAGAAAAGCCGCCGATTCCTTGCAGGCGTTGGAAGATAATTTCTTGACAATTCGAGGCGCGATCCGGTCGACGAAGCGGCATATAGAAAAATCCCCCAGTGCCCGTATAGGAACCGGGAGAATTAACTTCAGCGGAATTCAACTTGTGAAATCCGCCCGAGAAGTCTGGCGTTTTGCGACCGGAAATGATGCGCCTAACAAGGCGCTCAACCCCGCCTCTCGATTTGGAAAGTTTCTGTGCGATCTGTTCGAGGCATTCGAGATCGGGGGCGATCCTCGCGCGGCGTTCCGGGCGTGGGCAGCTACGCAATGACGGGACAGACGTGCACACTTGCGGCGAAAAAAGCGGATCAAGTGTGCACGACCTAAGCCCGAGCGTGTGAATATCTGGGGGCCTGACGTAACCCGTTAAAACGTGAGGCCTTCCAAGTGGAAAACAAGCTGATCAACTCCGCCACCGTGCGCGCTCTCTGCGGCGGTATCTCTGACATGAGCCTGTGGAGATGGCTCCATAATCCCGAAATGGCATTCCCCAAGCCGCGCGTGATCGCGCGCCGCCGCTATTGGATCGAAGCTGAAATCCTCGCATGGATCGACGCGCAGGCCGAAAAGGGGGCCGCGTGATGGTCCCTGATCACCAACGCACGAACTACGAACGCACGGCGGAATGCCTCGACGACCTGCGCGCCCTCATGTTCGCGAGCGATGAACTGGCGCGGCTGCCCGCCGAGTATGAGCGGCAAAAATATGCCGCAACGCTGATGACGCTGGCGCTCGAAAAGCTCGATGAAGTCGAACGGGCGCACGCCATGGAATGGGTGGGCCTCGGCGGCAAATACCCCACGCTCACTGACGATGAGATGGCCCAAGCGAAGGGGGCTGCGTGATGGCTGACCTCGAAACCTGCCTGCGTGCCTGGCCGCGCGTTCTCGCCCGCACCCCCGAGCATTCGCTGGAACGCGCATTCGCGCTGCGGATCGAGGAACAGCGGCGGCGCCCCGGCTGGGAACCCGGCACCCGCCAACTCGAATTTATGCGCGATCTGGTCGCAGAATATGCGCCCGACGCAGTTCTTTTCTGGGGGGCGCGATGAGCGCCCTTCGCATCTTTGCCAGACATGGCCCTGAGTATGCCGCCGCAGGGCTGCCCGTGTTTCCGGTTGATACCAGATCGAAGCGACCGGCAATCAAGGGCTGGCAGAGGGCAACACCGAGGCGGGCGCAGGCATGGGCGCAGATCGAGGCTCTCGGAAATGCGGACGGGCTGGGGCTGCTTATGGGGGCTGCGTCCGGCCTAACCGAAATCGACGTTGATGCCGCTGGCGAGGCATGGATTGCGGCATCCTTGGAACGCTTCGGAGAAACGCCTGTCGTGATCCGCACGGCATCCGGCAAGGCAAAGCTCTGGTATCGGCACAATGGCGAGGGGCGGCGCATCCGGCCCTTTGATGGCCTGCCGATCGACGTTCTCGGGAATGGGTTCACCGTCGCCCCGCCTTCATGGCGCGAAGACCTCGGGGCCGCCTACACTTTCCGCAATGGCGGTTTGGCCGATCTGGCGCAACTGCCGATGATCGACCCGAACGCGCTGGGCGCCGGGTTCACGCGGGCAGCAGAGGCGGTGCTTCAGGGCGAGCGCAACGCGAGTTTGTGGCGCTGGTGCATGGTGCAGGCCAGACATTGCGACGAGGTGGATTCGCTGATCGACGTTGCGGCGACATGGGCAGAAGCCTTTCCTGATCCGCTGTCGTCCGGTGAAATTGAACGGTGCGCAAGATCCGCGTGGGGATACGAAAGCACGGGACGCAACTTTCTGGGCGTGCGCAAACCGCAGGTTACGAGAGGCGATGTGACGATGGATGCACTTCTGGACGAACCCGAGGCGTTCACGCTGCTCCAGTATTTCAAGAGGTGGCATAGCAACCGGCCTTCCTTTGCAATCGCACCGCGCGCAATGAGTGAGGCCAAAAGCCCACCGTGGCCGCGCCGCAGGATCGAGAATGCGCGTGACGTGCTTCTGCAACGCGGGTTCCTCGTGGAGATCAACGAACCGAGCAAGGGGCGCAAGCTGGCCGGGCGCTACAGGCTTGCAGAGAAAATGCCCGAAACTGGGCACAATCATAATACACCCTTTCCCCTTCATTAGGGGGAAAGAGGGGGTGGCCCGCCGTTGCCCCGTGGCGAGGTGACTGTCACACCACGGCGACCGATCACGACCACCACCACCATTACCGCCAAGCCTGAGTGCTGCGCGTCAGCGCGGCATCGAAGGCGCGGCAGGGTGTGCAGATAGGGTGATCGGGTCCATTTCAAGCGTTTGCATGTGCTTTGCATTGCATGTGCATGGCTGTTGATCCGCCCTTCCCTGCGATGAAGCGTTAGGAAGTGTGATAGTTATCAAAGGATTGGCGTGAATGTATGATGGCCGCACCCAATTGGAGGTGCGCCTTGACCCTCGCAACCGAACTTCTCAGCCAAGCCAAAGCACACGCCCGGATCGACCACGACGACGAGGACGACACGCTGACGCAGATGCTCGCAACCGCGCTGGCCGATGTTGCCCACGCTGCGGCCTATGACCTGCCCGCCACGCTGGCCGAGCTTCCCGCCGATCTGGCCTTCGCTGCCTGCGATCAATTCAGCCTGCTTTACGACAACCGAGGCGGGGCGACCGAGCGGGATCGCCCGCTTGGGCTGTCGTTGGCCGCGTCTCGCATCTGCGCACGCTATCGCGGTGTCTCGCTTGGCGAACCCGAGGTGGAAGCGTGACCGAGGCCGCGCCGATCAAGCGCCCGAGAGGCAGACCCCGCAAGACTGGTCCCAATGCCCAGACTTCAGAGGGGCCAGGGACCGGCGGTCTGACTGTTCCTTGCGCGCGCTCCGATGGTCTGGCCGAAAAGACGCTGGCCTTTATCCGCTCTTTGCGGGTTCCCGAGGGGCCTTTGCACGGGCAGAATTTTGCGCTGGCGCCGTTTCAGGAACGCTTCATTCGCGGCGTTCTCGATGCTGACACGATGGTCGCAATGCTGAGCGTGGGGCGCGGGCAGGGGAAATCCATGCTCTCGGCGGCTCTGGCGCTGGCGCATGTGATGGGCGTTTCCGACGATCAACCGCGCCGTCAAGTCGTCATTGCGGCGCGTGTGAAGGAACAGGCGCGCATCTCTTGGGAATATGTTCAGGCGATTGTCGGACTGCTTCCCGAGGAAGAACAGGCGCTGTTCACCTTCCGGCAGGCACCCCGTCTGGAAATCAGCTATGAGGGCGCGGGCGGCGGCATGATCCGTGCCGTTGCGGCGGATGCGAAGAACCTTCTGGGCCTCTCGCCCACGCTGATCATCGAAGACGAGTTTGGTCACTGGCACCCCGAAAAGGGGATGCAACTTCATGCCGCGCTCGAAACGTCGGCGGGCAAACGTCGCGCCAAGATGGTGATCATCTCGACCTCTGCGAGCGACGACACGCACCCGTTTTCGCAGATGCTCGACACTCCCCCGCCGCATAGCTTTGTCATCGAATGCCGGGCGCCTCTGGGGATGCCCGCCGATGATCTGGACGGTATCAAGGCCGCCAACCCCGGCTCCGAATTTGGCATCGGCCCGAGCCTCGACTGGTTGCAGCAACAGGCGCGCATCGCGATTCAGCGCGGCGGGCAGGCGCTCACGGGGTTCAGGCTCTACAGCCTCAACCAACGAGTTTCTGATGTTGGCAAGGCGCAGCTCCTGACCGTTGACGAATGGACTGCCTGCGAAGTGTCGCCCGAGGATCTGCCCCCGCGCGAGGGGGATTGCGTGATCGGCCTCGACCTGGGCGGCAGCCGCTCCATGAGCGCCTTCGCCGCTTATTGGCCGTCCAGCGGGCGGCTTGAGGTGCAAGGCGCATTCCCGACGAAACCGGGCCTTGCCGAGCGTGGCGAAGCCGATGGCGTCAAAGACCGATATATCCAGATGGCCGAGCGCGGCGAACTGATCACCTCCGGCGAAAGCACGGTGCAGGTTGGGCCGTGGCTGCGGCGCGTCTGGGATGAGCTGGTGCAGGACGCGAATGTCGTGGCGCTGGTGGCTGACCGTTATCGGCAGGCGGAACTTCTGGACGCGATGGCGGCGGCGGGCATCCGCGCTCCCGTGGTGTTTCGCGGGCAAGGGTTCAGAGATGGGGGCCTCGACACCGAGGCGTTCCGCAAAGCGGTGTTTGACGGCGAGGTGCTGACCGTGCCGTCGCTGCTGCTGCGCTCTGCGGCCTCTGACGCGCTTGTCGTCATGGATGACGCGATGAACGCGAAACTGACAAAGGCGCGATCTCTGGGCCGGATCGACGCGATTGCAGCATCCATTCTGGCAGTTGCCGAGGGGCAGCGCCGCAAGGCCGCTCCGGTGCGCAAGGCAAGGGTGGCATGGCTATGAGCAAGCGCGACACATACGCCCGCCACTCCAAGGCCGTGACCCGCACGAAACGCTGGGCGGTGCTGCGGCAAGTGATCCTAGAGCGCGATGGCTGGAAATGCCGGTGCTGTGGCGATCGGCGGCGCCTTGAGATCGACCATATCCAGCCGGTTCGCCTGCGCCCGGATCTGGCCTTTGAACCCCGGAATTTGCAGGCGCTTTGCCCGCGCTGCCACACGAAAAAGACCCGGCTTGAGGTCGGGCACAAAGAGAAATCCCCGGCCCGCAAGGCGTGGGATCGAGCCGTTGCCGAACTGGCGACGAACCCCAACCCGGCAACATGAGGTATCAAATGCTGGAATCGAAAAAGCTGGAGCTTCGTCGCTCCGAAATTCGGCAAGAACTGGCCACGCTGGCCGCGAAGCCGACCCCGACCGAGGACGAGTTGCGCACGATGGGCGACCTCGACCGCGAGTATCAGACGAACGAAACGCGGTATCGCGCCGCGCTGATCGCGGAAGACACCGAGCGCCGCGAAGCCGGGGCCGATCTGGAAACCCGCGCGGGCCGTGAATGGTCTGATCTGGTGGCCGGTTTCCAGATGCGCCAGGTGATCGGCGCGCTCAATGAGGGCCGCACCCTCGAAGGGCAGACCGCCGAAGTCGTGACCGAGCTGCGTGCTGCTGGGGGCTATAGGGGCTACCCGGTCCCCCTCCTCGCGCTCGAAGCGCGGGCCGGTGAAACCGTCTCGACCGGCACCCCGGACCCGATCCAGACGCGGCCCTTGATCGACAGGTTGTTCCCGGCCTCTGTCGCGGCGCGGATGGGCGCGCAGATGATCGCGATCGGCTCCGGCGCCGTCGAATGGCCCGTCGCCACCTCTGCCGTTTCGGCGGGCTGGGCGGATGGCGAAACGGGCAGCGTTGCGGGGCCGACCGCCTATGCCACGACCGACAAGGCGCTGAAGCCCGAGCAAACGATGGGGGTGCAGATGCGCATCACCCGCAAGGCGCTCTTGCAATCGGGCGAGGCGCTGGAAGCGGCGATCCGGCGCGACATGAACGGGGCGATGGGCGCCGAACTCGACCGGGCGATCTTCCTGGGCACGGGTGCGGACGGGCAACCGCTGGGTGTGATCACCGGGGCGGCAACCTATGGCATCACCTCGACCGCGATCGACGCAGCGGCGTCATGGGGCGCTTATCGCGAGGCCGTGGTGCGCTTCATGGCGGCGAATGCGGCGGGCGGGCCGGGGGGCGTCAATCTGATGATCCGCCCCGAGGTCTGGAATTTCATGGATGACGCCGAGGCCTTCGCGGGCACCGCCGTGACGGAATGGGACCGCCTGCTGAAGAACATCCCGGCGGGCAATATCGCCATGTCTTCGACCGCGCTTTCCGCTCCGACCGGCACCCCTGCGGCCTGCACCTCGCTGCTGACCACCTCGGCGGGCGGTGTGGCTCCGGTCTTCGTCGGCATGTGGGGCGCCGTGGACCTGATCCGCGATCCGTTCAGCGATGCGGCCTCTGGTGGCCTGCGCCTGACCGCGCTGACCACCTGCGACGTGACGGTGGCGCGCGGTGCGCAGCTCGAACTCCTGACCGGCGTGCAGGTGGCGTGATGCTCTGGGGCGGAAATCTCGGGACGCTGGAAATCCGCGCGGAAGGTGGGGCAACTCACCTTTCGGCGCGGTTCCCCTATGGCGCCGAAACGGAACTGGCACCGGGGCGGCGCGAGGTTTTCGCCCCTCATGCCTTCCGGGCGCGGATCGAGGCGGGCGACGAAATCCACCTGCTCGCCCAGCACGACTATGCAAAGCCCCTCGCCAGCACGGCGGCGGGCACCCTCACCTTGCGCAGCACCGATGCGGCGCTGGAAATCCGCGCGATCGTGGACGCCTCGACCACCTGGGCGACGGACTTCCTTGCGGCGCATCGGGCGGGCCTGATTCGGGGCCTGTCGCCCGGTTTCCGGGTGCCGAACGGCGGCGATCGGGTGGAACGGCGCGGCGCTGATCTGGTGCGCACTGTCACCGAGGCGGCGCTATTCGAGGTCTCGGCGGTGACGGTTCCGGCCTATCCCTCGGCGCAGATCGAGGCGCGCGGCTGGGAACTGCACCAAGACCGCCAGCCCTACGCGGGCGCGGTGAACCCCCTCAATCGGTGGAGGCTGTGATGCGGTGGCCCTTCTCGAAGAAAACCGAAACCCGTTCTGCGATGGCTGCGGGCTACACCGCCTCAATCATCGCGGCGCGCGAGTCGTATATCAGCGGCGTGTCGGGCATCGCGGAATTGACCGCGACGGTTCAAACTTGCGCCACGCTCTGGGAATCTGCCTTTGCCCTGGCCGATGTGACCGGCACCGATCTGCTGGACCGCAAGACGATGGCGCTTATCGCCCGCTCTCTGGCCATGCGGGGCGAGGCGGTGTTGCTGATCCGCGACCGGCTGATTCCCTGCGCCGATTACGATTTGTCCACCAAGGACGGCATCCCGCGGGCCTATCGCGTCACGGTATCCGAGGCGGGCGGTTCGACCTCTCACACGGTTCTCGCTGGCGAGGTGCTGCATGTGCGGCTGGGCGTTGACCCGGTGGCCCCTTGGACCGGACAAGCGCCTCTGCGCCGTGCCAGCCTGACCGCCAGCCTCTTGCACGAGATCGAGACGGCATTGCGCGACACATGGCAGTCGGCCCCGATTGGCTCTCAGATTGCACACATGCCCGAGGGCAGCGCCTCGGATATGGCGGCGATGCGATCCGCGTTCAAAGGCCGTCGCGGTTCTGCGCTGATCGTGGAAGGCGTAGCGCAGGCTGTCGGGGCCGGGATGCACCCGAATGCAGGCAAGGCGCCAGATCAACTGACCCCGGATCTTCAACGGGCCATGCCTGCCGAGCTTCTGGACGCAGCACGGGGCGCGATCTTCGCGGCCTATGGCGTGTTGCCCGCGATGTTCTCGCAGGCGGCGCAGGGGCCGCTTGTGCGCGAGGGTATCCGTTTCCAAGCCCAGATCGTCATGCAGCCCATTGCGATGCTCTTGGCCGAGGAGGCCTCGGAAAAGCTGGGCGGCGCCGTGAAAATCGACGTGGTGCGCCCGATGCAGGCTTTCGACGCGGGCGGCAAGGCGCGGGCGCTGGCGACAATGGTGGGCGCGCTGGCGCAGGCCAAGGAAGCCGGGATCGAGGGCGCGACCCTGCAAGACGCTCTGAGCTTCATCGACTGGGCGGACTGAGCCATGCTCCAGCTTCCGCCGCATCTGATCAATCGGAAAGAACGGCGGGCGCGCGATGCCCGCCGGGGCCGCATGGGCGAGCAACGCTATAACGCCTTGGTCGTGGAATTGGCCCGCGTGATCCGGCTGGCGTTTCAGGCGGGCGCGACGGGCAGCTTGTGGGGCCTCGAAGGGCCGCTTCGGGCTGGCATCCGCTCCGACCTGTGCTTGCAGGGCTGGGGGTGGAGCGCCGCCGATCTGATGGCGCGGGAAGTGCTCGAAGATGCTTTCCGCAAGGCTGGGGCGATGATCCGCCCGACATGGAACGAAGGACAACCGGAATGGACGATCGAGGCCGGAACACTGATCGAGCGGACCCGCTGCGCGCGCTGCGGCAAGGAGTTGCCCGAGACACGCCACAAGTTTTGCTCCGACCTCTGCGCGAGTGCCATGCACATGCGGGTTCGGCGGATCAAGGAGGCGAACGAGGAAACGGCGCTCGACATGGCGGTGCGCAACCTCTGACCGCAGAATGCGAGCATTGCGGCGGGCCTCTCCCCGAGGGTGCGACGGCGCGGCGGATGTATTGCTCGATGAAGTGCAAGAACGCGGCGACTCATGCCCTTGTTGCGCAGGCGCGTGCCGAGGCGCGCAAGGGGCGCATCTGTCCGATGTGTGGCGGGCCGGTTCCTGATCATCTTCGGGCCGATACGATCTATTGCAGCAAACTTTGCCAAAGAAGGGCGAGTAAGGCTTATGCGCGCGGCAAGCGCGAAAAGACGTGCGCCCATTGCGGCAAGCCGTTCTTTGCCCATCACGACACGCAAAAGTTTTGTTCGGTGCGATGCGGGCACAGGGCCGCACCGATCGAGCCCAGGCCGTGCGCGCATTGCGGCGCGATGTTCAAGGGCAGGCCGGGGCAACGATTCTGCGGCAAGAGTTGCACCACGGCGGCGCGCTGGGCGGCGGGAACGATGACCCTGCCACCGGGGCGGGGCAAGGGGTGATCTGTTACCCGAAACGTTACCCCAAAGCAAAACCCCGCCGAAGTGGCGGGGCTTTTTGCTTCGTAAGTCTTTGTTTTTATTGGTGGAGCCAAGGGGAGTCGAACCCCTGACCTCTTGAATGCCATTCAAGCGCTCTCCCAACTGAGCTATGGCCCCACCGTGAGGTCCGCAGAGCGCTGGTTCAGCGCCTTGCGTGGGGCGTCGTATACGGGGGGGCGCGGATGGGCGCAAGAAGAATTTCGCGCCTCTTCGCAAAATTTTCCGCACCCCTCTGCGCCGCCCCGGAACGGGGTCAGACACTCACCCCGAAGATCCGGCCGACGCCTGCGGTGATTGCCATCGCCGCCGCGCCCCAGAACAGGACGCGCAGCGTCGCGGGCAGCATCGGCGCGCCGCCGGCGCGGGCGCCGAGCGCGCCGAGCAGGGCAAGGCAGACGAGCGTCGTGCCCACCACCACCGGAATCACCTGACCTGCCGGCGCCAGCACCGCCGCGATCAGCGGCATCGCCGCGGCGACCGAGAAGGTCAGACCCGAGGCGAGCGCCGCCTGCAGCGGGTTCGCGGCATGGACCTCGGACAGGCCCAGCTCCTCGCGCACATGGGCGCCGAGCGCGTCCTTCTCGGTCAGCTCGCGCGCCACCAGCGCGGCGGTGGCCTGGCTCAGCCCGCGGCTTTCGAAGATCGAGGCGAGCTCGCGCTCCTCCTCCTCGGGGGTGTCGCGCAGCGCCGCGGTCTCGCGCGCGATATCGGCGCGTTCGATGTCGGATTGCGAGCTGACCGAGACATATTCGCCCGCCGCCATCGACATCGCGCCTGCGGCAAGGCCCGCGCCGCCGGCGATCAGCACCGCCGTGGGCGAGGGATCGGCCGCGGCCACGCCGACGATCAGCGAGGCGACGGAGACGATGCCGTCATTCGCGCCGAGCACGGCGGCGCGCAGCCAGCCCGAGCGGTTGATGAAATGCAGCTCCTCGTGAGCTGACTGGTAGGGAAGGGGGGACATGGGGGCCTCGCGGTGTCGCTGGGTTGAAAAGGAAAGACGGGTCAGCCGGGCTGGGAGGGCGGCAGGGCGACACGCACCGAAAAGCCGCGGTCCTGACCGGGAAGGGGGGAGGCGAGCGCAAGCCGGCCGCCGGAACGGGTGACGATCGCGCGCACGATGGCAAGGCCGAGCCCGCTGCCCTTGCCGGCGCCGGGGGCGCGCTCGAAGCGCGTGCCGAGGCGGGTGAGGGTCTCGGCCGGCACCGGGGCGCAGTCGTTCTCGACCGAGAGCGTCGCGTCGGGGGCGAGCCGGACCGAGACCGGCGCGCCGGGCGTGCCGTGGCGCAGCGCGTTCTCGACGAGGTTGCGCACGAGAATGCCAAAGATGTCGGGATCGAGGTCGGAGAGCACCGGCGCCGCGGGCAGATCGAGTGTCACCGGGGCCGCGCCGGCGAGCCGCGCGGTGTCCTCGGCCATCAGCCGGGCGACAAGACGCAGGTCGCGCGGCGTGCCGGTGCGCAGCTTGCCGCTCTCGGCGCGGGCAAGCTGCATCAGCCCCTCGGACAGCCGCGTCAGCCGCTTCAGCCCGGCCTCGATCTCGGCGGCGCGGGCGGTGGTGGCCGGGTCGGTGCTTTCGGCGCGCAGCCGCTGCACCTGGGCAATGGCGCCGGCAAGCGGCGTGCGCAGCTCATGCGCGGCATTGGCGGTGAAGCTGCGCTCGGCCTGGAAGGCGGCATCGAGCTTGGCGAGCAGCGCGTTCAGGGTTTCCGCGAGCGGCTGCACCTCGGCCGGCAGGTCGCGCGTCTCCACCGCCGACAGGTCGGCCGCACCGCGCCGCGCCAGCCGCAGCCGGAACCGGCGCAGCGGCGCAAAGCCAAGCCGCAGCACCAGCGCGATCGCGCCAAGCGACAGCGGCACCATCAGCGCGAGCGGGGCGAGCAGCCCCATCTGCACCTTGCCCGCGAGCCGCGCCCGATGTGCGACCGGCTCGCCCACCGAGATCGTCACGCTGCCGCGCAGCGCCTCGTCCGAATAGATCCGCAGTTGCGGCGTGTCGGAAAAACCGGGCCCGGCATAGGGCGGGAAATCGGCGGGATCGGCGGTGTGCGACTGCAGCAGGATGGCACCGGCGGCATCGCGCACGACATAGGTGAACTGCTCTTCATGGGCGCGGATCACCGGCACGGTCTGTGCGCCCGTCGCGCCCTCGCGGCCGAGGATCTCGGTCACGGCAAGCGGCAGCACGCGCTGTGCCGTCTCCTCGAGCATCGAATCGAAGACCTCGTTCATCTCGCGGCGCAAAAGCTGCGCGGTGGTGAGTGCCCCTGCGGCCCAGAGCGCCGTGACCACCGCGCCCACGGCAAGGCCAAGGCGCAGCTGCAGCGAGCGCGGCGCCCTCATCCGCGGCCCAGCCGGTAGCCGAGGCCGCGCTCGGTCTCGATCACGCCCGCGCCCAGTTTCTTGCGCAGCCGGCTGACATGGACCTCGACGGTGTTGCTCTCGACCTCGTCGTCGAAGGAGTAAAGCCGCTCTTCCAGTGCGGGTTTCGACAGCAGCTGGCCGGGGCGGGCGAGGAAGGCCTCGAAGAGCGCCCATTCCCGCGCGGTGAGCGATACCGGCTTGCCGTCGCGGCGCACCGTGCGTGCCGCAAGGTCGATCTCGAGCGGGCCGAGGGTGATGATCGGGTTCGGGTTGCCGGCATAGCGGCGCGCGACCGAACCGATGCGGGCCGAAAGCTCGGCGAGGTCGAAGGGTTTCACCAGATAGTCGTCGGCGCCGGCATTCAGCCCGTCGATCCGGTCCGACACCTGATCGAGCGCGGTCAGGATGATGACCGGCGTCGCATCGCCGCGCCCGCGCAGCGCGCGCAGGAAACCAAGGCCCAGCCCGTCGGGCAGCATCAGGTCGAGCAGGATCAGGTCGTAGACCGCCACCGCCATCGCGTCGCGCGCCGCATCGAGCCGCGTCACCCAGTCGACGGGATGGCCGTCGGCCGCGATCTGGTCGCGCACCGCGGCGCCCAGCACCTCGTCGTCTTCGATCAGCAGAATGCGCATGGGCTCCTCCGGCAGCGTGGCCAGCTTATTCCGTGCGAAGCTGACGGCAAGCTGAACCGCAACCGGGGGGCGGTTCAGGCTCGCGTCAGATTCGCGCGGCAAAGAAGGGGCAACCGAACCCGGAGGAGCCGATGCCGTCAATCTCTCGCCCGCTGTCCCGTCTGGCGCTGCCTGCGCTCTTGCTTCTCGCCGCGCCGGGAGCGGCCTTTGCCGGCGACCACCATTGCCGCGTGCCGATGGCCGACTGGCAGCCGCGCGCCGCGGTGCAGGCACTGGCCGAGGCGCAGGGGCTGACGGTTCGGCGCATCAAGATCGACGACGGCTGCTACGAGCTCGATGCGCGCGATGCCCAGGGCCGGGCGGTCGAGCTGAAACTCGATCCGGCGACGCTCGCGGTGCTGAAGGGCGAGGTCGAGGAAGACGACGATCGCCACGAACACGGCCACGGCGACTGACCCCGATTTCCGGGCCGGGGTTCCGGTCCGGCTCCCGGGAATCGTCCCCCCGGGAGAGGGCGCGCCGGGCTTGTCCCTTGTTCGACCGGCGCGCCCGACCTGACAGCCCGCTGAAGCGGAAAGTCCCGTCGCTTCAGCCTGCGCTCAGCTTCGGGCGCGATCCCCCCGAACAGACACCATCCCTGAAGGAACCCCGATGAAATCCGTTCTTGCCCTTCTTGCCCTGACCACCGCGATCACCACCACCGTCGTCGGTGCGCTCTCCGCTGCCCCCGTGCCCGAAGTGACGCCGGCCGCCCCCGCCGCGGCCGCGCCGCTTGGCCCGCTCGTGCGCTCGGCCGTGGTCGTCTCCGACGCCACCGCGTCGGCTCCGGCCGCCACGCCGGCGCGCTCCGAGGCGCCGGCGCCGGTGCGCCTTGCCGAACATGATGACGAGCATGAGGGCTGGTTCTCCGGCCGCCGTGGTCATGATGACGACGACGATGACGACGATGATGATGAAGGCCAGGGCCGCGGCCGTGGCCCGGCACCGGCTGGCACGGCGACGCCGCCCGCGAACGGGCTGTTCGCCCCGGGTGCGAAGCCCGCGGTGCAGACGAACTGATCCGAGGAGAGAGAGAATGAAACACCTGCTCACCGCGCTTGCCCTGACCACCGCGCTGACCGCCGTGCCGGCGCTCGCTCAGGCCAAGCCTGTCACCTTCACCACGCAGATGCGCAATTACGGCGGCGATGGCGCCTATCTCGCCTTCTACGTCACCGATGCGCAGGGCGGCTATGTCGGCAGCCTGTGGATGGCGGGCGGCAAGGCCAAGTATTATCGCCACCTCACCGGCTGGCAGGCCGCGACCGGCGGTGATACCGCGCAGGTCGACGGCATCACCGGCGCCTCGGTGGGTGCCGGGCGCTCGCTGAAGATCACGCTCGACCTTCAGGATGCGCTCTTCGATGCGGGCTATGTGCTCCATGTCGATGCCGCGGTCGAAGACATGCGCGAAAGCCCGAACGAGGTGGTGCTGCCGCTGACCTCGGACATCGTCGGCAAGCCGGCGCAGGGGCGCAGCTACATCGACACGCTGACCGTCAGCTTCTGATCCGGAGGGCCCGCCTGTGCTGCGCTCGATCCACCGTTGGCCCGGCCTGATTGCCGCGCTGCTCGTCCTTGTCCTCGCCCTCAGCGGCGCGGCGCTCTCGGTCTTTCCCGCGCTCGAGCGGGTGGGCGCGCCGCAGGCCCCGGCGGGGCTGAGCGTCGCCGAACTGGCGGCACAGGTCGAGGCGGGCCATCCCGGGCTCGAGCAGATCCGCCGCGCACCCTCGGGCCGGATCACTGCGTGGTGGTTCGACGCGGGCACGCCCGGCAGCGCGGTGATCGACCCGGCGACGGGGGCGGATGCGATCAGCGCCGACCCCTCGCCGGTCGAGCTGTGGCTGACCAATCTGCACCGCTCGCTGTTCCTTGGCGACACCGGGCGGCTGGTGATGGCGGCGGGGGCCGCGGCGATGGCGGTGCTGACGCTCTCGGGCGCGGCGCTGGTGGCGCGGCGCATGGGCGGCTGGCGGCGCTGGTTCGGCCGCACCCGCGGGCCCTGGCCCGGGCGCGTGCATGTCGAACTGGCCCGCTTTGCCGTGGGCGGGCTGCTGCTGTCCTCGCTCACCGCGCTGTGGATGACCGCCTCGACCTTCTCGCTGCTGCCCGACGAGGCGGTCGATCCGGCCCCTGCGGTGGCGACGGCAGGGCTGCCCCGGCTTGCCCCCACACAGATCCCGCTGCTGGCCGAAACCCCGGTCGCCGATCTGCGCGACCTCTCCTTCCCCTCGCCGCAGGACCCGACCGACGTCTTCACCCTGACTGCCGCCGGCGGCACCGCGCTGATCGACCCGGGCACCGGCACGGTGCTGTCCTCGGCCCTGCCGAGTGCGTGGGAACGCGCGAGCGCAATCGTCGAGATGCTGCACACCGGCCGCGGCGCGGCGGTGCTGGGCCTGATCCTCGGGCTGATGGCGCTGAGCGTGCCGGTGCTCGCGGTCACCGGGGCCGTGCAATGGCTGCGCACCCGCCGCTCGGGCATGCGCCTGCCGGGCAACGTCGCCTCGGGCAGCGCCGAGACCATCCTGCTCGTCGCCTCGGAAGGCGGCACCACCTGGGGCTTTGCCCGCACCCTGCGCGATGCGCTGGCGCAGGCGGGGCACAGCGTGCATGCCGCGCCGCTCAGCGCCTTCGACCCGGCGCGCTACGGCAAGGCGAAGCGCTTCCTCATCCTCGCCGCGACCTATGGCGAGGGCGAGGCGCCCGCCGCCGCCCGTGGCGTTCTGGCCCGCATCCGCGCGCTGAAGACCCCGCCCGCCGCGCCGCTTGCCGTGCTCGGCTTCGGCGACCGCAGCTTCCCCGAGTTCTGCGGCTATGCGCAGGACCTGACCGAGGCCGCCCGCGCCGTCGGCTGGGCCGAGCTGATGCCGCTCGGCACCGTCAACCGCCAGTCGCCGCAGGATTTCGCCCGCTGGGGCCGCGATCTGGGTGATGTGCTCGGTCAGCCGCTCGACCTTGCGCATCTGCCGCAGGTGCCGCAGGGCGAGGTGCTGCGCCTGATCTCGCGCCGCGACTATGGTGCCGAGGTTCAGGCCCCGGCCGCGATCCTGCGCTTCGCGCTGCCGCAGCTTGGCCTGTGGCAACGGCTGACCGGGCAGGGCTTTGCCCGCTTCGAGGCGGGCGATCTGCTTGGCGTATTGCCCGAGGGCTCGGATCTGCCGCGCTTCTACTCGCTGGCCTCGGGCGCGCGCGACGGTTTCGTCGAGATCTGTGTGCGCCGGCAGCCCGGCGGGCTCTGCTCGGGCCAGCTCACCGCGCTTGCGCCCGGGGCGACGATCAGCGCCTTCCTGCGCCGCAACCCGGCCTTCCACCCGATGCGGGGGCACAAACCGCTGATCCTCGTTGGGGCGGGGGCAGGCATCGCGCCGCTTGCGGGCTTTGTCCGCGCCAACCGCCGCCACCGCCCGGTGCATCTGTGGTTCGGCGCCCGCACCCCCGAGAGCGATTTCCTCTATGAGGACGACCTTGCCGCCTGGCGCGCCGATGGCCGGTTGTCGGGGCTGAGCACCGCTTTCTCCCGCGCCGGCCGGCGCGAGCATGTGCAGGACCGCATCGGCGCCGAGGCGGCGCAGGTCGGCCGGCTGCTGGCCGCGGGCGCGCAGGTGCTGGTCTGCGGTGGGCGCGAGATGGCCGCGGGGGTGCGCGAGGCGCTCTCCGCGATCCTGGAAGGGCAGGGCCAGAGCCTTGCGCTGCTGAAGGAAGAGGGACGCTATGCCGAAGACATCTTCTGATCTGACCCGCCGCACCCTGAACGGCCCGACCATGGGCACGCGCTGGTCGGTGGTGCTGTACGCGCCCGAGGGCGAAGACCTCGCGCCCCTCGCCGCCGCGCTGCAACAGGCGGTGGACGAGGTCGACGCGCAGATGTCGACCTGGCGGGCGGACAGCGACCTGATGCGGCTCAACGCGGCGCCGCTCGATGTTGCGGTGCCGCTGCCCGCGCGGCTGATGACGGTGCTGAGCGAGGCGCTGGAAATCGGCCGGCTGTCAGGCGGCGCCTTCGAGATCGCGATGGGCGATGCGGTCGCGGCCTGGGGCTTTGGCCCGGCGCCGGCCGATCCGGCCGCGATCCGCGTCGCGATGACCCGCCCGCGGCGGCCGAGCTTCGAGGGGCTGGAGCTTGACCGCGCCGCCGGCACCGCCTGCAAGCGCGCCGAGATGGTGCTTGACCTCAGCGGCATCGCCAAGGGCTATGGCGTTGACGCGCTGGTCGAGGTGCTGGCGGCGCGGGGCATCACCCGCGCGCTCGCCGCGATCGATGGCGAGCTGCGCGGCCTCGGCACCCAGCCCGACGGCCGCGGCTGGGCGGTGGCGGTCGAGCGCCCCGATCCCGCGCTCCGCGCCGTGCATTCGGTGTTCGAGCTGCATGACATCGCCATCGCCACCTCGGGCGACTATCGCCACCGGGTCGAGGTGGGCGGGCGGCAGCTGTCGCATACCATGGACCCGCGCCGCGGCGCGCCGGTGCTGGGCGGTCCCGCCTCGGTCACCGTTCTGGCAGCGACCTGCATGCGCGCCGATGCCGTCGCCAGCGCCCTGATGGTGCTCGGCGAGGCCGCAGGGCGGGCGCTCGCGGGTCGCCTCGGCGTCGAGGTGCTGTTCCTGACCGAGGCCGACCGCACCCCCGCCTGAGCTCAGATCTGCGGCGTGTTGAAGGCCTGACGGAAGTAGGTGTAGAGCACCTGCGTCGCCGGCGTCATCTCGGCGCCGCGCCGCCAGGCGAGCCCGACATCCATCGAGG
This sequence comes from Paenirhodobacter huangdaonensis, assembly GCF_004022465.1. Lineage (NCBI taxonomy): Bacteria > Pseudomonadati > Pseudomonadota > Alphaproteobacteria > Rhodobacterales > Paenirhodobacter > Paenirhodobacter huangdaonensis. The sequence goes on along the minus strand of NZ_SAVA01000003.1, from coordinate 150,921 downwards.
GCGCCACCGGGTCCGTCTCCACCGTCACGATCCGCCGCCCCTCGAGCGACCAGGGGCGATAGACCATGTCGGAGAGCACCGTCACCCCCTGACCGTTCGCCACCATCGAGCGCACCGCCTCGATCGACGAGGTGCGCATCTTCACCCGTGGCGGGGTCGAGCCGAAGGTCCAGTATTTCATCGTGGTGTTCGCCGCCTCGTCCACCGTCAGCATGATGTAATCCTCTTCCGCGATATCGCCGAACTGCACCTTGCGGCGGTCGGCAAGGCGGTGGCCCTGCGGCACCCACAGCCGCCGCGTCGAGCGCAACAGCGTGTCGGTCTCGAGCTCGGGGTTCGAGATGTTCGAGGTCAGCACGATCGCGATGTCGAAGCGGTTCGCCAGCAGCCCCTCCTCGACGCTTTCGCGGTTCAGCTCGTGCACCTGGATGTCGAGGTTCGGGTGCATCCGCGCGATGCGGTCGAGGTGATAGGGCAGGAAATAGCCGATCACCGTATAGGTCGTGGCGACGAGGATCCGCCCGGTGGTGCCGCTCGCCCGCTCGCGGATGTTCACCGCCTCATCGATCTTGGTCAGGATCTCGTAGCTCAGAGCCAGAAGCTCGCGCCCCGATTGCGTCATCTCCATCCCGTGCGCGGTGCGGGTGAAGAGCTCGGTGCCGATCTGGGCCTCGAGTTCGCGGATCGCCGTGGTCACCGCCGATTGCGAGATCGACAGCGCGTTCGCGGCGCGGCTGACCTGGCCGGTCTCGGCAGTGGCGACGAAATACTTGATCTGCCGGAAGTTCATGCTGGCTCGTTCTGATTTTCAAATGTCGGCCATCGCATCTTCCGAAGATCCGCGTTAACGAATTGCTCAAATGCCAAGCAATCCAAGGAATACTGGAAGTTTGCGACGGGTTGCAAAACGCATTGTTATCGGAAATTCAGAAAACATGAAGACACATCTTTGAATTTTACATGATGCGAATCTTCGGGGAACCTGTTCATGCAAATGTTACGTGGACCAGGAAATGCCGAAGATCGTCGACCTCAACTGTGACCTTGGAGAAGGCTTCGGCCACTGGACGATGGGCGCGCCCGACGAGGAGCTGATGGAAGTCATCTCCTCGGCGAATGTGGCGACGGGCTTCCATGCCGGCGATCCGACGCTGATGAACCGGGTGGTGAAACTGTGCCAGCAGCACTCGGTGGGGCTTGGCGCGCACCCGGGCTATCGCGACCTCGTGGGCTTCGGCCGGCGCTACATCCGCGCCTCCTCCGAGGAACTGGTGAATGACATCCTCTACCAGATCGGCGCGCTGCGCGAGTTCGGCCGGCGCTATGGCATTGCGCTGCAGCATGTGAAGCCGCATGGCGCGCTTTACATGGAGGCCGCGGCGAACGAGGACCTGTCGCGCCATCTGGTCGAGACGCTGCAGCGCACCGCGCCCGAACTGGCCCTGTTCTGCATGGACATTTCGCACACTTATGAGGTGGCGCAGCGCCTCGGCCAGCCGGTGGTGCGCGAGTTCTACGCCGACCGCGATTATGACGACAGTGGCTCGATCGTGTTCCAGCGCCGCGTCGCGCCCCCCGATCCCGCCAAACTCGCCGAGAAATGCCTGCGCGCCTGCCTCGACAACACCGTCGAGACGGTGACCGGCAAGCAGATCCGCGTCGAGTTCGAGTCGATCTGCTTCCATTCCGACACCCCCGGCGCGGTCGAGATCGGCCGCGCGATCAAGACCACGCTGCAAGAAAACGGCATCACCATCGCCCCGGCGGCGCTGGTGCTCAAACAAGACTGATCTGACAGGAGAGAGCCATGACCGATATCCTTTCGCCCCTTCCCGGCACCTTCTACCACAAGCCCTCGCCGGACGCGGCGCCGTTCAAATCGGCGGGCGAGGCGGTTGCGGCCGAGGACACCATTGGCCTGATCGAGGTGATGAAGACCTTCATCGAGGTGAAGGCCGAGGCGGCGGGCACCTTCGCGGGCTATGTCGCGGCCGATGCGGCGCCGGTCAGCGCGGGCGAAACCCTGGCGAAGCTGGACTGATCCGATGGCGATCCGCAAACTCTTCATCGCGAACCGGGGCGAGATCGCCGTGCGCATCATCCGCGCCGCGAAATCGCTCGGCATCGAGACGGTGCAGGCGCATTCCGAGGCCGACGCCGAGATGCTGGCGGTGCGGCTGGCCGATGGCGCGGTCTGTGTCGGCCCGGCGCAGGCGGCGAAATCCTACCTGAACATCGCGGCGGTGGTTGCCGCGGCAAAGGATGCGGGCTGTGATGCCGTGCACCCGGGCTATGGCTTCCTTGCCGAGAACGCCGAGTTTGCCCGCGCCGTCGAGACGGCGGGGATGGTCTTCGTCGGCCCGACCGCCGCGACGATCGAGCGCATGGGCGACAAGGTTGCGGCGAAGATCGCGGCCAAGGCCGCGGGCGTGCCGACGGTGCCGGGCTCGGACGGGCGGATCGAGGCGGCCGAGGCCGTCGCGATCGCCGAGGGCATCGGCTATCCGGTGATGATCAAGGCCGCGGCCGGCGGCGGCGGGCGCGGCATCCGCATCGCCACCTCGGCCGAGGAGCTCGCCCGTCTCGCGCCGCAGGCGCGCGCCGAGGCCGAGGCCGCCTTCGGCGATGGCGGGCTCTACCTCGAGAAGGTGATCCTCAACCCGCGCCACATCGAGGTGCAGATCCTCGGCGATGGCACCGGCGCCGCCGTGCACTGCTACGAGCGCGAATGCTCGCTGCAGCGCCGCCGGCAGAAGGTCTGGGAAGAGGCGCCGGCCTTCGGTCTGCCCGAGGCCACCCGCAAGGCGCTGTGCGACAGTGCCGTGGCGCTGGCGCAGGCGGTGAACTACCGCGGCGCGGGCACCATCGAATATCTCTATGACGGCGCGGCGGACCGGTTCTACTTCATCGAGATGAACACCCGCATCCAGGTGGAACATCCGGTGACCGAGATGGTGACGGGGCTCGACCTCGTGGCGCTGATGCTGCGCATCGCGGGCGGCGAGCCGCTGCCGGTGACGCAGGACGAGATCACCTGCACCGGCCACGCGATCGAGGTGCGGCTGAACGCCGAGGACCCGATGATGCAGTTCCTGCCGTTCCCGGGCAAGGTGACGGCGCTGACCATCCCGGCGGGCGAGGGCGTGCGCTTCGACCACTTCCTCTACGAGGGCTACCAGATCCCGCCCTTCTACGATTCGCTTCTGGGCAAGCTGATCGTCTGGGCCGAGGACCGCGCCGCGGCGATCGAGCTGATGGCCGACACCCTCACCGGCATCGAGATCGGCGGGCTGAAGACGACGATCCCGCTGCACCTGGCGCTGGCCGCCGATGCGGGCGTGCGCGCGGGGGAGTTCCACACCCAATGGCTGGAACCCTGGCTGGCCGCCGGGAACCTGACCGCCCCCACCGCAGCATAGGAGAAAGACCGTGAAGACAAGGTATTCCTTCGGCGGCGACGAGCACGTCTATGTCGAGATCGACGAGGAGATGTCGCTCGAGGCCTTCTTCATTGCGCTCTCGCTGCGCAATGCGGTGGCCGAGGCGCAGATCCCCGGCGTGACCGAGATCTGCCCGGCGAATGCTTCCTTTGAAGTGCGCTTCGACCCCGACGTGATCGCCCCCGAGGAGATCATGGCGCGGATCAGGGAGCTCGAACACAAGGCCGAGGTTTCGGACAAGCGGCTCGAGACCCGGATCATCGAGATCCCGGTCTATTTCCAGGACCCCTGGACGCACGAGACGCTGATGCGCTTCCGCGAGCGGCATCAGGACCCGACCGGCTCGGATCTCGACTATGCGGCGCGGATCAATGGCTATGACAGCGTCGAGGCCTTCCTCGAGGCCTTCCATTCGCAGCCCTGGTTCGTGTCGATGGTCGGCTTCGTCGCGGGCCTGCCCTTCCTCTATCAGCTCGTCGAGCGCGAAAAGCAGATCCAGGTGCCGAAATACCTGCGCCCGCGCACCGACACGCCGAAGCTCTCGGTCGGCATCGGCGGTTGCTTCGGCTGCATCTATTCGGTGCGCGGCGCGGGCGGCTATCAGCTCTTCGGCATCACCCCGATGCCGATCTACGACCCGACGCAGACGGTCTCCTACCTGAAGGATTTCATGGTGTTCTTCCGTCCGGGCGACATCGTGAAGTGGAAGCCCGTCGACCGCGCCGAATACGAGCGGATCGAGGCTGCGGTGGCCGCCGGCACCTACACGCCGCGCATCGCCCCCGTCACCTTCGATCTCGACGCCTTCAACGCCGACATCGCCGGCACCAACGCGAACCTGATGGAGGCCCTCAATGGCATTTAAGGTCGTCAAACCCGGGCTCTCGACCACGGTGCAGGATCTGGGCCGTCCGGGCTATTTCCACCTCGGCATCCCCGAGGGCGGCGCGATGGACCGCTTTGCGCTGCGCACCGCCAACATGCTGGTCGGCAATGACGAGGGCGCAGCCGGGCTCGAGGCGGTGTTCATGGGGCCGGAGCTGAGCTTCGACGCCGACACGCTGGTGGCCGTCACCGGCGCCGAGATGCCGATCTTCGTCGATGGCGAGCCGCGCGAGGGCTGGAGCGCCTTCGTGGTGAAGGCCGGCCAGACCCTGTGCTTCGGCTTCCTCAAGGCCGGCGCGCGGATCTACATCGCCTTCGGCGGCGGCATCGCGACGCCGCTCGCGCTTGGCAGCCGCTCGACCTATCCGATCGGCGCGCTTGGCGGCATCGACGGCCGCGCGATCGCCGCGGGCGACGTGGTGCCGGTGGGCGAGGCCACGACGATGACCGATCGCAGCCTTGATCGCAGCCTTCTCGCCCCGGTCTCGGCGCCGGTCGCGCTGCGGGTGCTGACCGGGCTCTACTGGCACCGGCTGACGCCCGCCTGTCAGGCGCGCTTCTTCGCCGACGAATGGGTCGTGGCGCCCGAGGCCGACCGCATGGGCTATCGCTTCCGCGGCGGTTCGCCGATGGAATTCGTCGAGCGCGACCAGCCCTTTGGTGCCGGTTCGGACCCGTCGAACATCGTCGACGGCTGCTATTCCTATGGCTCGATCCAGGTGCCGGGCGGGCAGGAGCCGATCGTTCTGCACCGCGATGCGGTCTCGGGCGGCGGCTACTTCACCCTTGGCGCGGTGATCTCGGCCGACATGGACCTGATCGGCCAGCTGCAGCCGAACACCAAGGTGCGCTTCACCGAGGTGACGATGGAAGAGGCGCTCGCGGCCCGCGCCGCCCGCCGCGACCGTCTTGCAAGGCTGCGTGCCGCGCTGGCCTGAGGGCCCGCGGCGCGCCGCCACCACCACGACCACCACTCACCCACACCACCCGAAGAAACGCGGATCAACCGCGCCCGATCCCCAAAAACAGAGAGGTCTCTGAACGATGAAACATGCCCGTCTTGCCCTTGCGCTGCTTGGCGCGACGACCCTTGCGGTGCCGGCCTTCGCCGGTGACTGGTTCCCCTATCCGGCCGAGGAGGTGACCCCCGCCTTCTCGACCGACGGCACCGCTGCGCCGATCAGCTACGAGGCGCTGCCGAAGGCCGACAAGCCCTGGAACATCTGCGTTGCCTTCCCGCACATGAAGGACGCCTATTGGCTCGGCGTCGACTATGGCGTCACCGAAGAGGCAAAGCGTCAGGGCGTGAAGCTGAACGTGGTCGAGGCCGGCGGCTATACCGAGCTCGCCAAGCAGATCAGCCAGATCGAGGATTGCGTCGCCGGCGGCGCGCAGGCGGTGATCATCGGCGCGATCTCCTATGACGGGCTGAACGCGGTGGTGAAGGAAACCGCCGCCAAGGGCGTGCCGGTGATCGACGTGGTGAACGGCATGTCCTCGCCCGACATCTCGGCGAAGTCGCTGGTCTCGTTCTGGACCATGGGCCACGAGACCGGCAAGTATCTGGCCGAGAAGCACCCCGCGGGCAGCCCCGAGGTCACCGTGGGCTGGTTCCCGGGCCCGGCCGGCGCCGGCTGGGTCGAGGCCGCGAACACCGGCTTCATGGAGGCGGTCAAGGGCTCGGCGGTGAAGGTGCTGGAACCCCGCTATGGCGACACCGGCAAGGAAGCGCAGCTGAAGCTGGTCGAGGATGTGCTGCAGGCGAACCCCGAGGTGAACTACATCGCCGGCACCGCGGTCACCGCCGAGGCGGCGCAGGGCCTGCTGCGCGAGCGCGGGCTGACCGACAAGGTCGGGCTGCTGGCCTTCTACCTGACGCCGGGCGTCTATTCCGGCATCCAGCGCGGCTTCATCGAGGCGGCGCCGGCGGATTCGATGGTCATCCAGGGCCGCATCGCGGTCGACCAGGCGGTGCGCATCCTCGAGGGCAAGCCCTACGTCAAGCATGTCGGCCCGAAGATCTTCATCATCACCAAGGACAACCTGGCGAAGACCCCGCGCGAGGCGGTGCTGCCGCCCGAGGGCTTCCAGCCCGTGTTCTCGGTCAACTGATCTCCCCCGGCGTCCCGGCCCGTGCCGGGGCGCCTTTCCAACCGGAGCGTTGCCGATGACCTCTCCCCTTCTCGAGACCCGGGGCCTGACCAAGGCCTATCCCGGCGTTCTCGCCCTCAACGCGGTCGATTTCACCCTGCTGCCCGGCGAGGTGCACGTGCTCTTCGGCGAGAACGGCGCGGGCAAGTCGACGATGATCTCGCTGCTCGCCGGTGCGAACACGCCGACCGAGGGCGAGATCCGCGTGCGCGGCGTGCCGGTGCGCTTTGCCTCGGTCGCCGATGCGCAGGCGCAGGGCATCTACACCGTGTTTCAGGAATTCTCGCTGATCCCGACGATGACCGTGGCGCAGAACATGTTCCTGGGCCACGAACCGGGCCCCGGCCCCTTCCTGGCGCCCGCCGAGATGCGCCGCCGCGCCGCCGCCACGCTGGCCGAGCTCGGCTTCGCGATCGACCCGGGCGCCACCGTCGCGCGGCTGTCGCGGGCGCAACAGCAGATGGTCGAGATCGCCAAGGCGATGCAGGGCGCGCTGTCGGTGCTGATCCTCGACGAACCCACCGCCTCGCTCACCGACCGCGAGGTCGACCAGCTTTTCGACGTGGTGAAGCGGCTGAAGGCCGAGGGCGTCGGCATCGTCTACATCTCGCACCGCGTGCACGAGTTCGAACGCATCGCCGAGCGCGTCACCGTGCTGCGCGACGGCGCCAGGATCGGCACTGCGCCGATGGCCGAGATGAGCGAGGAGGCGCTGGTCGACATGATGGCCGGACGCGAGATCCGCGACATCTATCCCGAGATCGCCCGCACTCCCGGCGCGGTGGTGCTCGAGGTCGCGGGGCTCACCGCCCCGGGCGTTTCCGACGCCTCCTTCACCCTGCGCCGCGGCGAGGTGCTGGGCGTGGCGGGGCTCGTGGGCTCCGGCAAGTCGCGCCTCTTCCGTGCGGTGATGGGGCTGGCGCCGACGCTTGCGGGCACGGTGCGCTTCAAGGGGCGGGACATCACCCGTGCCCCCACCCGGCGGGTGGTGAAGGCGGGCGCGTGGTATCTGTCGCCCGACCGCAAGCACGAGGGGCTGATCCTGGCCGAGACGCCCTTCGGCAACCTGCGCATGGACCTGATGCTCGAGGGCGGCGCCGTGCTGCGCCTTGCCGCCCTGCGGCGCCGCGCCGCGCAGATCTTCGGCCATGTCGAGCTGCCCGAGGCCTATCGCCCCCGCACCGTCGCCAAGCTCTCGGGCGGGAACCAGCAGAAGGTGCTGTTCGGCAAGGCCTTCGGCCATGATGCCGATCTCTATATCTTCGACGAGCCCACCGTCGGCGTCGACATGGGCACCCGCGCCGCGCTCTACCGGCTGATTGCGGAACTCGCCGAGGCCGGCAAGGCGGTGGTGGTGATCTCCTCCGACCTGCCCGAGGTGATGAACCTCGCGCATCGCGCGCTCGTTCTGGCGAACGGCCGCATCACCGCCCGGCTCGAGCGCGAAGAGCTGAGCGAGGACGCGATCTTGCGTCATTTCTTCAACGGTGCCGAGCCCGGCGCCGCAACCGTTGCCCCCGAACTGCAAGGAGACCTCGCATGACGCAGGCCCATCCCGCGCGCGGACTGCTGGCCCTGCCGCTGCGCATCTTCGTCAAACTCGGCGTGCTGCCGTTCTTCCTGATTGCGGCGATGGTGATCTTCGCCGCGCTGTCGCCGAACTTCCTGACGCCGCAGAACCTGATGAACGTGGCGCGGCAGTCGGTCTATCTGGTGCTCGTCTCGCTCGGGCAGATGCTGGTGCTGATCTCGGGCGGTTTCGATCTGTCGGTGGGCACGGTGATCGCGCTCTCCTCGGTGGTTTCGGCGCTGGTGATGACGGCGCTGGCGCCGGTCTTCCCCGATGCGGTCTGGCTGGTGATCGCGCTTGGCGCGCTCGCGGGCTTTGCCGTGGCGCTGGTCGTCGGCGCGATCAACGGCATCGGCGTTGCGCTTTTCGACGTCTCGCCCTTCATCATGACGCTCGGTGTGTCCTCGGTCGGCACCGGCTTTGCGCTGTTCCTCACCGGCGGCGTGCCGGTCTCGGGCCTGCCCTTCGCCTTTGGCGACACCTTCGGCTTCGGTCAGGTGCTTGGGCTGCCGGTGCCGGTGGCGATCGCGCTCGCCGCGATTGCGGCGATGTGGCTCTTCATGGCGCGCACCCGGGCCGGCGCCCGCGTCTATGCGGTCGGCGGCAACATCAAGGCGGCGCATCTGTCGGCGATCAACACCCGCGGCGTGCTGATCCTCGTCTATGGCCTGTGCGCGCTAATCGCCGCGCTGACCGGGCTGCTGCTCACCGCCCGGGTCGAAAGCGGCGAGGCAAACCTCGGTGGCACGATCGCGATGGAATCGATCGCCGCCTGCGTCATCGCCGGCGTCTCGCTGCGCGGTGGCATCGGCCGGGTGGAGAATGTCGTCCTTGGCGCCTTCTTCATCATCCTGATGCAGAACGGCATGAACCTCGCGCAGATCAGCTCCTACATGCAGATGGTGCTGATCGGGCTGTTGCTGATCCTTGCGGTGATCTTCGACCAGCTGCGCTACCGGCTGATCGTGAAGGGCTGAGCCCAGACCCCTCTTCCCCCGACTGCCCCGGTCGCCTCTGCGCCCGGGGCTTTTTCATGCCCGGCGGGGGAGGGGGCGCGCGAAAGCAAAAGGGCGCGGGATGCCCGCGCCCTGCCTCCGCTCCCGAAGGGGAGGGATCAGTTCTCTTCGTCGCTGCCGCCGACATCGGCGATATCGTCGAGCGAGACGTTGTCGTCCTCGTCGTCCTCGAGCAGGTCGTCGTCGAGATCGACGTCGCTCGCGTCCTCGTCCAGATCCTCGTCGGCCAGATCGTCGACCACGAGATCACGTTCGCGCGGCGCGGCCTTGTCGGCGACCAGAACGCGGCCGCGGCCGCTCGAGGTCAGGCTCTCGATCGAGAAGCTGTTTCCGCAGACCGGGCAGGTCATCGGATCTTTTTGCAGGTCGTAAAAGCGGCTCGCGCAATGCGGGCAGAGGCGCTTGACGCCCCATTCCTCTTTCGGCATGGAAGTCTCCTGGCAAGCTCTTTCGCACAGAGTCGCAGCCAACTGCCATACATGCGGGGGGGTGTCAAAGCCTTTTCGCGCTTTCTGCCCCGCGGCGGCGCTCGCTTGCCGCGAACCGCCCCGAAGCCCCGGAAGACCGATGGATTCAAGCCGTTTCACCCTGCCTGACCTGCCCGGCGTTGCCGTCACGCTGCGCCGCTCGGCCCGGGCGCGGCGGTTCAGCCTGCGGGTGTCGCGACTCGATGGGCAGGTGGTGCTGACGCTGCCCGTGCGGGCGCCGCTCGCCGAGGCGATGGCCTTCGCGCAGGGCCATGGCGAGTGGCTGCGCCGCACCCTTGCCGCGATGCCCGCGCTGCGCCGCCCCGGTTTCGGCGCCACCCTGCCGGTCGAGGGCGAGGAGCGGCGGATCGAGGCCGGGGCGGTGCGCGCGCCGCGGCTCGAACCCGGGCGGCTGATCGTGCCGCCGGGCGAGGACCGGCTGGCGATGCGGCTGGAGACCTTCCTGCGCCATTGCGCGCGGCTGCGCCTGCAGGCCGCGACCGAGCGCCACGCCGCGGTGCTGGGCCGTTCCTTCCGCCGCATCACCCTGCGCGACACGCGCTCGCGCTGGGGCTCCTGCGCGGCCGACGGCTCGCTCTCCTATTCCTGGCGGCTGATCATGGCGCCGCCGGCGGTGCTCGACTATGTCGCGGCACATGAGGTGGCGCATCTGGCGCAGATGAACCATTCGCCGGCCTTCTGGGCCGAGGTGGCACGGCTGATGCCCGACTACGCCCCGCACCGCGCCTGGCTGAAGCGCGAGGGGGGCGCGTTGCAGGCGATCCGCTTCCGCGACTGACGGCACGGCATTGACGCGGGGCGGATTCGTGATCACATACGCCCCATGACCACGATCACCACCCGCCCGATCGAGACCGCCGCGCATGACCGGATCTACCGCACGCTGCGGCTGCAGATCATGCATGGCGAGCTGGCCCCCGGCCAGGCGCTGACCCTGCGCGGGCTGGCCAAGCAATTCGGCGTCTCGATGACGCCGGTGCGCGAGGCGCTGCGCCGGCTGATTGCCGAGGGTGCGCTGATGCTCTCCTCCTCGGGCCGGGTGACGACGCCGGAGCTTTCGAACGAGCGCATTGAGGAGCTCGCGGCGCTGCGCGCGCTGATCGAGCCGGAGCTTGCCTCCCGCGCCCTGCCGCGCGCCCACCTCGCGCTGATCGACCGGCTCGGCGCGATCAACACCGCGAATGCCGAGGCGGTCGCCAAGCACGATGCCGTCGCCTACATCCGCACCAATCTCGAGTTCCACCGCACCCTCTATCTGCGCGCGCAGGCGCCGGCGATGCTGGCGGTGATCGAGACCGTCTGGCTGCAGCTCGGCCCGACCATGCGCGCGCTCTACGGCCGGATCCAGCGCAACGAGCCGCCGCGCCACCACCGGCTGATCCTCGCCGCACTGCGGGCGGGCGACGAGCCCGGGCTGCGCCTTGCAGTGCGCACCGACGTGACCCAGGGGCTGCGCCACCTCGCGCAGTGAGCCGTGAGCAGGGCAGGGGGATTGACCTTTCCGCGCCCCGGGGCATGCTGGCCCGAAACGGAGGTGCCGATGAGCGAGACCCTGACCGACGACGAGCGAAAAGTGCTCGAGATGACGGTGCTGATGACGCCGGACATGGCGAATTTCTCCGGCAAGGTGCATGGCGGCGCGCTCTTGAACTGGCTCGACCGGGTCGCCTTCTCGCTCGCCTCGCGCTATTCGGGGCGCTATGCGGTGACGCTGAGCGTCGATCAGGTGACCTTCAAGGAGCCGATCCATGTGGGCGAGCTGGTCCTCTTCCGCGCCGCGGTGAACCATACCGGGCGCAGCTCGATGGAGATCGGCATCCGGGTCGAGGCCGAGAACATCACCCGCGGCACGCGGCGGCACACCAACAGCTGCTATTTCACCATGGTCGCGGTCGATGACGAGGGGCGCCCCGCCGAGGTGCCGCGGCTGGTGCCGGCGACCGAGGTCGAGACGCAGCGCTGGAAGGCCGCCGAGATCCGCAAGGCGCTGCGGCGCGAGTTCGCGGCGAAGATGGCGGCAACCTCGGAAGTGGGCTGAGCCGCGGCGGCGGACCGCGCCTGCCCGGCTCTGGGCCTGCCGTGCCGAGCTGGCGGAACCTTGCGGCCGATCTCGGCTGTGCAAACGCAGAAAGGCGACCCGAGGGCCGCCTTTCCGGTGGTCGTGGCAGGCCGGGGCCTCAGGCGTGGATTGCGCCGTCGCCGCAGGCCAGCGCCGCCTCGCGCACCGCTTCCGAGAAGGTCGGGTGGGCGTGGCAGGTCAGCGCGATATCCTGCGCCGAGGCACCGAATTCCATCGCGACGCAGATCTCGTGGATCAGCTCGCCCGCCGACGGCCCGATGATGTGGCAGCCGAGGATGCGGTCGGTGCCCGCATCGACGATCAGCTTCACGAAGCCTTCCGACTGGAACACCGCCTTCGCCCGGCCGTTGCCCATGAAGGAGAACTTGCCGACCTTGTAGGCACGGCCTTCCTGCTTCAGCACCTCTTCGGTCTTGCCGACCGAAGCGACCTCGGGGGTGGTGTAGATCACGCCGGGGATCACGTCATAGTTCACGTGGCCATGCTTGCCGGCGATCACCTCGGCCACCGCCATGCCCTCGTCCTCGGCCTTGTGGGCGAGCATCGGGCCCACGATCGCGTCGCCGATCGCGTAGATGCCCTTCACCGAGGTCGCCCAATGCGCGTCGGTCTTCACCTGGCCGCGCGGCAGCATCTCGACGCCGAGCGCCTCGAGGCCAAGGCCCGCGGTATAGGGCTTGCGGCCGGTCGCGACGAGCACCACCTCGGCCTCGATCGCGGCTGCGCTCTCGTCCTTGCGCAGCTTGTAGGTGACGGTGTTCTTGCCCTTGCCCTTCTCGACGCCCTGCACCGCAGCGCCGAGGACGAACTTCAGCCCCTGCTTGGTCAGGATCTTCTGGAAGGACTTGGCGACCTCGCCGTCCATGCCGGGGGTGATCGCGTCGAGATATTCGACGACCGTCACCTCGGTGCCGAGGCGGGCATAGACCGAGCCCATCTCGAGGCCGATGACGCCGGCGCCGATCACCACCATCGACTTCGGGATCTTCGGCAGCGAGAGCGCGCCGGTCGAGGTGACGACGGTGTCCTCGTCGATCTCGATGCCGGGCAGCGAGGCCGGTTCCGAGCCGGTGGCGATCACGATCGCCTTGGCCGAGTGGACCTCGTCGCCCACCTTCACCTGACCCGCCGCCGGGATCGAGCCCCAGCCCTGCAGGTAGGTCACCTTGTTCTTCTTGAACAGGAACTCGATGCCCTTGGTGTTGCCGTCGATGACGTCCTGCTTGTAGGACTGCATCTTCGCCCAGTCGACCTTCACCTTGGCGCCCATCAGGCCCATCTTCTCGAAGTTCTCATGCACTTCGTGCAGCTCATGCGTCGCGTGCAGCAGCGCCTTCGAGGGGATGCAGCCGACGTTCAGGCAGGTGCCGCCAAGGGCACCACGGCCCTCGACGCAGGCGGTCTTGAGGCCCAGCTGGGCGCAGCGGATCGCGCAGACATAGCCACCCGGGCCGCCGCCGATCACGATCACATCAAATTCAGCCATGGTTTCGATCCTTTGGCAGTGTCGGGGGGCGCTGCCCCCCGTGCCCCCCGGAGTATTTCCGCCAAGAAAAAGGGGCGTCAGGGTTTCAGGGTGACAAAGGGAGAGAGTTTCATCCCCTTGTGGATTTCGGTGTGGTACGAGACCGGAACATTCGCATGGGCGCAGATTTCCTTCAGCGGATGGCCCTTGAGAGCTTCTGCGAATTCGATGCCGAACAGGTGCACCGATGTCACGGTCAAACCTCGGCCGGCATTCGCATAGCGACCCTTAAGAATCTGAGCGAGCTGATCGGTTGTCATTGCCACAGTCCGTGCGAAGAAGGGGCGGCGCGCGCGCCGCCCCGGTGTCGGATCACAGATCCAGCAGCAGGCGGCGCGGGTCTTCCAGCGCTTCCTTGACGCGGACGAGGAAGGTCACGGCGCCCTTGCCGTCGACGATGCGGTGATCGTAGCTCAGCGCCAGATACATCATCGGGCGGATCACGATCTGGCCGTTCACCACGACCGGGCGATCCTGGATCTTGTGCATGCCGAGGATGCCCGACTGCGGCGGGTTCAGGATCGGCGAGGACATCAGCGAGCCGTAGACGCCGCCGTTCGAGATGGTGAAGGTGCCGCCCTGCATTTCCGCCATGGTCAGCTTGCCGTCACGGGCGCGCTTGCCCTTCTCGGAGATCGCCTTCTCGATCTCGGCGAAGGACATCTGGTCGGCGTCGCGGATCACCGGAACGACGAGGCCGGTGGGCGTGCCCGCGGCGACGCCCATGTGGACGTAATGCTTGTAGACGACATCGCCGCCGTCGATCTCGGCGTTGACTTCCGGCACTTCCTTCAGCGCGTGGCAGCAGGCCTTGGTGAAGAAGGACATGAAGCCCATGCGCACGCCGTGCTTCTTCTCGAAGGCGTCCTTGTACTCGTTGCGCAGCGCCATGATCGCGGACATGTCGACCTCGTTGTAGGTCGTCAGCATCGCGGCGGTGTTCTGCGCATCCTTCAGGCGACGCGCGATGGTGGCGCGCAGGCGCGTCATCTTCACCCGTTCCTCGCGGGCGGCGTCGTCCGACGAGACCGGGGCGCGCGGCGCCGAGGCCGGGGCGGGCGCGATCGAGACGGCCGGGGCGGCGGCGGCCTTGGCGGCAGCGGCGGCGACGTCTTCCTTCATAATCCGGCCGTCGCGGCCGGTGCCGGTGACCTGCGAGGGGGTGAGGCCGGCTTCGGCCATCGCCTTCTTCGCGGCGGGCGCATCCTCGACGTCTTTGCCGGCCGGGGCGGCAGCCGCGGCGGGGGCAGCGGCCGGGGCCGCAGCGGGGGCGGCAACCGCGCCCGCGGCGCCCTCAGTGACGACGGCGAGCTTCGCCGAGGCGGCGACGGTCGCGCCCTCGGGGGCGACGATCTCGGTCAGCACGCCGGCGACGGGCGAGGGGACCTCGACCGAGACCTTGTCGGTTTCAAGCTCGCACAGCATCTCGTCCTGCGCGACCGTGTCGCCCACTTTCTTGAACCAGGTGGAAACCGTGGCTTCCGACACGCTCTCGCCCAGGGCGGGCACCATCACGTCCGTCATCTTGACCTCTTTGGACTGTTGCGCGGCCTGCTGAGGGGCTGCCGCGCCTTCGGATTTGGGTTGCGGGGCGGGCGCCGCGGCGCCCGCTTCGTTGATCGTGGCGAGAAGGGCGTTCACGCCCACCGTCTCGCCCTCGGCGGCGACGATCTCGGCCAGCACACCCGCGGCGGGGGCCGGAACCTCGACGGTCACCTTGTCGGTCTCGAGCTCGCACAGCATCTCGTCGGCGGCGACCGCGTCACCCGGCTTCTTGAACCAGGTGGCGACGGTGGCTTCCGAGACGCTTTCGCCAAGCGTGGGGACACGGACCTCGATTGCCATGGCTCAGCCCTCCAGCGCGTCGTTGACGAGCGCGTCCTGCTCGGCCTTGTGGCTCTTCGCCAGGCCGGTGGCCGGCGAGGCCGAGGCGTTGCGGCCGGCATAGCGCGGACGCGAGTGCTTGGCGTCGATCTTCGACAGCACCCACTCGATGTTCGGCTCGACGAAGGTCCAGGCGCCCTGGTTCTTCGGCTCTTCCTGGCACCAGATCACCTCGGCGTCCTTGAAGCGCGAGAGCTCGGTCACCATCGAATGCGCCGGGAACGGGTAGAACTGTTCGAGACGCAGGATGTAGACATCCTCGAGGCCGCGCTTGTCGCGCTCGGCCAGCAGGTCGTAATAGACCTTGCCCGAGCAGATCACCACGCGCTTGATCTTGTCGTCATCGGCAACGCGGAACTCCGAGTTGCCCTGCTGGCGCGGATCGGCGTCGTCCCACATCACCCGGCGGAAGAACGAGCCGGTGGTGAATTCCTCGGCCTTCGAGGTGCACAGCGGGTGACGCAGAAGCGACTTCGGCGTCATCAGGATCAGCGGCTTGCGGAAGTTGCGGTGGATCTGCCGGCGCAGGATGTGGAAGTAGTTCGCCGGGGTCGAGCAGTTCGCCACGATCCAGTTGTCTTCCGCCGAGAGCTGCAGGAAGCGCTCGAGCCGGGCCGAGCTGTGCTCGGGGCCCTGGCCCTCGAAGCCGTGCGGCAGCAGGCAGACGAGGCCCGACATGCGCAGCCACTTGCGTTCGCCCGAGTTGATGAACTGGTCGAACATGATCTGCGCGCCGTTGGCGAAGTCGCCGAACTGGGCTTCCCACAGGGTGAGCGCGTTCGGTTCGGCCAGCGAATAGCCATACTCGAAGCCGAGCACCGCATATTCCGACAGCATCGAGTCGATGACCTCGTAACGTGCCTGACCCGCCTTGATGTGGTTGAGCGGGTAGTAGCGTTCTTCGGTGGTCTGGTCGACGAAGGCGGAATGGCGCTGCGAGAAGGTGCCGCGGGTGCAGTCCTGGCCGGACAGGCGCACCGCGAACCCCTCGGTGAGCAGCGAGCCGAAGGCCAGCGCCTCGGCGGTCGCCCAGTCGAAGCCGGCGCCGGTCTCGAACATCTTCTTCTTCGACTCGAGCAGGCGCGCCACGGTCTTGTGGATGTCGAAGCTGTCGGGATGCGAGGTCAGCGCCTTGCCAAGCTCGGCCAGCTGCTCGGGCGAGATCGGGGTGACGCCCGCGTCATAGTCCTGCGTCTGCCGGTCGAGGTGCTTCCAGCGCCCGTCGAGCCAGTCGGCCTTGTTCGGCTTGAACGCCTTGCCGATCTCGAATTCCTCGTTCAGCTTCGCCTGGAAGGCGGCCTTCATGTCCTCGATCTCGCCTTCCGGGATCAGCCCGTCGGCAACGAGACGCTCGGTGTAGAGCTGCAGCGTGGTCTTGTGGCCCTTGATGCTCTTGTACATCTGCGGGTTGGTGAACATCGGCTCGTCGCCTTCGTTGTGACCGAAGCGGCGATAGCAGAAGATGTCGATGACCACGTCCTTGTGGAACTTCTGGCGGAACTCGGTCGCCACCTTGGCGGCGTGCACCACCGCTTCCGGATCGTCGCCGTTCACATGGAAGATCGGGGCTTCCACCATCAGCGCGATGTCGGTCGGGTAGGGCGAGGAGCGCGAGAAATGCGGCGCGGTGGTGAAGCCGATCTGGTTGTTCACCACGATGTGGATGGTGCCGCCGGTGCGGTGGCCGCGGATGCCCGAGAGCTGGAAGCATTCCGCCACCACGCCCTGACCGGCGAAGGCCGCGTCCCCATGCAGCAGCACCGCCAGCACCTGGGTGCGGTCGGTGTCGTTGAGCTGGTCCTGCTTCGCGCGCACCTTGCCAAGCGCGACCGGGTTCACCGCCTCGAGGTGGCTGGGGTTCGCGGTCAGCGACAGGTGGACGGTGTGCTCGTCGAAGGTGCGGTCGGCCGAGGCGCCGAGGTGATACTTCACGTCGCCCGAGCCGTCGACATCGTCGGGCTTGTAGGAGCCGCCCTGGAATTCGTGGAAGATCGCCCGGTAGGGCTTCATCATCACATTGGCCAGCACGCTCAGCCGGCCGCGGTGCGGCATGCCGAAGACCACCTCTTTCAGGCCGAGGTTGCCGCCGCGCTTGATGATCTGTTCCATCGCCGGGATCAGCGCTTCGCCACCGTCAAGGCCGAAGCGCTTGGTGCCCATGTATTTCACGTGCAGGAACTTCTCGAAGCCCTCGGCCTCGACCAGCTTGTTCAGGATGGCGCGGCGGCCTTCCCGGGTGAACTGGATCTCCTTGCCGTAGCCCTCGATCCGCTCCTTCAGCCAGCCGGCTTCCTCGGGGTTCGAGATGTGCATGTATTGCAGCGCGAAGGTGCCGCAATAGGTGCGCTTCAGCACGTCGATGATCTGCCGCATCGAGGCGACCTGCAGGCCGAGCACGTTGTCGATGAAGATCGGGCGGTCCATGTCGGCATCGGTGAAGCCGTAGGACTTCGGGTCGAGCTCGGGGTGGCTCGCCTCGTCGCGCATGTGCAGCGGGTCGAGATCGGCGATCAGGTGGCCGCGGATGCGATAGGCGCGGATGATCATGATCGCGCGCACGCTGTCGAGCACGGCGCGCTTCACCGCGTCCTCGGACACCTGCACGCCGGCCTCGGCGGCCTTCGCCTTGATCTTGTCACCGGCGGCCTTGGCTTCCTTCGCCGGCACCATCGGCCATTCGCCGGTCAGCGCGCCGGTCAGGTCGTCATTCGGGCTCGGCGGCCAGTCGGAACGCGCCCAGGACGCGCCCTGCGCCGATTTCTTCACGTCGCGCTCGTCGTCGCCGAGCGAGGCGAAGAAGGCGGCCCAGGCGGCGTCGACCGAGCTCGGGTCGGCGGCGAAACGGGCGTAGAGCTGTTCGACGTAATCCGCGTTCGCGCCTTGCAGGAAGCTCGAGGCTTCGAACTGTTCGTTGGGGGATTGGTCATTCATGACGGTTGTCCTTGGAAACGGCTGAGGGGCCGGTGAGGGGCGGGGGTGGCGGTCAGCCTGCGCAGTCCACCACAAGAACTTTGATGCCGGGTTCACGGTCGCCCGGCTCGGTGACGAAGGACGATTTCAGCCCCTTGCCGTAATGGGCACAGAGCTTCGCCGGCGCGGCTTTCACCGCGGTTTTGTCGGCGGCGAAGAAATCGAAATAGATATAGGCGCGCTTGCTGTCGCCCGAGATCGCCGAGACGGCATCGCCATTGATGCCGGTCATCTGCTCGAAGGTGCCGTGCGAGCGCTCGTCCTTCGGCACCGGCGGTGCCAGCGCGGCCGTCGCGGTGCCGGTGCCGGGAGCTGCAGTCATGCAGCCCGCGAGCATCAGCGCCGCCAGCGCGGCCGAGACAGCCGGAAGTCCACGTTTCATTATCTTCATACTCCTGCGGAACGCTGCGTCACTTGTAGGGGGAGGCAGTGCCCGGTTGACCGGCCGCCTGGGCACAGGCTAGCTCGTACTCACCGCCGACGTTGGCGGCCCCGCAGGTCGCGGCGGTGCCGGCGACGATGGAGCCGTTGGAACGGGCGGAATTCGCCACCGCATAGCCGGTCGAGCCGGTCGGGGTGGTTCCCTGCGGAACCTTGCTGCTGCCAATGATCGGATAGGTGGTGATCGGGCCGGACGCCGAAAGCGGGATCGGGTCCTTGCCCGGGCCGCTGTCACAGCCTGCCAGCATCACGAGGGCGATGGCCGAGGCCACGGCGCCAGACGTCACTTTTCTCATCTCAACCTCCGAACTCCGGCCGCGTCCGGCCTTTGGGATCACTCAGAAGGGCGAAACGGGCCATCGGGCCCGCTCGGCACTGCGGAGTGGGGACGGAGGCCGCGGTTGCCCGCGGCCTCCCGGAACTCATTCGCCCTTGATCGCCTTCATCACGGCTTCGCCGAGATGGGCGGGGCTTTCGGCCACCACGATACCGGCCGAGCGCATCGCCTCGATCTTCGAACCGGCGTCGCCCTTGCCGCCCGACACGATCGCGCCCGCGTGGCCCATGCGGCGGCCGGGAGGAGCGGTGCGGCCCGCGATGAACCCGGCGGTCGGCTTCCAGCGGCCCTTCTTCTTCTGTTCCTTCAGGAACTCCGCGGCTTCCTCTTCGGCCGAGCCACCGATTTCGCCGATCATGATGATCGAGGTGGTTTCCGGATCATCGAGGAACATGTCGAGCACGTCGATATGCTCGGTGCCCTTGATCGGGTCGCCGCCGATGCCCACGGCCGAGGACTGGCCAAGGCCGATGTCGGTCGTCTGCTTCACCGCTTCATAGGTCAGCGTGCCCGAACGCGACACGACGCCGACCGAACCGCGCTTGAAGATCGAGCCCGGCATGATGCCGATCTTGCATTCGTCGGGGGTCATGACGCCCGGGCAGTTCGGCCCGATCAGACGCGACTTGCTGTCGATCAGCGCGCGCTTCACCTTCATCATGTCGAGCACCGGAATGCCCTCGGTGATGCAGACAATGAGCTCGATCTCGGCGTCGATCGCCTCGAGGATCGAGTCGGCGGCAAACGGCGGCGGCACGTAGATCGCGGTCGCGTTGGCGCCGGTCTTGGCCACAGCCTCGTGGACCGAGTTGTACACCGGCAGGCCGAGGTGCTCGGAACCGCCCTTGCCCGGCGTCACGCCGCCGACCATCTTGGTGCCGTAGGCGATCGCCTGCTCGGTATGGAAGGTGCCCTGCGAGCCGGTGATGCCCTGGCAGATGACTTTGGTTTCTTTGTTGACGAGGACTGCCATGTTCTTAGCCCTTCACAGCTTTCACGATTTTCTGGGCGCCGTCGGCGAGGTTGTCCGCCGCGATCACGTTCAGGCCGGATTTCGAGATGATCTCCTTGCCCAGCTCGACGTTGGTGCCTTCGAGGCGCACCACCAGCGGAACCTTGAGCCCGACTTCCTTCACCGCGGCGATCACGCCCTCGGCGATGATGTCGCAGCGCATGATGCCGCCGAAGATGTTCACCAGGATGCCCTTCACGTTCGGGTCCGAGGTGATGATCTTGAACGCTTCGGTGACCTTTTCCTTGGTCGCGCCACCGCCCACGTCGAGGAAGTTCGCCGGTTCCGCGCCGTAGAGCTTGATGATGTCCATCGTCGCCATGGCGAGGCCCGCGCCGTTCACCATGCAGCCGATCTCGCCGTCGAGCGCGATGTAGTTCAGGTCATACTTCGAGGCTTCGAGTTCCTTCGGGTCCTCTTCGGTCTCGTCGCGCAGCGCCATGATGTCGGAGTGGCGATAGAGCGCGTTGTTATCGAAGCCGAGCTTGGCGTCGAGCAGCTTGAGGTTGCCGTCGGTCATCACGATCAGCGGGTTGATCTCGAGCATCTCCATGTCCTTCTCGATGAAGGCACGGTAGAGGTTCTTGACCAGCGCGACGCACTGCTTGACCTGCGCGCCTTCAAGCCCGAGGGCGAAGGCCACGCGGCGGCCGTGGAAGTCGCTGAGGCCCGTCGCCGGGTCGACCGAGAAGGACAGGATCTTCTCGGGGGTGTGGGCGGCCACTTCCTCGATGTCCATGCCGCCTTCGGTCGAGACGACGAAGGAGACGCGCGAGGTCTTGCGGTCGATCAGTAGCGCCAGATAGAGCTCGCGCGAGATGTCCGAACCGTCCTCGATGTAGATCCGGTTCACCTGCTTGCCGGCCGGGCCGGTCTGGTGCGTGACCAGGGTGCGGCCGAGCATCTGCTTGGCGAGTTCGGCAGCCTCTTCCACCGACTTCGCGAGGCGGACGCCGCCCTTTTCGCCGGCTTCCGGCTCCTTGAACTTGCCCTTGCCGCGGCCGCCGGCATGGATCTGGGCCTTGACCACCCAGAGCGGGCCGTCAAGTTCGGAGGCGGCGGTCTTGGCTTCGTCGGCCTTCAGGACCGGGCGGCCCTCGGAGACCGGGCAGCCGTAGCTCTTGAGGAGCTGCTTCGCCTGATATTCATGAATGTTCATGGCAGAGTTCCCATGCTGGTGCGATTTGCATGGTGGTGTGGCACATTCGGGGCGTGTAACAAACCGATAAATGCGTGCCGGATGCCCGGATCGGCAGAAAACCGCACTTTGTGATCACACCATTCGGGAGCGTGATCACAAATGCTGCAGGGCAGCATGAGGCTTGCCCGGGACGAAGGAATCGGAAAGACTCCGGCAGGTTTCTTGAGGGGTGGACAGGTCATGGACAGATGGGGCGTGGTGGCACTGGCGGACGAGCCGGCGGCGTTGATTGCGGCTTTCGTCGCCCATCACCTCGACCTCGGCGCCGACGAGGTCCATGTCTGCCTCGATCGCCCCAACCCAGAGGCGCGCGACCTGCTGGCAAGGGTGCCGGGGGCGGTGCTGCATGACGCGGGCGAGGACGGCTGGGCGTTTTCGAACGGCTACCGCCCGGTCAAGCATCTGGGCCGGCAGAAGTATCACGCCAGCCGGATGCTGGCCGAGACGAAGCTCGACTGGCTGGTGCATTGCGACGCCGACGAATTCGTGCTGCCGACGACGGGCGAGAGCGTGGCCGAGGTGCTGAGTGCCGTCCGTCACGGCGCGAGCTGGGTGAAGATCGGTGTCGCCGAGCGCACGCATCTCGACGATCTGCCGGCGGCCGACATCTTTTCGGGCGTCTTTCGCCGCCCCTGGGCGGGCTTCACTGCCCGCGGCGGCGTGATCTATGACGACGCCGCGCTGGCGCTTCTGAACAAGGGGCTGTGCGGGCACAATCTCGGCAAATGCGCGGTGCGGTCGGGGCGGGGGCTGTTCATCGGCGTGCACCGGCCGATGCGCGAGTGGAGCGGTGGCGGGCGCGACGTGTCCTATGACGGCACGGCGAAGCTCGAGCTTCTGCATTACGACGGGCTGACCGAGCTGCATTACGCGCTGAAGATGATGCGCCGTGCGCTGAATGCGATGGCGAAGAACCCGCCTTCGCATGCGCCGCAGCGGCAGTTGCAGTTCGAGGCGATGGCGGGGGCGGCGCATAATGCGCGCGCGCTGCATGCGCAGTGGCTGGCAGCGAAGGTGATCGACGCGAAACAGGCGCGCGTGCTCGAGCGCGAGGGCGTGCTGGCGCGCTTTGATCCGCAGATTGCGGCGCGCACGGCGCGGGTGGTCGGCGCCGTCGATCTGAGCCCCGCGGGCTTTGACCGCGCGCTTCTTGCGCATGAGGCGGCGCTGTTCGCGCGCGCGTCGCAGGCGTTCGGCTTCGATCCCGCCCCCCTCGTTGCCGCCTGAGCGCAACGAAAAAGGCGCGGCCGAAGCCGCGCCTTTCCCGAGAGACACCTCTGGCCGGATCAGGCGAGGGTCGGGTCGATGCCCTTGCAGGCCGCGACGAGGCCCTTCACGGCGTCGATCGACTTGTCGAACATCACCTGCTCGTCCTTGTTCAGCTTGATGTCGACGACCTTCTCGATGCCGCCGGCACCGATGATCGTCGGCACGCCGACATACATGCCGTCGAGGCCGAAGGCGCCCTTGACGTAGGCGGCGCAGGGCAGCAGGCGCTTCTGGTCCTTGAGATAGGCTTCCGCCATCTCGATCGCCGAAGTGGCCGGCGCATAGAAGGCCGAGCCGGTCTTCAGCAGGCCGACGATCTCGGCGCCGCCGTCACGGGTGCGCTGGATGATCGCGTCGAGCTTTTCCTGGGTGGTCCAGCCCATCTCGATCAGGTCCGGCAGCGGGATGCCGGCAACGGTCGAGTAGCGGGCGAGCGGCACCATGGTGTCGCCGTGGCCGCCCAGAACGAAGGCGGTGACGTCCTTCATCGAGACGTTGAACTCGACCGAGAGGAAGTGACGGAAACGCGCCGAGTCGAGCACGCCGGCCATGCCGACGACCTTCTCCACCGGCAGGCCCGAGAACTGCTGCAGCGCCCAGACCATCGCGTCGAGCGGGTTGGTGATGCAGATCACGAAAGCGTTCGGGGCGTGTTTGCCGATGCCTTCGCCGACCGACTTCATCACCTTGAGGTTGATGCCGAGCAGGTCGTCACGCGACATGCCGGGCTTGCGCGGCACGCCGGCGGTGACGATGCAGACGTCGGCGCCGGCGATGTCGGCGTAATCGGTGGTGCCCTTCAGCGTGGCGTCGAAGCCTTCGGAGGGGCCGGATTCGGCGATGTCGAGCGCCTTGCCCTGGGGCGTGCCTTCGGCGATGTCGAACAGGACGACGTCACCGAGTTCTTTGATCGCGGCGAGATGGGCGAGCGTGCCGCCGATCTGGCCGGCGCCGATGAGGGCGATCTTGGGTCGGGCCATGGGATTCCTCCAAAGGTCAGGATGGATGTGTTGAAACTGACGCGGCAGGGTTAGCCCTTCGCGCCCCGTCTGGCAAGGGCCCGGCGCGGCCCGAAACCGTTCGGCATGCCGTTGTATGCCGAAATCTTGATCCGGCCCGAAGGGGCAGGGGGCGAGTCGCTCGCTGCGGCTGCACCGAATGGTTCTGCGATGCGGCAAATCTTCTCTTGCTGAAAGTGTCGGATGTGTGGTCTTTGGCGAAAGATTGTTGCGAGGAGAGAATCATGACCGCTCACGGCACGTCCCGTCCCTATCGCTCGGTGCTCTATATCCCCGGCTCGAAGGAGCGCGCGCTCGAGAAGGCCACGGGCCTCGCCTGCGACGCGATCATCTTCGACCTCGAGGATGCGGTGGCCGTCGACGAGAAGGTGAATGCCCGCGCGATCCTGGCGAAGGCGCTGAAAGAGGCGGATTACGGTGCGCGGACGCGCATCGTGCGGGTCAACGGGCTCGACACCGACTGGGGCCGCGACGACCTGCGCGCCTTTGCCGCTGCGATCCGCGAGGGCGCCAAGGTCGACGCGATCCTGATCCCGAAGGTGTCGCGCAAATCCGACCTCGACGCGGTCGCCGATCTGATCCCGGGCGTGCCGCTCTGGGCGATGATGGAGACCGCGCTCGGCATGCTGAACGCGGCCGAGATCGCCGCGCATCCGCGGCTCGAGGGCATGGTGATGGGCACCAACGACCTCGCGAAGGAACTGCAGAGTCGCTTCCGCGCCGACCGCCTGCCGATGATGGCCGGGCTCGGCACCTGCCTGCTTGCCGCCAAGGCCTTCGGCAAGATCATCGTCGACGGCGTCTACAACGCCTTCAAGGACGAGGACGGGCTGAAAGTCGAATGCGACCAGGGCCGCGACATGGGCTTTGACGGCAAGACCCTGATCCACCCCGCCCAGCTCGCGATCGCGAATGCGGCCTTCGCCCCCTCGGCGGCCGAGATCGACCTCGCCGAGCGCCAGATCGCCGCCTTCGAGGAAGCCGAGAAAGCCGGGCTCGGTGTCGCGGTCGTGGATGGAAAGATCGTCGAAAACCTGCATATCGTGACGGCGCGGCAGATCCTCGCCAAGGCGGAGGCGATTGCCGCTCTGGGCAACTGAAAGGCAATCACATGGCGCTTCTGGTCCTCGGTCTCCTGCTGTGGAGCCTGCCGCATCTGGCGAAACGGATCTTCCCGGGCTTTTCCCGGGCCCTTGGCGCGGCGGAACGGCCGGCAGTCACCGCGGCGATCGTCGTCGGCGTGGTGCTGATGGTGATCGGCTACCGCTCGTGGTTCGGCACCACCTACTGGGTGCGCACCCCGGCGCTGGCGGGCATCAACAACCTGCTGATGCTGGTCGCGGTCTATCTTTTCGCCGCGGCCGGGATGAAGACCTGGGTCGCGCGACACTATCGGCACCCGATGCTGACCGGGATGCTGATCTGGTCGCTCGCGCATCTGCTGGTGAATGGCGACACGCCGAGCTTCGTGCTCTTTGGCGGGCTCGGGCTCTGGGCGCTGGTCGAGATCGTGCTGACCAACCGCACGAAATGGGTGCCGCCCGCCGCCACCGGCGGGGCGCGCAAGGAAGCGATGGCGGTGCTTGGCACGGTCATCGTCTATGGGGCGATTGCCGGGCTGCATTACGCGGCCGGCTATCCGACATTCGGGTGATGCGATGAAACTCTATCGTCTGCTGACCGAGGACGACACCTCGGCCTTCTGCCACAAGGTCTCGCTGGCGCTGTCGAAAGGCTGGGAGCTGCACGGCTCGCCCGCCTATGGCTTCGATGCCGCGAAGGGGGTGATGCGCTGTGCACAGGCGGTCACCAAGGACGTGCCGGGCAAGGACTATGACCCCGAGATGAAGCTGGGAGAGCAATGATGGCGAAGACCAATCCGGGCCGTTTCTTCGAGGATTACAAGGTCGGGCAGGTGATCCGCCACGCCGTGCCGCGCACCGTGGCCGAGGGCGAGCGGGCGCTCTATCACGCGCTCTACCCGGCGCGTCATGCGCTTTACTCCTCGGACGAATTCGCCGCGGCCTCGGGGCTCGACGGCAGCCCGCTTGATGACCTGATCGCCTTCCACGTGGTCTTCGGCAAGACCGTGCCGGACGTGTCGCTGAACGCTGTCGCCAATCTCGGCTATGCCGAGGGGCGCTGGCTGAAGCCGGTCTGGCCGGGCGACACGCTGCGCTCGGAAAGCGAGGTGATCGGCGTCAAGGAGAACTCGAACGGCAAGTCGGGCGTCGTCTATGTCCGCACCCGCGGGCTGAACCAGATGGACGAGGTCGTGCTCGACTATGTCCGCTGGGTGATGGTGCGCAAGGGCGACCTCTCGGCGCCGGCGCCCGAAACGGTGCTGCCCGCGCTGCAAAAGGTGGTGCCGGCCGAGGATCTGGTGGTGCCCGAGGGGCTCGATTTCAGCGACTATGACTTCGGTCTGGCCGGCGAGCCGCATCGCTGGGGCGATTACGAGATCGGCGAGAAGATCGACCACGTCGACGGCGTGACGATCGAGGAGGCCGAGCACATGATCGCCACCCGGCTGTGGCAGAACACCGCCAAGGTGCATTTCGACGCCACCTTCCGCGACGACGGCAAGCGGCTGATCTATGGCGGCCACGTGATCTCGATGGCGCGGGCGCTGTCGTTCAACGGTCTTGCCAATGCGCAGATGATCGTCGCGCTGAACGGCGGCGCGCACGCCAACCCCTGCTTTGCCGGCGACACCGTCAGGGCCTGGTCCGAGGTGCTCGACAAGGCCGAGACCGACGCCCCGGGCGTCGGTGCGATCCGGTTGCGGCTGGTCGCGGTCAAGCAGGGCGCGGCCGAATTCGCGCTGAAGGGCGAAGACGGCAAATACGCGCCCGAGGTGCTGCTCGATCTCGACTATTGGGCGCTGATGCCGATGTGATCCGAAAGGAAAACGCCCGGCCCCTTGCGGGGTCAGGGCTTTTTCTTGGCCCAAATACTCAAATCCCGCGTGCGCCGCGGGCACGACGGCGGGGCTCAGGCGCCGCCGTTTTCCTTCATCCAGGCCGCGATCAGCGGCCATTCCTCGACGAGCGTCCGGCTGCCCATGAAGAGCCCGATATGCCCGCCCGGCACCAGCTTCTTGGTGATCTTCTCCTTCGGCGTGCCAAGAAGATCGCGCGCCGCAAAGACCTGTTCCTTGGTGGTGATGTCGTCTGAGGCCCCCGCCAGCAGATAGGCGGGGCAGGTGATGTCCTTCAGCTGCAGCTTCTGCCCAAGCCCGCTGAACGTGCCCTTGGCGAAGAGGTTTTTCTTGAACAGCAGGTCGATCGCCTGGAGGTAATAGCGCCCGGGCAGGTCGACGGGGTTCTCGTACCAGCGCTCGAAGGTCTCGGTGCGTTTGATATAGTTGCGGTCGTCGAGATGGGCGTAAAGATCGAGGTACTTCTCCACGAACTGCTTGTCGGGGTGCATGTTCTTCCAGCCCGCCAGCATGTTCGCCCCCATCATCCGGCCGCCGCCCGCGGTGACGAGCTCTTCATAGAAGGACAGCGGCAGCCGGTGCGCCATCGCCCGGATCGGCCCGTGCCCGGCGTCGGTGTCGATCGGCGCGCCGGCAAGCACCAGCGCGGCGACCTTCTCGGGGAAGCGCGCCGCGAACATCGCGCTCATCCAGCCGCCCTGGCACAGGCCGACAAGGATCACCCGGCCGCCAAGGTCGTCGACCGCGACATTGAGCTCGGCCAGATACTTGTCGATGTCGAAATCGCGCATCTCCTCGGTGGCGGTCTTCCAGTCCGTCACCAGCACCCGGCCGATGCCGTTCGCCAGCAGCGTGGCGGCAAGGCTCTGCCCCGGGGCGAAATCGGCGATGGTCGCGTTGTGCCCGGCAAAGGGGGCGTCGACCAGCACCGGCACACCTGTCGCGCCCTCGGCCGAGAAGTCGCGCAGCCGCATCGTATCGAGATCGAGCCGCACCCGGTTCTTCGTCGCCCAGCCGGGCTGCGGCGGGTGGTCGATCTTCTCGGCGAGGTCGACGAATTTCAGGTTCCGGCGAAAGGCGTCGAGCCCTGCCTCGCCCAGTTCGATCCCCGCCGCCATCGGCCAGAAGAAGGGAACGGAATGTTCATGCACGGGGGTCTTGGTTGCGGTTTCGGTCATCGCCGGCTCCTTTCGGGCAAGTGCGTTTCCGTCCTGGAATGCTGGGCGCAACACGCTGCGGTTGCAAGGGGCAGGGCCGCATTCCGTACCGTCGCTCGCTGAGTCGTGTGAGCGCAATCACGTGATCACGCGCTGAAAATTTGTGATCACGAAGCGCTTTTTTTGCGCGTTTCCCGGCCCGAAAGCGACAATTCGCGAATCTGGGCTCGTGACTTGGGCGAAATATGCGCTATTCAGGAGGCGCAATTCCGGCCAGCCCCGCCCGCGCCAGCCGCCCTCGACCGGCGCGCCAACGGGGCCCAGCGACAGAGGGACCCAAAATGGCTGAAACGAAACGGGTTGAACGGCCCCTTTCCCCCTTCATGTTCGGACAGTATTATCGCCCGCAGATGACCTCGATGTCGTCGATCCTGACCCGGATCACCGGCAACGCCCTCATCGCAAGCGCGCTTCTCGCGGTCTGGTGGCTGCTCGCGGCGACCACGAGCCCCGGCTATTTCGACTTCGTGAACGCGATCGTCACCTCCTGGTTCGGCGATCTGGTGTTCACGCTCTCGGCCTGGGCGGTGTGGTATCACTATCTCGCCGGCCTGCGTCACCTCTACTTCGACGCCGGCAAGGGCCTCGAGATCGAGACCGCCGAGAAGCTCGGCTGGGCCTGCATCATCGGGTCGGTGGTTCTGACCATCATCACCGTCATCATCGTCATGGTCTGAGGAGGCATTCATGCATTACCTGACCGATCGCAAACGCGCCGTGGGCAAGGGTGCCTCCCATACCGGCACCGAGCACCACTGGTACATGACGGTTTCGGCCGTCGCGCTGGCCTTCCTCGTGCCGGTCTTCCTGATCGTCTTCGGCCGTGCCCTCGGGCAGAGCCAGGAAGGCGTGATCGCGACCTTCTCGCGCCCCTTCCCGGCGATCTTGACCGCGCTGGTCGTGGTCGTGGGGATGCGCCACTTCGCCAAGGGCGCGCAGATGATGATCGAAGACTACACCGCCGGCATGACGCGCAAGGTGCTGGTCATCGCGGCCTATTCCGTGGCCTATCTGGTGATCGCCGTGGCGCTTTATGCGCTGGCGAAGATGACCTTCCTCGGCGTCGTGCTCGGCGCGATGAACTGAATACGGGACGACACAAATGGCAGCTTATCCTTACGAGACGCATCACTATGACGTCGTGGTGGTCGGTGCCGGCGGCGCGGGCCTGCGCGCGACGCTGGGCATGGCCGAACAGGGCCTGCGTACCGCCTGCGTGACCAAGGTCTTCCCGACCCGTTCGCACACCGTGGCGGCGCAGGGCGGCATCGCCGCCTCGCTTTCGAACATGGGCCCGGACAACTGGCAGTGGCACCTCTATGACACCGTCAAGGGCTCCGACTGGCTCGGTGACACCGACGCGCAGGAATACATGGTGCGCGCCGCCCCGGCCGCGGTCTATGAACTCGAACACTACGGCGTGCCGTTCTCGCGCACCGAAGAGGGCAAGATCTATCAGCGCCCGTTCGGCGGCCACACCACCGAATTCGGCGAAGGCCCGCCGGTGCAGCGCACCTGCGCCGCGGCCGACCGCACCGGCCACGCGATCCTGCACACGCTCTACGGCCAGTCGCTGAAGAACAACGCGGAATTCTACATCGAGTATTTCGCGCTCGACCTGCTGATGAGCGAAGACGGCAAGACCTGCGAGGGCGTGCTGTGCTGGAAGCTCGACGACGGCACCTTCCACGTCTTCGCCGCGAAGATGGTCGTGCTGGCGACGGGCGGCTATGGCCGCGCCTATTTCTCGGCGACCTCGGCGCATACCTGCACCGGCGACGGCGGCGGCATGGTGGCGCGCGCGGGGCTCGCGCTGCAGGACATGGAATTCGTGCAGTTCCACCCGACCGGCATCTACGGCTCGGGCTGCCTGATCACCGAAGGTGCGCGCGGCGAGGGCGGGTATCTGACCAACTCCGAAGGCGAGCGCTTCATGGAGCGCTATGCGCCCCATTACAAGGATCTGGCCTCGCGTGACGTCGTCTCGCGCTGCATGACGATCGAGATCCGCGAAGGTCGCGGCGTGGGCGAGCACAAGGACCACATCTTCCTGAACCTCTCGCACCTGCCGAAGGAAGCGCTGGCCGAACGTCTGCCGGGGATCTCGGAATCGGCGAAGATCTTCGCCGGCGTCGATGTGACCAAGGAGCCGATCCCGGTGCTGCCGACCGTGCACTACAACATGGGCGGCATCCCGACGAACTACTGGGGCGAGGTCATCAACCCGACTGCCGAGAACCAGGATGCCGTCGTTCCGGGCCTGATGGCCGTGGGCGAGGCGGGCTGTGCCTCGGTGCACGGGGCGAACCGTCTCGGCTCGAACTCGCTCATCGACCTCGTGGTCTTCGGCCGCGCCGCCGCGATCCGCGCCGGCGAGGTCATCGACCGGGAGAAGGCGATCCCGACGCCGGCGAAATCGGCAATCGACAAGGCCTTCGACCGCTTCGACGGGCTGCGCTACGCCAAGGGCTCGGTGCCCACGGCCGCGCTGCGTCTCGAGATGCAGAAGACCATGCAGTCGGACGCTGCGGTGTTCCGCACCGACAAGTCCCTGGCCGAGGGCGTGGTCAAGATGACCGCCGTCGCCGAGAAGATGAACGACCTGCACGTCACCGACCGGTCGCTGATCTGGAACTCGGACCTGATGGAAACGCTCGAGCTGACCAACCTGATGCCGAACGCCCTGGCGACGATCGTCGGTGCCGAGGCGCGCAAGGAAAGCCGCGGCGCGCATGCGCACGAGGACTATCCGGACCGCGACGACGTGAACTGGCGCAAGCACTCGATCATGCGCGTGCACGGCGCGACGGTGGACCTCAGCTATCGCGCGGTCCACGTCAATCCGCTGACGCCGCAGGACGAGGGCGGGATCGAGCTGAAGAAGATCGCGCCGAAGGCGCGCGTCTACTGATGCGCGGTCTTTCGCTCCTTGCGGCGGCGGCCCTGTCGGCCTGCACGATGGGGCAGAGCGCCGAGGAAGTCGCGCGCGCTCAGGCCAAATCGGTGGTCAACGGGGTGGTGGCGCAGAAGATGCCGGGGGTGAACGCCGCCCCCGTCACCGACTGCATCATCGACAACGCCTCGATGGGCGAGGTTTACAGCATCGCCAAGGGGGCGGTCGTCGGCGTCAGCGCCGACACCGTCTCGACGGTGATGACCATTGCGCAGCGCCCCGCGACGATGTCGTGCATCGCGCGCAACGGGCTCGGCGTGCTGTGAGGGGAGCGATGGAGCGGAGCCGCGAGATGACGGGGCAGGGGGTGCGGCGGTTGCCGTGGCTGGCCTGCGTCGCGCTCGCGCCGCTTCTGGCCGGCTGCGGGCCCGTGCCCGTCGAGCAGGCCGAGGCGCAGTGCTTCCGCCAGGTCGTGCCGGAACCTCCGGTTTCGGGCGAAGCCGGCATCGGCATGACCAGTTCCGGCCCGCGCACCACCGCCAAGGTGCGGCTCAATCTCGGGCTGCGCACGCAAGGAGACCCGTCAGCGGCCTATGACCGCTGCGTCTATCAGAGATCCGGCCGCATGCCGACGCGGCCGCTTTACGCCAGAACCGACTGGAGAGGGTGAAAACCATGGTTCAGTTCAAGCTTCCGAAGAATTCGCAGATCCGCGTCGGCAAGACCTGGCCGAAGCCGGAAGGCGCCAAGAATGTGCGCAAGTTCCAGATCTATCGCTGGGATCCGGACACCGGGGAGAACCCGCGCGTCGACAGCTATTTCCTGGACATGGACAAATGCGGTCCGATGGTCCTCGACGCGCTGATCAAGATCAAGAACGAGATCGACCCGACGCTGACCTTCCGCCGCTCCTGCCGTGAAGGCATCTGCGGCTCCTGCGCGATGAACATCGACGGGATCAACACGCTCGCCTGCATCTATGGTCTCGACGAGATCAAGGGCGACACCGTCAAGATCAACCCGCTGCCGCACATGCCGGTGGTGAAGGACCTGATCCCGGATCTGACGCATTTCTACGCGCAGCACGCCTCGATCATGCCGTTCCTGCAGACCAAGACCAACGTTCCCGAGAAGGAATGGCGCCAGTCGATCGAGGACCGCCGCAAGCTCGACGGTCTTTACGAATGCGTGATGTGCGCCAGCTGCTCGACCTCCTGCCCGAGCTACTGGTGGAACTCGGACCGCTACCTCGGCCCGGCGGCGCTGCTCCATGCCTATCGCTGGATCATCGACAGCCGCGACGAGGCGACGGCCGAGCGTCTCGACGCGCTCGAGGATCCGTTCAAGCTCTATCGCTGCCACACCATCATGAACTGCACCAAGACCTGCCCGAAGGGGCTGAACCCGGCGAAGGCGATCGCCGAGATCAAGCGGCTGATGGTCAGCCGTCAGGTCTGAGGCGGCACCACACGATCGGGGCCCCGGAGCGATCCGGGGCCCCTGCCTGTCCGGGGTGTGACGATTTGCTGCACTGCAGCATCTGCATGGCACCCTTGCGCCCGCGCCCCTTCCCAGGCGCCCCCCGATCCCCTACATGGACCGGCAGGGAGGAACTCAATCCGACCACAGGAGAGTTCCATGTCGAAGATCGTCAAATTCGTGAAGGCGTCCGAACGCGAAAAGGCCGAAGAGGCGCTGCGGGTTCTGGATCAGGCCTATGCCTATTACATCCCCGAAGACGAGGTCTCGGCCACCGCGGCGATCGCCGCCGTCGAAACCCCGATCGAACAGATGTTCGGGTATTACTCGGCCGCCTGAGCGCACCGACCGATGTCGAAACCGAAGCCCCGGGCGTCGCGCCGGGGCTTTTGTTTTGCCGGGGCCATGGCAGGATAAGGCACCAGCCAAGGAGCCGCGATGAAACTCTCCCGTCCAGACCATGCCGCCCCCGCCGATGCCGCCGCGCGACGGGCGATCCCGCCGGTGATCTGCTATCCCGTCGAGACCCTGCCGCACCCCGACGTGGCGGGCTATCGCGCCGTGCGCCCCGGCTGGGACCTGATCGACGAGGTGATCGTGCCGCCGCGCGAGGCGCGGGTCTTCGAGGTGCCGGCCGGGCATTTCTTCCGCATCACCTCGATCGAGGGGCCGCAGGTGGGCGATCTGAACCTGTGGCATGCCGCGGATCTGAGCGAACGCTTCTATTCCGGCAAGACCCGCGCGCTGCATGGCACGCATCTGAGCACCGGCGATCAGCTCTGGTCCTCGCTGCCCCACCTGCGACCGATGGCGACGATCACCGAGGACACGCTCGACTGGTACGGTTTCGACGCATATGGCGGCTCGGTGCATGACGTGATCGGCACCCGCTGTGACCCCTATACCCATCAACTGCTGTCGGGCGGCGAGACCTACCACCATTGCTGCCACTCGAACCTGACCCGGGCGCTCGCAGCGGCGCGCGGGCTGAGCCTTGCCGAGGCCGAACGCCATGTCCACGACGTGCTCAATGTCTTCATGTGCACGGGCTTCACCCGCGATACCGGGCAGTATTTCATGAAGGCAAGCCCGGTGCGGCCGGGCGACTTCCTCGAATTCTTCGCCGAGATCGACCTCACCGGCGCGCTCTCGGCCTGCCCGGGCGGCGACTGTTCCTCGGAGCACAGCTCTGACGCTGCAGCCTGCCATCCGCTGAAGATTGAGATCTACCGCCCGCAACAGGCACCGGCCGGCTGGGCACCGCCTGCGCCGAGCGGGTATGATCGCAGCCACGGAGCGGATCTCGGCTGAGGCCGGGCAGGGGGGCTGTCTGCCCCCCTCCCGGCCTGCGGCCGGTTCACCCCCCGAGGATATTTGCAGCAATTGGAAGCCGGGAAGGTTCGGCCGCTGCTTCCAATTGCCTCAAATATCCCGGGGGTGAGGCCCGTCAGGGCCGAGGGGGCAGCGCCCCCTCCGCGCCATCCGTGTCGCGCAATTCCGTTTCCAGGAAGCGCTCGAAGGCGTCGAGGTCGATCGGTTCGAGCTGGCCGAAGCTCTGGATCCAGGTGACCGCGCCCGCCATCGCCGCGGGTTCGAGCTTGCACCATTTCACCCGGCCGCGCTTTTCCTGCGAGATCAGCCCGGCCTCGGCGAGGATGGCGAGGTGCTTCGAGATCGCCGCGAGCGACATCTCGAAGGGCTCGGCGACGTCGGTCACCGCCATGTCGTCCTCGAGCAGCATGGTCAGGATCGCGCGGCGCGTGGGGTCGGCCAGCGCGGCGAAGACGGCGTCGAGGGGGGCGTTGGCCGAGGGTCTCATCGCCCTGTGATGGGCCGGGGGTGGAAAAACGTCAACCGGAAGGTTGAATATGCGATTTTCCCGTCGCGCCGGGCGGGGCGGGTGCCGGGCCGCGAAATGATTCCGGAAATGCTTTCCAAACAATGGGTTGGAGTGCGTCCTGATCGGCGCTAACGGCGTTGACTCACAGGGCGGTGAAGTCTATCAAGGCCCGAAGTTGTTGCGGGGGAGCCGATGACCAACCGTCCCTCGGACCGGCACGATCCCGAGCGCCTTGCCGTGCTGGAGCGTCGCCTGGCCGAGCTGCGCAAGGAAAAGGCTCCGAAGCCCGCGGCGGATGACAAGTTCCGTCAGGCCGACATGGCGTGGCGGATGGTGATCGAGATGGTTGCGGGGCTGGGGATCGGCTTCGGCATCGGATTTGGGCTCGACGCGCTCGCGGGAACGAAGCCTTGGCTGATGCTGGTGTTCACGCTCCTTGGTCTCGTGGCGGGGATCCGGGTGATGATCCGCTCCGCCGAAGAGATGAACAAGAAGGCACATGCGGCGGCCCCGGCCTCCGATGCAGAGGGAAAATAGACGTGGCGGAAGAAGCGAGCGAAGGTCTGGCGTTCCATCCGATGGAACCTTTCAAGATCCATCCCCTGTTCGGGGACGGGGCGATCCATTGGTACACGCCGACCAACGTCACGCTGTGGATGGCGATCGGGCTGATCTGCATGGCGCTTCTGCTCGTCGTCGGCACCCGTGGCCGCGCCATCATCCCGTCGCGGATGCAGTCGCTCGCCGAGCTCGTCTACGGCTTCATCCACAAGATGGTCGAAGATGTGACCGGCAAGGAAGGGCTGAAGTTCTTCCCCTACATCTTCACCCTGTTCCTGTTCATCGTCTTCTCGAACTTCCTCGGCCTGATCCCGCTCTCGTTCACGCCGACCGCGCATATCGCCGTCACCGGCGTGCTGGCGATCCTGGTCTTCGTCACCGTGACCGTCGTCGGCTTCGTGAAGAACGGCACCCATTTCCTCGGCCTGTTCTGGGTCAGCTCGGCGCCGCTCGTGCTGCGTCCGGTCCTCGCGGTGATCGAGGTGATCTCCTACTTCGTGCGTCCGGTCAGCCACTCGATCCGACTTGCGGGCAACATGATGGCCGGCCACGCCGTGATCGAGGTCTTCGCGGGCTTCGCGCCGGTGATCCTGATGTCGGCCGCCGTCGGCGTGCTGGTCACCCCGCTCTCGGTCCTCGCGGTCACCGCGATGTACGGGCTCGAAGTGATCGTCGCCCTCGTGCAGGCCTATGTCTTCACCATCCTCACCTGCGTCTATCTGAAAGACGCGCTGCATCCGGGCCACTGAGGCCCGGGACGCAGACGAGACCACCCTTACAACCTTTCCAATCCTCAAGGAGCATCCCAATGGAAGGCAGCATTTCGGAATTCGGTCAATACCTCGGCGCGGGCCTGGCCTGCATCGGCCTGGCGGGCGCCGCCATGGGTGTTGGCAACGTCGCCGGCAACTTCCTGAACGGCGCGCTGCGCAACCCGTCGGCCGCCGCCGGCCAGACCGCCACGCTGTTCATCGGCATGGCCTTCGCCGAAGCTCTGGGCATCTTCGCGTTCCTCGTCGCCCTGCTGCTGCTGTTCGCGGTCTGATCCCTGATCCAATCCTTTCGGTCGGATGGGTCCGCACGCGGGCCCATCCGGTTATCTGAGGGTCCAGGGGGACGATATGGAAACTGAACAGCAAGTGGCCGAGATGGCGGGTGATGCGGCGCATGGTGCCGCGGCCGCCGTGCCGATGCCGCAGCTTGATCTTTCGACCTTCCCGAACCAGATCTTCTGGCTCTGCGTTGCGCTGGTCGTGATCTACTGGATGCTTTCGCGCATCGCCCTGCCGCGGATCTCCGCGGTTCTGGCCGATCGTCAGAGCACCATCGCCGGCGATATCGCCGCCGCCGAGGACTACAAGCTGAAGGCGAAGGACGCCGAGGCCGCCTATGAAAAGGCGCTCGCGGATGCCCGGGCCCAGGCACAGAAGATCATCGCGGAAACCAAGGCCGAGATCCAGAAGGACCTCGACGTGGCGATCGCACGGGCCGATACCGAGATCGCCAAGCGCGCCGCGGAATCGGAAGGCCGGATCAACGAGATCCGCGCCGGGGCGCTCGAGGCGGTGGAAGCCGTCGCGCGCGATGCCGCGGCCGAGATCGTCGTCGCGTTCGGCGGGCAGGCCGACACCGGGGCGCTTGCCTCGGCCGTCAGCGCACGGGTGAAGGGCTGAGACCATGAAAAAACTCACGCTTCTTCTCATCCTCGCCGCCTCGCCGGCGCTCGCCTCCGAGGAAGGGCCGTTCTTCTCGCTGCGCAACCCGAACTTCGTGGTGCTGATCGCCTTCCTTCTGTTCGTGGCGATCATCGTCAAGTTCAAGGTTCCGGCGCTGCTCGGCTCCCTGCTCGACAAGCGCGCCGACACGATCAAGTCCGAGCTCGACGAGGCCCGCGCGCTGCGCGAGGAAGCTCAGTCGATCCTTGCCTCCTACGAGCGCAAGGCGCGTGAGGTCCAGGCCCAGGCCGAGGGCATCGTGGTGGCCGCGAAGCGCGATGCGCAGGCGGCGGCGGAGGATGCCAAGGCCGAGCTGCAGGCCTCGATCGCCCGTCGTCTGAAGGCGGCCGAGGAGCAGATCGCTTCGACCGAAGCATCGGCGCTGAAGGACGTCAAGGACCGTGCCGTGCAGGTGGCGATTGCCGCTGCGGGCGAGGTTCTCGCCGGTCAGATGACGGCCGACCGCAAGGCCGGGCTGATCGACAGCGCGATCTCTGAGGTGCAGGCCCGGCTCAACTGAGACGAGCCGACCGAAAACCGAAAACCCGGCTGCGAGGCCGGGTTTTTTCATGTCCGGGCGGTGGCGCCGGGGCGCCTCAGCCGGTCTTCTCCGCCTCGTGACGCAGGCGCATCTGCGCCAGCATCTCGTTGCGCTCGGCCTTGCGTTGTTCGGTCAGCGCCTTTTCGACGAATTCCATGTGCCCGGCCACCGCCGCCCGTGCCGCCGCCCCGTCGCGCGCCTGGATCGCGGCGTTGATCGCGCGGTGCTGCTCCAGCAGCGCGTCGCGCGTGGGGCGATTGCGGAACATGATCTGGCGGTTGTAGAACACGCCTTCCTGCAGCAGCTCGAACATCGCGCGCATCATGTGCAGGGTGATGACATTGTGTCCGGCCTCGACGATCGCCATGTGGAACTGTGCATCGAGCGCGGCCTCGTCTGCCGGGTTGCGCTTCGCATGGGCGGCTTCCATGCGCTGGAAGAGGGTGTCGATCACCCGCAGGTCGGTGTCCGAGGCAAGCCGCGCGGCCCGCTCGGCCGCCAGCCCCTCGAGGTCGCGCCGGAACGAGAGATAGTCGAACACCGCCTGCTCGTCGCGCGCGAACAGCCGGATCAGCGCCGGCGAGAAGGCCGAGCCGAGCACGTCGGCAACGAAGATGCCCGAACCCGCGCGGGTGGTCAGAAGGCCTTCTTCCTGCAGCTCGGCCACCGCCTCGCGCAGCGAGGGGCGCGAAACGGCCAGGCGCTCGGACAGTTCGCGCTCGGAGGGCAGCCGTTCGCCGGGCCGCAGGATGCCCTGCAGGATCAGGCCTTCGATCTGGCGCACGACGGCCGAGGCGAGCTTTTCGGATTCAATTTTCTGGAACGGCATTTCTTCCCCCCGTTGGTCAAGATGTATGACCACATCCGGGGGCGGGCAATGGGGGACGCAGCAAAAAAGGCCGGGGCGGGGGCCCCGGCCTTTGCTCGCACTGTCTTGCCGCTCAGTTGTTCGGGCGGATGATGAACTCGACACGGCGGTTTTGCGCGCGGCCCTCGACGGTGAGGTTCGAGGCGACCGGCTGATCCTCGCCGCGGCCATAGGCGACGAGGCGGGAGCGCGGCACGCCGGCGCCGATCAGGATCTGCGCGACGGAATCGGCGCGCTGCTGCGACAGACGCTGGTTGTAGTTCGCGTCGCCGGTGTTGTCGGTGTGGCCCACCACCTCGACCGTGGTGTCGGGATAGCGGTTCAGGCTGCCCGCGAGGGTGTAGAGGTCGCGCTGCAGATCGCCACGCACCACCGAGCTGTCCGTGGCGAAAAGCACGTCCTGCGGCATGGTGACGACGAGCTGCGAGCCGGTGTTGACCACCGAGACGCCGTTGGTGTCGAGGTCGCGGCGCAGTTCCTGCGCCTGCTTGTCAAGCTGGTTGCCGATCGCGCCGCCGATCAGCCCGCCGATCATCGCGCCGGTCGCGGCCTTCGCCAGCTTGTCGTCGCCGCGCCGGGTCGCGCCGAAGACGCCGCCGATCAGCGCGCCGGTGATCGCGCCCGAGTTGCGTTTGGCGTTCGGGTCGGTCGAGGCGTCATAGCCCGGGCCGTAGGTGTCGGTGCAGGCGGTCAGGCCGATCAGGCCGGCGGCCGCGACGAGGAAGGGGATGTTCTTCTTCATGTCCGTGCTCTCGCGTGGGAATGCGCCCTTGAGGCGTCTCACCCGTTCTACGCGATCCCCCGGGATTTGTTCCATCCGATCTGTGCGGGTGGCGGTTCTTTGCCCATCACTTCTGGGCGAGGCACAACAGCGCCGGGGCGATGCCGGCCTCGCGCCGTGCCGCCTCGCGCGCCAGCATCGCGCGCTTGACCGGCAGGCCCCAGTGATAGCCCCCAAGCCCGCCCGACTTGCGCAAGGCGCGGTGGCAGGGGATCAGGTAGCTGATCGGGTTGCGCCCGACCGCGGTGCCGACAGCGCGCACCGCCGCAGGATTGCCGATCCGTGCAGCGATCTCGGAATAGGTCGTCACCTCGCCCGAGGGGATGGCAAGCAGCGCCTCCCAGACCTTGATCTGGAAGGGGGCACCGATCAGCGTCAGCGCCGCCTCGCCGCGGCCGCCGAGCGCCGCCTCGACCCAGGGCCGGATCGCGTCGGCCTCCTCGCGCAGCGTGGCGCCGGGCCAGCGCGCCGCCATGTCGGCGAAGGCCGCGTCAAAACCGGTCTCGGCGGTGAAGGCGAGGCCGCACAGGCCGCGCGCGGTGGCGAAGGCCAGCGCCTCGCCGAAGGGCGAGGGGAAGCGGCCCCAGCGGATCGTCAGCCCGCCGCCGCCTGCGGCGAATTCACCCGGGGTCATTGCCTCCCAGCGAAGGAAGAGATCATGCAGCCGCGACGGGCCGGAGAGGCCCGCACTGGCGGCGACCTCCTCGAGCGGCAGGCGTTCGGCCAGCAGCTCGCGCGCCAGATCGAGCGACAGGTATTGCTGATAGCGCTTCGGCGAGACCCCGACCCAGGCCGAGAACACACGCTGGAAATGCGCGGGCGAGAAGCCGAGCCGGGCCGCCAGATCGGTCAGCGGCAGCTCGCGCCGGTGCCCGCCCGCGGCCGCCTCGGCCCGGGCCGCGTCGATCTCGTGCAGCGCGCGCGAGATGACGCGGTAGTGGTAATCCTGCCGCTGCGCCTCGGCATCGGCGTCGGTCAGGGCGGCGGGGGGCAGGGCGGCGGGGGGAAGGGCAGTGTCGGACATCGGCGGGCTCGGGTCAGGACGGGACAACCGATCCTATCCCGAGGCAGCGCGCCGACGCGACCCGAAAGCTGCGCTTTCGGCGTCTCAGGCGGCGATCACCCGGCGCCGCGCATTGCGGGCGCGGCAGAACATCTCGACCTCCCAGCGTTCGAGCCAGGACCGCGCCGCCTCGGCATGGGCCTCGGCAAGGCGCGGGCGCAAGGTCATGCGCAGCTCGGCCGGCAGCAGCGCCGCATAGGCGGCGTCGAGTTGCACCGAACTCACCCAGATCCCGTTCGCCAGCACGATTTCGGGCGCATCGAACAGCAGGGTGTAGAGCGACTGCCGCCCCTCGAGGCGCGGGGCGGTGCAGATCTCGGCGACGCGGCCGAACATCTCGCCCTCGGTGAACCAGAATTTCAGCTCGGGGCCGGCGAGCAGGATGCCAAGCCCGGGCGAGGCGATGGTCTCGTGCTCGGGATGGGTCGGGCCGAAGGCCGCGGCGGATATCCGCAGCGGGCGCGACACCGCGGGCGCGCGCAGCGGCATCACATGATGGCCGAGCCAGACCAGCGGCCTCAGCCCGTGGTCGCGGGTGAGGATCTCGTCGCCCGGGCGCAGCCAGTCGATCGCCTGCGGCCCGTCGGCGGTGGCGATCATCGTGCCGGGGCCGAGGGCGGGCAGGCGGGCGATCTCCTCGGGGCCGGCGGCGCGGCCGGCGGTGGCGGGATGCGGCAGCTCGGCATAGTCGGCGCCGGAAGCGAGCGGTTCGGAGGCAATGAAGAGGCAGGGCTGCCCGTCGATGTCGATCCGCTCGAGCCGCAGCATCCGCCCGCTTGCCGCGCGCAGCAGCAGCGGCAGCTCGGACGAGGCGATCCCGCTGGTGATGGGGCGGTCGAGCGCGTCGCGCAGCTCGGCCCCGTCTTCGGTCTGGACCAGCCGCCACAGCATCGTGCCCGGATCGAAGCCGGGGGCCAGCGACCAGACCTTGCGCTGCGGGTCGAAGCTGAGCGCCGACACCGGGTAGCCAACCTGCATCATCCTCTCCTGCCGTCTTGCGCGCCGATTCCCAGCCGATCTTCGCGCAACAGAGAAAATGTCGGGTTAACGGCACCGCCCCGGCGCGAAATTTCCCGGCCCTGGCACAGCCCCCTTGCCGGCGCGGGGCGGGGCGGGCAGAAGGGGGCATGGCACGCCAGTTCGACTATGAAACCATGCAGCAGGTGTTCCGCCGCTTCGCGGCGGCCGAGCCCAACCCGAAGGGGGAGCTCGAGCACACCAACGCCTTCACCCTGCTCGTCGCGGTGGCGCTTTCGGCGCAGGCGACGGATGCGGGGGTGAACAAGGCCACCCGCAGCCTGTTCCCGATCGCCGACACGCCCGCAAGGATGCTTGCCCTCGGCGAGGAGGGGCTGATCGAACACGTCAAGACCATCGGCCTGTTCCGGCAGAAGGCGAAGAACGTGATGAAGCTCAGCGCGATCCTCGTCGAGCGCTTCGGTGGCGAGGTGCCGTCCTCGCGCGCCGCGCTGATGAGCCTTCCGGGGGTGGGGCGCAAGACCGCGAATGTGGTGCTGAACATCTGGTTCCACTATCCCGCGCAGGCGGTCGACACCCATATCTTCCGCATCGGCAACCGCACCGGCATCTGCCCGGGCAAGGATGTCGAGGCGGTCGAGCGCGCGATCGAGGACAACGTGCCCGTCGAATTCCAGCAACACGCACATCACTGGCTGATCCTGCATGGCCGCTACATCTGCACCGCGCGCAAGCCGCGCTGCGCTGATTGCCTGATCCGCGACCTGTGCGCCTTCGAGGAGAAAACCGCGTGAAGAACTATCAGGTTGTCGGCATCGGCAACGCCATCGTCGATGTCATCGCGCAATGCGACGACAGCTTCCTCGAGCTGATGGGCATCGAGAAGGGCATCATGCAGCTGATCGAGCGCGAGCGCGCCGAGGTGCTCTATGCCGCGATGCGCGAGCGCACGCAGGCGCCGGGCGGCTCGGTCGGCAACACCATCGCCGGGCTCGGCAATCTCGGCCTCGACACTGCCTTCATCGGGCGGGTGCGCGACGATGCGCTTGGCCGCTTCTACGAGGCGGCACTGCAGGGCGAGGGCACGGGCTTTCCGAACCCGCCGGTCGCCGCGGCCGAGCTGCCGACCTCGCGCTCGATGATCTTCGTCACCCCGGACGGCGAGCGCTCGATGAACACCTATCTCGGCATCTCGGCCGAGGTTTCGACCGAGGACGTGCCGCTCGAGGTGGTGGAAAACACCGAGATCCTGTTCCTCGAGGGATATCTCTTCGACAAGGACTACGGCAAGGCGGCGTTCCTGAAGGCCGCGCAGGGCTGCCACCGCGGCGGCGGCAAGGCGGGGATCGCACTGTCGGACCCGTTCTGCGTCGACCGTCACCGCGCAAGCTTCCGCCGTCTGGTGGCCGAGGAGATGGATTACGTCATCGGCAATCAGCACGAGTGGG
Source organism: Paenirhodobacter huangdaonensis (assembly GCF_004022465.1). Taxonomy (NCBI): domain Bacteria; kingdom Pseudomonadati; phylum Pseudomonadota; class Alphaproteobacteria; order Rhodobacterales; genus Paenirhodobacter; species Paenirhodobacter huangdaonensis. Next base: position 109,308 of record NZ_SAVA01000003.1, on the reverse strand, counting down.
AATCGCTCTATCAGACCGATCTCGAGACGGCGCTGGCGCAGGCGTCGTCGGAGTGCGGGCTGGTGGTCTGCACCCGCTCGGGCGCCGATGTGGTGCTGATCCGCGGCGCGGAGCGGGTCGAGGTGCCGGTGCACCGCGTGGTGCCGGTCGATGCGACCGGGGCGGGCGATCAGTTCGCGGCGGGGTTCCTTTATGGCTATGCCACCGGGCAGAGCCTGCAGGTGGCGGGCGCCATGGGCTGCGTCGCCGCGGCCGAGGTCATCAGCCATTACGGCGCGCGTCCCGAAAGCGACATCAAGGCGCTGTTCCGGGCGAAGGGCCTGATCTGAGCGGGGCCGGGAGCATGGCCGCCTCGCCCTATGACGACGCCTTCTACGCGCGCGAGCTGGCGCGCGGGCGCCACCGCGAGATCGTCGGTGGCCGCTGGGACGAGACGGGGGCGGCGCAGATGGGCGCGTTGCGCGCGGCGGGGCTGTTGCCCGGCCACACGCTCCTTGACATCGGCGCGGGCTCGCTGCGGCTTGGCTGCAAGGCGGTGCCCTATCTCGAGCCGGGCCATTACTGGGCGACGGATGCCTCGCGCGCGATCCTGCTGGCGGGCCATGCGGCGGAACTGGATGATCCGGCCCGGCTCGATCCGGCGCAGCTGATCGAGGATGCGCGCTTCGACTTTCCGGGCGTGCCCGACACCATCACCCACGCCATCGCCTTCGCCGTCTTCCCGCATCTGCCGATGGCGATGCTGCGGCGCGCGATGACCGGGCTGCGGCGGTTTTCGCGGCTGGAACGGTTCCTGTTCACCGTCTTCCTCGCCCCCGATGCGGTGACCGCGGCGCAGCCCTACCGGCAGCCCGATGGCGTCGTCACCCATGACATCCGCCCGCCCTATCACCTGCTCGAGGCGGATGTGCACGGCTTTGCCGCGCAGACCGGCTGGATCGCCACACGCGAGACGCTGCGCCTGCCGCGTGGGCAGGTGCTGTTCACCGCCGTGCCGGCCGCCGCCTGAGGCGGCGCCGGTCGGGCTCAGTTGCCGAGCTTGGCGTGGACCTCGTCGAGATCGACCTCGCCCAGCGGATACTTGTTGTCCGGGTTGTCGAAATCGTAACGGAACAGCTGGAAGTCCTTCTTGTAGATCTCCCAGATCAGGTGGCGCGACAGGTCGTCGAAATATTCGCTGACCTTGTGCGCGCGCTTCGGCCCGTGGCCTTCCGATTCGTTGAACTTCGGCACCTTGGCCAGATCGACCGGCACCGGCGTGGTGATGTGGTCGAGCACCGACTGCATGCCCTCGTTGAACTTCTCGGTGAAGAAGATGTTGTCGTAACGCCCGCCGTTCACGATGAAGGTCGAGATATGGCCCGACATCGCCGACCAGTGGATGTCGGGTTCCATCGGCCGGCGCCAGCGGATGGTGTCGCGCGCGAACAGCAGGAAGCGGCGGAACGACTTGATCTGGTCGAACTCGAAATTGTCCTCGGGCGCGCCGACCTCGACGCCGTAGCGCTGGATCAGCTGCGGCACCAGATTGCCGCGGTAGCGCTTGCCGTTGCGCTGGATGCCGGCGATCTTGTCGAAGAACGAGCTGAGCAGCCGCGCATAGGGGTTGCGCACGCAGGTGAAGGCATAGCTCTTGTGCGCCTTCACGTTCTTCTCGATCAGCTTCTGGCTGTCCTCCTGCGACCACTTGTGCAGGCCGGAGGTCGAATCATGGATATCGCCGTCGAAGAACCGGCCATGGTCGGAGTAGAACATGATCTGCCCGATCGACGAGCAGGCGCATTTCGGAACCACCCGATAGACGACGCTTTCGCTTTCCGTCATCCACGTTCCTGGAAAACCCATGGATCTTGCCTCCTTGAACGACCGGGCGTCATCTTGACGTCGTGGCCGAAATATTTACTCACTACAGATCAAAGAACCTCTGTCTTTTCAATGTTCTTTGACGGTATCAAGGCAGATAGTACGTAACGGGCGAAAGAACTGTTTCTGGTATGGCTAAAATCGCCTTCATCCTGCTGACGCACAAGGACCCGGACGGGATCATCGCGCAGGCGCAGCGGCTGACGGCAACCGGCGATTACGTCTCGATCCATTTCGACGCCCGCGCCAAACCGGCCGATTTCGAGAAGATCCGCAGCGCGTTTGCCGACAACCCCTCGGTCACCTTCGCGGCGCGGCGGCTGAAATGCGGCTGGGGCGAGTGGAGCCTTGTCGCGGCGACGCTCGAGGCGGTGAAGGCTGCGGTCGCGGCCTTTCCCGAGGCGACGCATTTCTACATGCTCTCGGGCGACTGCATGCAGATCAAGACCGCCGAATTCGCCCATGCCTTCCTCGATGCGACCGATGTCGACTATATCGAAAGCTTCGATTTCTTCGCCTCGGACTGGATCAAGACCGGGATCAAGGAAGAGCGGCTGATCTATCGCCACTGGTTCAACGAGCGCACGCAAAGCTGGCTGTTCTACCGCAGCTTCGAGCTGCAGAAGGCGCTTGGCCTGGCCCGGGCGGTGCCCGAGGACATCCAGATGATGATCGGCTCGCAATGGTGGTGCCTGCGCCGGCACACCATCGAGGCGGTGCTGGCCTTCTGCACCGAGCGGCCCGACGTGATGCGCTTCTTCCGCACCACCTGGATCCCCGACGAGACCTTCTTCCAGACCATCGTGCGCCATGTCGTGCCGGAGAAGGAGATCCGCACCCGGACCCTCACCTTCCTGATGTTCACCGACTACGGCATGCCGGTGACCTTCTACAACGATCATTACGACCTGCTGCTGGCGCAGGACTTCCTGTTTGCGCGCAAGATCAGCGCCGACGCGGCCGAGCTCAAGCAGCGGCTTGGCGAGCTGTGGACGCAGACCGGCGTCAGCTTCCCGATCTCGAACGAGGGGCGGTCGCTCTACAAGTTCCTGACCGGCCGCGGCCGCATCGGGCGCCGCTTCGCGCCGCGCTTTTGGGAAACGGAAGCGAGCCTCGGGCGCGAGCGCACGCTGATGATGGTGGTGTGCAAGAAGTGGCATGTGGCGAAGCGGCTGGTCGAGCAGATCCGCCTGCGCACCGGCATTCCCGCGGTCGAGTACCTGTTCCATGAAGAGGGCGGCCTGCCGCATCTGGGCGGCATCGAGCGCACGGTGGAAAAGCGCAACCGCCACCGCCGGGCGCTGGTGCGGATGCTGTTCGACTATTTCCGCACCGACAAGCTGATCATCTGCGTCGATCCGGCCGATTTCGACATGATGCAGGATTTCGCCTCGGACAAGGCGACGGTGCGCATCCTCGAGGTCGAGTGCGACTTCACCGATGACTATCTCATCGGCCATGCCCGGCGCATCGGTCTCGCCGGTGACAGCACGCCGCAGGACGTGATCGACCGGCTCTTGCCGACGGTGCGCTTCGATCTGAAATTCGAGAGCGACCGGATGCGCGACGCGCGCTTCCCGATGTTCGTGCGGATGCGCGAAAGCGTGCGCGCCGAGGAGAACGCGACGCCGCTTGCCCGTTTCCTGAACGTCGAACCCGAGGTTGCGCAGGACATCGCGGCGACCCATTATCTGTTCGTCGACTGAGGAGAGACCCGTGGCTTACGTCTACGATACGAACAACATCTTCGCCCGCATCCTGCGCGGCGAGATTCCGAACAACACCGTGCTGGAGACCGAGCACACGCTTGTCTTCCGCGACATCGCGCCGAAGGCGCCGGTGCATGTGCTGGCGATCCCGAAAGGGCCCTATGTCACCTACGACCATTTCTGCGCCGAAGCCTCGGATGCCGAGATCATCGACTTCACCCGCGCCTGTGCCAAGGTCTGCGCGATGCTCGGGATCGAGGCGAAGGACGGCGGCAAGGGCTTCCGCGCGATCACCAATTCCGGCGAGAACGGGGTGCAGGAAGTGCCGCATTTCCACCTGCACATCCTTGGCGGCCGCTCGCTTGGCCGGATGCTCGACCTCGACTGAGGGGCAGGGCGGCGGGTTCGGGGCCCCTTGCCCCGTTCCCGGCAATCGCTAATATGCCGCCAAAGGCGCCACCGCGCCGCATTTCACGGAGCCGCAGATGACCGCAACCGCCCCCGACGCCCCCGAGACGCAAGTCGTGACCAGCTGGAAGGTCGCCTGTGACGGCGGCGAGGGTGCGCTTGGCCATCCGCGCGTCTGGCTGACGATCCCGCACGACACGGGCTGGGTCGAATGCCCCTATTGCGACAAGAAATACGTGATCGACCGTGATCACGCGCAATCCGGTCACTGAGACCTGATGCATTTTTGTGCGCATCCTTGCGCGCATGCGGGCGGCCCTTGGGCCGCCCGTTCGCATTCGTGGCCGCGTTTCGGGTTTCGGGGCGGGCGCGGCTGTGGCACAACGGGGGCCTGAACGGAGGGACCCCATGGCTTTCGGCAAAGGCTGCCACCTGCATCTGATCGACGGCTCTGCCTTCATCTTCCGCGCCTATCACGCGCTGCCGCCGCTGACCCGCAAGTCGGACGGGCTGCCGGTGGGAGCTGTGGCAGGCTTTTGCAACATGGTCTTCCGCTATATCGAGGACGCCAAGAACGGCGACGCGCCGACCCATGCGGCGGTGATCTTCGATTATTCCTCGAAGACCTTCCGCTCGGAAATCTTCCCTGAATACAAGGCGAACCGGCCGCCGCCGCCCGAGGATCTGCGCCCGCAGTTCCCGCTGACCCGCGAGGCGACACGCGCCTTCAACATCGCCTGCAAGGAGATGGAAGGGTTCGAGGCCGATGACATCATCGCCACGCTTGCCCGCGAGGCGCGCGAGGCGGGCGGGCGGGTCACCATCATCTCCTCCGACAAGGATCTGATGCAGCTCGTCGGCGGCGGCGTCGAGATGCTCGACGCGATGAAGAACCTGACGATCGGCCCCGAGGAGGTCGAGGCGAAATTCGGCGTGCCGCCCGAGAAGGTGGTCGACGTGCAGGCGCTCGCCGGCGATTCGGTCGACAACGTGCCGGGCGCACCCGGCATCGGTATCAAGACCGCGGCACAGCTGATCCAGGAATACGGCGATGTCGAGACGCTGCTTGCCCGTGCCGAAGAGGTGAAACAGCCGAAGCGCCGCCAGACCCTGATCGACTTTGCCGATCAGATCCGGCTGTCGAAGCGCCTCGTCACCCTCGACGATGCCGCGCCGCTCGATTTCACCCTCGATGATCTTGAAGTGAAGGACCCCGAGCCCGCGGCGCTGATGGCGTTCCTGAACAAGATGGAATTCCGCACCCTGACGAAGCGGGTGGCCGAGAAATTCGGCCTCGAGGTGCCGGTTGCGGCCCCGGCCGCGGTGTCCGAGACCGCCCCCGAGCGTGCCGGCGCCGGCGCGCGCGCCACCGCGCCCGCCGCTGTCCCCGAGGCGCCTTTCGATACCGCCGCCTATGTCTGCATCCGCGACGGCGAAACGCTGGCCGCATGGCTTGCCGAGGCGCGCGCGACCGGGGTTCTTGCCGTCGATACCGAGACCACCTCGCTTGACGAGATGCAGGCCGATCTGGTCGGCGTCTCGCTCGCCACCGCGCCCGGGCGGGCGGCCTATGTGCCGCTCGGCCACAGCAGCGGCGGCGACGACCTCTTCGGCGGGGTCGAGCGCGCCGCAGGGCAGATGGACCCGGCCGAGGCGCTGGCGCTGCTGAAGCCCGTGCTCGAGGATCCGGCCATCCTGAAGATCGGCCAGAACATGAAATACGACTGGAAGATCTTCGCCCGGCAGGGGATCCGCGTCGCGCCGATCGCCGACACCATGCTGATGAGCTATGCGATGTTCGCCGGCCTGCACGGCCACGGCATGGACGCGCTGAGCACGGAATACCTCGGTCACACCCCGATCCCGATCAAGGAGCTCCTCGGTTCGGGCAAGGCGCAGATCACCTTCGACAAGGTGGCGATCGACAAGGCCGTGCCCTATTCGGCCGAGGATGCCGACATCACCTTCCGGCTCTGGCGCCGCTTCGCGCCGATGCTGCACCGCGCCGAGGTGACCACCGTCTACGAGACGCTCGAGCGCCCGCTGGTGCCGGTGCTGGCCGAGATGGAGATGGCGGGGGTGAAGGTCGACACCTCGGTTCTTGCCCGGATGTCGAACGTCTTCGCACAGCGCATGGCCGGGCTCGAGGCCGAGATCCAGGAGGTGGCGGGGCAGCCCTTCAACGTCGGCTCGCCGAAGCAGCTCGGCGAGATCCTGTTCGAGCAGATGGGGGTCGAGGGCGGCGCGCGCGGCAAGGCCGGCGCCTGGTCGACCGGCGCCGATGTGCTCGAGGACATCACCACGCTCGAGGACACCAACCCGAAGGCCGCGCGGCTCGCCTCGAAGGTGCTCGACTGGCGCCAGATCTCGAAGCTGAAATCGACCTATACCGACGCGCTGCAGGGCCATGTGAACCCCGACACCGGGCGCGTGCACACCTCCTACAGCATCGCCGGTGCGAACACCGGCCGGCTCGCCTCGACCGATCCGAACCTGCAGAATATCCCGGTCCGCTCGGACGAGGGGCGGCGCATCCGCGAGGCCTTCGTCGCCCCCGCGGGCCGGCGGATCGTCTCGCTCGACTACAGCCAGATCGAGCTGCGCATCCTCGCCCATGTGGCCGATATCCAGGCCCTGCGCGACGCCTTCTTCCACGGGCTCGACATCCACGCGATGACCGCCTCCGAAATGTTCGGCGTGCCGATCGAGGGCATGGACCCGATGGTGCGCCGGCAGGCGAAGGCGATCAACTTCGGGGTGATCTACGGCATCTCGGCCTTCGGTCTTGCCCGCAACCTGCGCATCCCGCGCGCCGAGGCGCAGGCCTTCATCGACCGCTATTTCGAGCGTTTCCCGGGCATCCGCACCTATATGGACAGCACCATCGCCTTCGCCAAGGAGAACGGCTTCGTGCGCACCCTGTTCGGGCGCAAGATCCACACCCCCGAGATCAACGACAAGGGGCCGCGGGCGGGCTTTGCCAAACGCGCCGCGATCAACGCGCCGATCCAGGGCGCGGCGGCCGACATCATCCGCCGCGCGATGATCCGGATGCCCGCGGCAATCGCCGGGCTCGACGCCAGGATGCTCTTGCAGGTGCATGACGAGCTGATCTTCGAGGTGGCCGAGGCCGATGTCGCGCGACTGACGGGCGCCGCGCGCGACATCATGGAGGGTGCGGCCGAGCCGGTGGTGAAACTCTCGGTGCCGCTCGTCGTCGAGGCGGGGCAGGGGGCGAGCTGGGCCGAGGCGCATTGACCCCGGCCGCAGGTGGCGCAAGGATGAGGCGGCCGTCCGCCCCCGGGCGGCGCCAGCACCGGACCCTCCCATGCCGCACGACCACGCCCACGACCACGGCCATCACCATCCCCAGCTGAGCGCCGAGACCGGCGACCGGCTGGTGGTCTGGGCGGTGGCGATCAACGTCCTGCTGACCGTCGCGCAGGTGATCGGCGGCTGGATGGCCGATTCCGTCGCGCTGATCGCCGATGGCGTGCACAACTTCTCGGATGCGGCGGCGCTGGTCCTTGCCTTCGGCGCGCGCCGTCTCGCCCGCCGCGGTCCGAGCCCCGCGATGAGCTTCGGCTGGGACCGGGCCGAGGTGGTGGCGGCGCTGGTGAACTATGTTGCGCTGATCCTCGTCGCGCTGTGGCTTCTGGCCGAGGCCGCGGGCCGTCTGGCGAACCCGCCCGCGGTCGCGGGCTGGCCGGTGGTCTGGCTGGCGCTCCTCGCCCTTGCCATCGACCTCGGCACCGCGGCGCTGACCTTCAGCCTGGCGAAGGACAGCGTGAACATCCGCGCCGCCTTCCTGCACAATCTGGCCGATGCCGGCGCCTCGGTCGCGGTGATCGTCGGCGGCGTGATGATCCTGCTGTGGGATTTCCGCCTCGTCGATCCGGTGCTGACCATCGCGATCTCGGCGATCATCCTGTGGCATGTCGCGGGCGAGATCCGGCCGGTGCTGCGCATCCTGATGCTCGGCGCGCCGCCCGAATGCGATTGCGGCGACGTCGCCTCCCGCCTTGCCGCGATCGAGGGGGTCGAGGGCGTGCACCATCTGCACATCTGGGCGCTTGACGAAAAGCGCGACGCGCTCGAGGCGCATCTGGTGCTGGCCGAGGGCGCGGATTACGCCGCAACCATCGCCCGGGCCAAGGCGATGCTCGCGGCCGAGTTCGACATCCGCCACGCCACGCTCGAGCCCGAGACCCGCGCCGCCGGCTGCGCCGATCAGGCCGCGGCCGGCGGCTGCGCCTGACGCCGTCTTTTTCTTGGCAAAAATACTCCCGGGGGTGCGGGAGCAGGCAGCCCCCGCCGCGCCGTCCCGCCCAGCCCGGCCGGGGGCTCAGATCCCGCTCAGCTCCGCCATCGGGATGATCGGGAAGAAGACGCCCTCCGACCACAGGCCGAGCCAGTCGCGCCCCTCATGCGGCGCGGGGGTGGCGATCTCCACCAGCCGATAGAAGGTCTTGCGGTCGATCAGCGCCTCGAGCCCGCGGCGGATGTGGACATAGGGGCTGGGTTCGCCATCGGCCGCGCGGGTGACGCGGATCCTGTGCTCTGGCCCGGCGGTGACCACGTCGCCGACATTCGTGGTGAAGGTCAGCGCCTGATCGGCGCCGCTGCCCGAGACCTCGCAATCGACCGCGACGAAAGGCGCGTCGACAACGCGGATGCCCACTTTCTCGACCGGGGTGACGAGAAAGTATTTCCCGTCCTCAAGTTTCAGGATCGAAGCGAAAAGCCTCACCAGCGGCGCCCGTCCGATTGGAGTGCCCAGATAGAACCAGGTGCCGTCGCGGCGGATCTCCATGTCGATATCGCCGCAAAAGGGCGGGTTCCACAGGTGCACGGGCGGCGGCCCCTTGCGGTGCGCCTGTGTCGCCGCGGCGGCGATGCCCTCGGCACTCGGGGCTTTCACGGTCTTTTGTGAGTCGTCGGTCTCGGTCATCGGCTCTTTGCGATTGGGTCGGGGGCGGATATCTGTTCAGATGACCATAACGCCCAGGGGAGCCACTGTCATGACCGAAGACCTCGTCAGCGAAATCGAGCGCCTCGGCGCCAGGCTCGGCGCGGCGCGGGCCTCGGTCAACCGCCGCTTCATCGGTCAGGAGCGGGTGGTCGAGCTGGTGCTCGCCGCGATGCTGTCGGGCGGGCATGCGCTGCTGGTCGGCCTGCCGGGGCTCGGCAAGACCATGCTCGTCGACACGCTGGCGACGGTGATGGGGCTGAACCCGGGCCGGATCCAGTTCACCCCAGACCTGATGCCCGCCGATATCCTCGGCTCCGAAGTGCTCGAGACCGCGCCCGACGGCAGCCGCGCCTTCCGCTTCCTCGAGGGGCCGGTCTTCTGTCAGCTCCTGATGGCCGACGAGATCAACCGCGCCAGCCCGCGCACGCAATCGGCGCTGCTGCAGGCGATGCAGGAGCGCGAGGTGACGGTCGCGGGCGTGCACCGACCGCTCGGACCGCCCTTCCATGTGCTCGCGACGCAGAACCCGATCGAGCAGGAGGGCACCTATCCGCTGCCCGAGGCACAGCTCGACCGGTTCCTCGTGCAGGTCGACGTCGAATACCCGACCCGCGACACCGAGCGCGAGATCCTCTTGGCCACCACGGGGGCGACCGAGGCCGAGGCGATCCGCGTCTTCTCGGCCGCGGAACTGATCGCCGCGCAGGCGCTGGTGCGGCGGATGCCGGTCGGCGAAAGCGTGGTCGAGGCGATCCTCGATCTCGTCCGCGCCTGCCGTCCGGGCGAGCCCGAGGCGCTGCCGGTGGTGCGCGAGGCCCTTGCCTGGGGCCCCGGTCCGCGCGCGGCGCAGGCGCTGATGCTGACGGTGCGGGCGCGCGCGCTGCTCAATGGCCGCCTCGCCCCCTCGGTCGAGGATGTGGTGGCGCTCGCCCGTCCGGTGCTCAGCCACCGCATGGCGCTCGGCTTTGCCGCCCGTGCCCGCGGCGAGACCCTGTCGCAGGTGATCGCCCGCGTCGCGGCCGAGGTGACCGGAATCGAGATCGAGGCGGCTGCGTGAGCCTTCCCGGCCCCGAGATCGCCGCGCTGTCACTGCGCCGCGAGGCGGAGCGGACGGCGGGCGCGCTGCCCGCACTTCTGGTCGCGGCCGAACGGCTGGCCGCCACCGTGCAGATGGGCGGCCACGGCCGGCGCCGCGCCGGCCCGGGCGAGGAGTTCTGGCAATACCGCCCCGCCCATTCGGGCGATGCCGCGCGCTTCGTCGACTGGCGCCGCTCGGCGCGCTCCGACACGCAATTCGTGCGCGACCGGGAATGGCAGCTGGCGCAGTCGCTGTCGCTCTGGGTCGACGGCTCGGCTTCGATGCGCTTCACCGGGGCCCCCACGGGGCGGGCCGCACGCCCGACGAAGGGCGCGCGCGCCCGGCTGCTCGCTCTGGCGCTCGCCGTGCTGGCGGTGCGGGGCGGCGAACGGGTGGGGCTCAGCGGCCCGCTCGCCCCGCCGCGCCCGGGCCGCGCGCAGCTGATGACCCTCGCTGCGCTGCTGGGCGACGATGCCGCCCCCGGCCCCGATTACGGCACGCCCGAGGTCGCGGGGATCGCCGCGCAGGGGCGGGCGGTGTTCCTGTCCGATTTCTTCGGTGACATCGGGGCGATTGCCGCGGCGCTTGGCGCGCTTGCCGATCGCGGCGTGACCGGGGTGATGCTGCAGATCCTCGACCCGGCCGAGGAGGACTTCCCCTTCGACGGCCGCACGATCTTCGAATCGATGGGCGGCAGGCTGCGCCACGAGACGCGCGAGGCCGCGGACCTGCGCGCCCGCTACCGCGCCCGGCTGGCCGAGCGGCGCGAGCGGCTCGCCCGGATGGCGGCCGAGGCGGGCTGGCAATTCTCGACCCACCGCACCGCGACGCCGCCCGAGGCGGCGCTCCTGTGGCTGCACGCGGCGCTGGAACGGGGGCGGGGATGACCGTCTTCGGCCCTCTCGGCTTCACTGCGCCCTGGCTGCTGCTGGGCCTCGCGGCGCTGCCGATCCTGTGGTTCCTGCTGCGCGCGACGCCGCCCGCGCCGGTGCGCCGTCGCTTCCCGGGGGTGGCGTTGCTGGCGGGCCTTGCCGACGAGGAGGTGCAGGCCGAGCGCACGCCCTGGTGGCTTCTGGCGCTGCGCATGGCGGCGCTGGCCGCGGCGATCCTCGGCTTTGCCGGCCCGGTGCTGCACCCGGTGCCGGTCGCGCCGGGGCAGGGGCCGTTGCTGATCGTCGAGGATGGCGGCTGGCCCTCGGCCCGCGACTGGCCGCGCCGGCTTGACCGCCTTTCGCGCGCCCTGACCGAGGCCGCGGCGGCCGGGCGCCCGGTGGCGCTCGTCTCGCTTGCCGATCCGCCGCCCGCGCCGCCCGCCTTCGTCAATGCCGCGGACCTTGAGGCCGGCCTGCCGGGCCTCGCCCCGAAACCCTGGGAGCCCTCGCCCGATCTCGACCCGGCGAAGATCCTGCCCGCCGGGCGCTTCGACACGCTGTGGCTCTCGGACGGGCTTGATCGTGCCGGGCGCGCCGGGCTGGTCGCCGCCCTCACCGCGCGCGGCGCGCTGCGGGTCTGGCAGCCGGGCACGCCGGTGCTGGCGCTTGGGCCTGCGACGGTCGAGGGGCGCGTGGTCACGCTGCCGCTTCTGTCCGCCACCCCGGTCTCGGGCGACTACGAGATCGCCGCGATCGGCCCCGACCCCGCGGGGATCGAGCGGGAACTGGCGCGTGAGACGGTGCACCCGCAAAACGCGACCGAGGCCCTCGCCCGTTTCGACCTGCCGCCCGAGCTGCGCAACCGCGTCGCCCGCTTCGAGATCGCCGGCATTCGTTCCGCCGGTGCGGTCAGCCTGACCGATGACGCGGTGAAGCGGCGCAAGGTGGCGCTGATTTCCGCCGCCGCGCCGCGCGAGGGGCTCGAGCTGCTGTCGCCGCTGCATTACCTGCAGCAGGCGCTGGCGCCGACCGCCGATCTGATCGAGGGCACGCTCGAAGACGCACTCGTCGCCAATCCCGACGTGGTGATTCTGGCCGATGTCGGCGAGGTCGCCGAGGCCGACGCGCTCGCTGATTGGGTCGAGAAGGGCGGGCTGCTGATCCGCTTTGCCGGCCCGCGCATGGCGGCGGCCGATACCGCGGGCGATGTCCTGCTGCCGGTGCGGCTGCGGCAGGGCGGCCGCTCGGTCGGGGGCACGATGAGCTGGGGCGAGCCGCGCCGCCTTGCGCCCTTCCCCGAGGCCTCGCCCTTCGCGGGCCTCGCCGTGCCCGAGGATGTGACGGTGCGCGAGCAGGTGATGGCCGAGCCCGGTCCCGAGCTTGCCGGGCGGACCATCGCCGCGCTTGCCGATGGCACGCCGCTCGTCACCCGCGCGGCCTTTGGCGCGGGCGAGGTGGTGCTGTTCCACGTCACCGCAAATGCCGACTGGTCGAACCTGCCGCTCTCGGGCCTGTTCCCGCAGATGCTCGACCGCCTCGCGGTGTCGAGCCGCGCTGCCGCCCCCACCGCCGCCGACCTTGCCGGCCGCACCTGGGTGCCGGTGAAGCGACTCGATGGTTTTGGCCGGATCGAGACCGCCGAGGCGGCCGCCGGCGTGCCGGGCGAGGTGCTGGCCGAGGCGATCCCGGGCCCCGACCTGCCGCCCGGCATCTATGCCGCCGATGCGCGCAGTGTCGCGCTTGATGCGCTCGCCCGCGGGCGGGTTCTGGCGCCGGCCAGCTGGCCGCTCGGCGTGACGCTCGAGGGGCTGGCCGCGCCGCGGCAGATGCCGCTCAAGGGCGCGCTGCTGGCGGCGGCGCTGCTGGCGCTGCTCATTGACATCCTCGCCTCGCTCGCCCTCGCCGGCCGGCTGCGCGGCCCGCGCGCGGGCACGGCGGTGCTGGTTCTGGCGGCGGCCCTTGGCATGGCGCCGCAGGCGCGCGCCGAGGACGCGATGCCGATCGCGCGCGCGGTCGAGGCCGCCTCGAACGTGGTTCTGGCCTATGTGCCGACCGGGGATGCGGCGATCGACCGGGTGTCGATGGCGGGGTTGCGCGGGCTGACGCAGGTGCTGACCCGGCGCACCACGGTCGAGCCCTCGGCGCCGATGGAGCTGAACCTCGAGACCGACGATCTGGCGCTCTTCACCCTGATCTACTGGCCGGTGACGGCGGACGAACCCGCCCCCTCGGCCGCGGCCTATGCGAAACTCAACCGCTTCCTGCGCGGCGGCGGGATGATCCTCTTTGACACCCGCGACGCCGATCTGGCCGGCATCGGCACCGCGACCGATGCCGGGCGGCGGCTGCAGGCGCTGGCCGCGCCGCTGGAGATCCCGCCGCTCGAACCGATCCCGGCCGATCATGTGCTGACCCGCAGCTTCTATCTGCTGCAGACCTTCCCCGGCCGCTATGACGGGCCGATCTGGGTGGAAGCTGCGGCCGAGGCCGAGACCACCGAGGGCATGCCCTTTCGCAACCTGAACGACGGCGTGACGCCGGTGGTGATCGGTGGCAACGACTGGGCCGCGGCCTGGGCGGTCGATGACGTGGGCGAGCCGATGTTTCCGCTCGGCCGCGGCTCGGCCGGCGAGCGCCAGCGCGAGATCGCCTGGCGCTTCGGCGTGAACCTGGTGATGCATGTGCTGACCGGCAATTACAAATCCGACCAGGTGCATGTGCCGGCTTTGCTGGAAAGGCTGGGGCAATGAGCGGGCTTTCGGTGATCTTCGCGCCGCTGCTGCCCTGGGCGGTGATCGCCGCCGGCGCGGGGCTGGCGGCGCTGCTGCTGGCGCTGGCGCTGTGGCGCGGGCTGCGGGGCTGGGCGCTGCGCGCGCTCGCCGCCCTCGCCCTGCTGGGCGCGCTTGCGCAGCCCTCGCTGCAGCGCGAGGAGCGCACGCCGCTCTCGGACATCGTGCTGCTGATTGACGACCGCACCGCCTCGCAGACGCTGTCCGACCGTGCGGCGCGGACCGATGCGGCGGTGGCGCGCCTTGCGGCCGAGGTGCAGGCCCTGCCCAACACCGAGCTGCGCCGGATCACCGTGCCCGACGGCGCGAAGAACGCCGGCACCCAGATCGGCGCGGCGCTCGCCGAGGCGCTGGCGGCCGAGCCGCGCGCCCGCGTCGCCGGCGCCATCGTCGTCACCGACGGGCAGGCGCATGACGCGGACCTTGCCCCCGCGCTGCCCGCGCCGCTGCAGCTGGTGCTGACCGGCCATGCGAAAGACTGGGACCGGCGGCTGCTGATCGAGACGGCGCCCGCCTTCGGCATCATCGGCGAGGAGACGCGGATCCGGCTCAAGGTGCTCGACGAGGGCGCGGTGCCGAAAGCCGCGGGGACCGAGGCCGATCTGACCATCGCCATCGACGGCGGCGAGGCGCGCAGCTATCGCGTCGAGGTCGGGCAGGATCTGGAACTGCCGCTGACGCTTGAACACGGCGGGCAGAACGTCGTGCAGTTCAGCCTTGCCCCCGTGCCGGGCGAGCTGACCGCGCGCAACAACGCCGCGGTGGTGCAGATCAACGGCGTGCGCGACCGGCTGCGGGTGCTGCTCGTCTCGGGCCAGCCGCACGCGGGCGAGCGCACCTGGCGCAACCTGCTGAAATCCGATGCGGGCGTTGACCTCGTGCATTTCACCATCCTGCGCCCGCCCGAGAAGCAGGACGGCGTGCCGGTGTCGGAACTGTCGCTGATCGCCTTCCCGACGCAGGAGCTGTTCATCGACAAGATCGACGAGTTCGACCTGATCATCTTCGACCGCTACGGCGAGCGCGGCATCCTGCCGCCCGCCTATTTCGCCAATATCCGCGATTACGTCGAACGCGGCGGCGCGGTGCTGATCTCGGCCGGGCCCGAATTCGCCACCGTCGAGAGCCTGTGGCAGACGCCGCTTGGAGAGATCATGCCGGCGCGGCCGACCGGGCGGGTGCTGTCCGAGGCCTATCTGCCGCGCCCGACCGAGCTTGGCCTGCGCCATCCGGTGACCGCGGGGCTCGAGGGCGCGCCACCGCCCGAGGGCGAGCCCGGGCCGAAGCACTGGGGCCGCTGGCTGCGCCAGATCGAGCTGACCGACGCCACCGGCGAGGTGGTGATGAAGGGCGCAGAGGACAAGCCGCTGCTGGTGCTGGCGCATGCCGGCAAGGGGCGGGTGGCGCTGCTCGCCTCGGATCACCCGTGGCTGTGGGATCGCGGCTTCGAGGGCGGCGGGCCGCAGCTTGAGCTGCTGCGCCGGATCGCGCATTGGGAGATGAAGGAGCCCGAGCTCGAGGAAGAGGCGCTGATCGCCGAGGTCGAGCCGGGCAGCCTGTCGCTGACCGTGACGCGGCGCACGATGAAGGAGGCGCCGGGGCCGGTCACGGTGACGCTGCCCGATGGCTCGACGCAGGATCTGGCGCTGAGCGAGGCGGGGCCGGGCCGGTTCAGCGCGCGCTGGCAGGCGCCGGGGCCGGGGCTCTACCGGCTGAAGCAGGGCGATCTCGAGCGGGTGGTGGCGCTGGGCCCCGCCGCGCCGCGCGAGTTCGAGGGCACGATCGCGAGCGCCGGCCCGCTGAGCGCCGCGGTGCAGGCCTCGGGCGGCGGGGTGAGCCGGCTCGAAGACGGCATCCCCGCGGTGCGCACGGTGCGCGAAGGGCGGCTCTCGGCCGGGCGCGGCTGGATCGGCATCACGCCGCGCGGTGCGGCGGCGGTGGCCGACATCCGGGTGAGCCCGGTGCTGCCCGCCTGGGCCTGGCTCGCACTCGCCGCGCTGCTGAGCGTGGCGGCCTGGCTTTCCGAGGGCCGGGGGCGGCGCCGGGGCTGAGCGCGGTCAAGGGGCGCTGCCCCTCGGCCTGCGGCCTCACCCCGAGGTATTTTCGGCAAGGAGAAAGCAGGGGCCTACCACTTGCAGGCGTCGCGGAGCTTTTCCGAGGCGGCCTCGAGCCCGCGGATATCGAAGGTGACGGTGAGCGCCGATTCATTGTAGGGCGTGGCGCGGACGATCAGCTGATCATGCGCGAAGAGCGATTTGAGGAAGGGGATCGCGCGCGCGCCCGACCACAGGCCGAGGGCCTTGTTATCGGTGCTCGCATCGGTGCCGACCTTTGACATCGCGTTCTTGTCGAGGCGGTATTCGATCTGCCCGTATCCCTGGATGTCCGACATGAAATGATTGTTGAACACGAAGAAGGCCGAGGTCGTGTTCTCGCGGCATCGCACGAAAAGATCGGCCGGGGCATTCCCGGAGCCAAAGCGTGCAGGCAGGAGGGTTTCGCTTTCGAGATGCAGGTAGACATCCGTCTGGTCCGTCATCGGTGACGTCTCGATGCGGACCGTCCACTTGCCGGTCCCGGGGGGTGTTGAACCGTCGATTTGCTTGTAGCCGCTTTGCAGGTCGTAACAGGACAGGCGGGCGGCATCGTCCCTGAGTGCCGTGCAGTCCTGTTCGGCGAGAGCGGGGAGGGCGAGACAAAAAAGGGCGAAGGTGGCTGTGGAAATGCGCTGAAAAAACATGAAAGCCTCTGCTCGGTGAAACGAGCAGAGGCTAGAGGCAGGGCGGACGCCGCGCAAGCGCGGCGCGGCCAGAGCTCAGCGGCTGAACTTCTTGTATTTCACCCGCTTCGGTTCGGCGGCATCGGGGCCCATGCGGCGGATCTTGTCGTTCTCGTAATCCTCGAAGTTGCCTTCGAAGAATTCCACATGCGCCTCGCCCTCGAAGGCGAGGATGTGGGTGCAGAGCCGGTCGAGGAAGAAGCGGTCGTGCGAGATGATGATCGCGCAGCCGGCGAAATCCTCGATCGCCGCTTCGAGCGCCTGCAGCGTTTCCACGTCGAGGTCGTTCGTCGGTTCGTCGAGGAGCAGCACGTTGCCGCCCGATTTCAGCAGCTTCGCCATGTGCACGCGGTTGCGCTCACCGCCCGAAAGCAGCCCCACCTTCTTCTGCTGGTCCGAGCCCTTGAAGTTGAACGCGCCGACATAGCTGCGCGAGTTCACCGTGGCTTCGCCGAGCTGGATCAGCTCGGCCCCGCCCGAGATCTCTTCCCAGACGTTCTTCTCCGGGTCGAGCGCGTCGCGCGACTGGTCGACATAGGACAGCTTCACCGTCTCGCCGATGGTGACGGTGCCGGCGTCGGGCGCCTCCTGGCCGGTGATCATCTTGAACAGCGTCGACTTGCCGGCGCCGTTCGGGCCGATCACACCGACGATCGCCCCGGGCGGGATCGAGAACGAGAGGTTCTCGATCAGCTGCTTGTCGCCGTAATGCTTCGAGATGCCGTCGAGCTCGATCACCTTGCCGCCAAGGCGCGGGCCGTTCGGGATGATGATCTGCGCGGTGCCGACCCGTTCCTTCTCGGACTGGTCCGCCATCTTCTCATAGGCCGAGATACGCGCCTTCGACTTCGCCTGACGCGCCTTGGCGCCGGCGCGGATCCATTCGAGTTCCTTGGCCATGACCTTCTGCTTGGCCTTGTCCTCGCGGGCTTCCTGTTCGAGCCGCTTCGCCTTCTGCTCGAGCCAGGCGGAGTAGTTGCCCTCATAGGGGATGCCGCGGCCGCGCTCGAGCTCGAGAATCCACGAGGTGATGTCGTCGAGGAAGTAGCGGTCGTGGGTGACGATCAGGATCGTGCCCTTGTAATCGATCAGGTGCTTTTGCAGCCAGGCGATGGTTTCCGCATCGAGGTGGTTGGTCGGTTCGTCGAGGAGCAGCATGTCGGGCGCCTCGAGCAGGAGCTTGCACAGCGCCACGCGGCGCCGCTCGCCGCCCGAGAGGGTGGCGACATTGGCGTCATCGGGCGGGCAGCGCAGCGCCTCGAGCGCGATGTCGACCTGGCTGTCGAGATCCCACAGGTTCTCGGCGTCGATCTCGTCTTGCAGCCGCGCCATCTCCTCGGCGGTGTCGTCCGAGTAGTTCATCGCCAGCTCGTTGTAGCGTTCGAGCTTGGCGGTCTTTTCCGCGACGCCTTCCATGACGTTCTCGCGCACGGACTTGGCGTCATCAAGCTGCGGCTCCTGCGCGAGATAGCCGACCTTGGCGCCCTTGGCGGCCCAGGCCTCGCCCTGGAAGTCCTTGTCGATGCCGGCCATGATCTTCAGGAGCGTCGACTTACCGGCGCCGTTGACGCCGACGACGCCGATCTTCACGCCGGGCAGGAAGTTCAGGCGGATGTTCTCGAAGCATTTCTTGCCGCCCGGATAGGTCTTCGAGACGCCGTCCATGTGATAGACGTATTGATACGAGGCCATTCAGCGCACCTTTCGGGGAAATTCGGGTTTTCCGCTAGATAGGCGAAACACCCCCCCGAGGGAAGGGCCTCTGCCCCGCCCCCTCTTCTGCCCCGGTGAAATTTCAAGGGGCGAGATCTGTGCATGAATGCGCATTGTCATGTTTATTCGTGGGCGTTTTCAATTTATTCGAACAGGCCTATCTCAGTCTCACAGCGACGGGGAACCCCGAAGCGGACAGATAACCGACTGAAAAGTCGAGGATACGGAGAGAAAAGATGAAACGGAACATGGCTTATTCGGCGCTTGCGCTGGTGCTTTCGGCGGGTGTGGCCTCGGCGGCCGATGTGAACCCGGGCCTGCAGCAGATTGCCGATTACCTCGGCGTCGATGCCGGCGCCTACAGCGCGACGGAGCTGCACCAGCTGCTCGGCGCGCGCGATGCGGGCGACCAGAGCAGCTACGACTACTTCCTGAAGCGGGTGGGCGCGACCGAAGCTGCGGCCGTCACCGCCGGCAAGGCGCAGATCGCGGCGCAGGTCGGCCTGAGCCCGGCCGAATACACCACGGCCGAACTGATCCGCGTGCAGCAGGCGCAGCGTGACGCCGATCTGCAGACGGTGAGCTTCGTTGTCTCGCACCAGAACCGCAACACCATCGTGAACCCGCAGGTCGCGATGGGGCACGACAAGTAAGCCGGCCGATCACGGACGGCGGAATGACAACACGGATTGACGGGTTCCGGGCAGATGCGGCGATGGCCGCCCCGGTGCCCCGCATGAACGGAGAGAAAAGATGAAACGGAACATGGCTTATTCGGCGCTTGCGCTGGTGCTTTCGGCGGGTGTGGCCTCGGCGGCCGATGTGAACCCGGGCCTGCAGCAGATCGCCGATTACCTCGGCGTGGATGCCGGCGCCTACAGCGCGACGGAGCTGCACCAGCTGCTCGGCGCGCGCGATGCGGGCGACCAGAGCAGCTACGACTACTTCCTGAAGCGCGTGGGCGCGACCGAAGCTGCGGCCGTCACCGCCGGCAAGGCGCAGATCGCGGCGCAGGTCGGTCTGAACCCGGCCGAATACACCACGGCCGAGCTGATCCGCGTGCAGCAGGCGCAGCGCGACGGCGATCTGCAGACAGTGAACTTCGTCGTCTCGCACCAGAACCGCAACACCATCGTGAACCCGCAGGTCGCGATGGGGCGTGACAGCTGAGCCGACCCGGAAGGGATCAGGCAACAGGGGCGGTCTTCGGGCCGCCCTTTTGCATACCGCTCAGCAGCCTTTCGCGAAGACCTGCACGAACCACGGGCCGGCATTGCCCTGCCGCGGCACATAGCCGATGCCGAGCGCCGTCACCCCGCGGCGCAGGATATTGGCGCGGTGCCCGGGCGAGACCATCAGCGCCTGCATCGCCCGTTCCGGGCTTTTCCAGTCGAGCGAGATGTTCTCGGCGGTCAGGCAGGTGCGGAAACCGGCGCGCTTGACCCGGACCTTCGGCGTCGACCCATTCGGCTCGACATGGTCGAAATAGCCCTTCGCCGCCATGTCGCAGGCGTGGGCCTGGGCGGCCCGGTTCAGCTTGGCGTCGACCTTCAGCGGCGGCAGGCCGCTTGCCCGACGCTCGGCATTCACCAGCTGCGCCATCTGCGACACGACGGGCTCGGAGACGGTGCAGGCGCCCTGGCTGGTCACCGCGCCCGCGGTTTGCGGCACGGCAAGGGACAACAGCAGCAGCAGGGCAGGGCGGGTCAGGGTCATTTCATCCTCCGGTTGCGGCGAACCTGCCGCAAACGGAGGCCACTGTCCGCCCCAAATCGGGCGCGATCATGGCATGCGGCGAAAAACCGCCCGCCGCTCAGATCCGCCGCCCCCAGAGATCGTATTCCGAGGCGTCCTCGACCTCGACGGTCAGCATGTCGCCCGGCTGCAGTCCTTCAAAATCTTCATCGATGAACAGGTTGCCGTCGATTTCGGGGGCGTCGGCGCGGGTGCGGCAGGTGGCGCCCTCGGCGTCCACCTCGTCGACGATCACCTGCTGCAGCGAGCCGATCTTCGCCTCGAGCTTCGCCGTCGAGATCGCCTGCGCCTTTTCCATGAAGCGCTCCCAGCGGTCCTGCTTGACCTCTTCGGGCACATGGTCGGGCAGCGCGTTCGAGCGCGCGCCCTTGACGTTCTCGTATTGGAAGCAACCGACGCGGTCGAGCTGGGCTTCGTCCATCCAGTCCAGAAGATACTGGAATTCCGCTTCCGTCTCGCCGGGATAGCCGACGATGAAGGTCGAGCGCAGGACGATCCCGGGGCAGGCGGCGCGCCAGGCGGCGATTTCGTCGAGCGTCTTCGCCGAGGCGGCGGGCCGCGCCATGCGCTTCAGCACATCGGGGTGGGCGTGCTGGAACGGGATGTCGAGATAGGGCAGCACGCCGCCGCCCGCGCCGGTCTCGGCCATGATCGGGATCAGGTCACGCACATGCGGATAGGGATAGACGTAATGCAGCCGCACCCAGGCCTCGGCCTCGCGCGCCATCCGGCCCATCTCGCGGGCGAGATCGGTGATATGGGCGCGCACCTCGGCGCCCTTCCAGGGGCTGAGGTCATGCTTGCGGTCGAGGCCATAGGCCGAGGTATCCTGCGAGATCACCAGCAGCTCGCGCACCCCGGCCTCGAGCAGCTTCTCGGCCTCGCGCAGCACCGCATGCGCCGGGCGCGAGACCAGCTTGCCGCGCATGTCGGGGATGATGCAGAACTTGCAGGCGTGGTTGCAGCCCTCGGAAATCTTCAGATAGCTGTAGTGCCGCGGCGTCAGCTTGACCCCGGTCGAAGGCAGCAGGTCGATGAACGGATCGGGCGCGGGCGGCACGGCGCCATGCACGGCATCCAGAACCTGCTCGTATTGCTGCGGCCCGGTCACTGCCAGCACCTTGGGGTGCACGCCGGTGATGAACTCGGGCTCGGCGCCCAGGCAGCCGGTCACGATCACCTTGCCGTTTTCCGTCAGCGCCTCGCCGATCGCCTCGAGGCTCTCGGCCTTGGCGGTGTCGAGAAAGCCGCAGGTGTTGACGATCACCGCATCGGCGCCGGTGTAATCGGGCGAGATCGCATAACCCTCGGCGCGCAGCCGGGTCAGGATCCGCTCGCTGTCGACCAGCGCCTTCGGACAGCCGAGCGAGACCATGCCGATCGTCGGCTGGCCCTCGCGGCGGGGCTCGTCGAAACGGGGATGCGGCGCCAGATCGGGGCGCAGGTTCGGGGGGTTCTGGCTCATCTCGCCCTCTCGACGGCAAAGGCGGGCCGCGCGACCCGCCCTTTCATCTTGCTGAAAATACCTCGGGGTGCGGGGCAGGGCCCCGCGCGCCCGCTCACCGCCGTCGGTCGCGCCGGGTGCTCATCGGCTGGAACGCGACCGAGACATGCGCCTCGCAATAGGGTTTGCCGGGCTGGCTCGGCAGGCCGCAGAAATAGAAGTTGTCGGTCGCCGGGTCGCCGATCGGCCATTTGCAGGTGCGCTCGGTCAGCTCCATCAGCGAGATCTTGCGCGACCGCTTCTCGACCTCGCGCACCGAGGCGAGGGTCTCGGGGCTGATCTCGTTCAGCGAGGGCTGCGGCGGCAGCGGCTGGCCGGCGGGCACCACGGGCTTGCGCATCGCGGGCGTCGCGACCGCGGCGACGGGCTCGGGGCGCGGCGCGGCGGCGGGGCGCACCGGCTGCGCGGGGGCGGCACGCACGGGTTCGGGCGCGGGCTCGGGCCGGGTGGCGACGGGTTCGGGCGTGGGCGCCGGGTCGACGGCAGGTTTCGCCGCGGGGGCCTCGGCCTCGGGCGCGGCGCCTTCCGCGCCGGCACGGTTCGACAGGCCGAGCCGGTGCACCTTGCCGATCACGGCGTTGCGGGTGACGCCGCCGAGCTCCTTGGCGATCTGGCTCGCGGACTGACCCTCGGACCACATCTTCTTCAGAAGTTCGACGCGTTCATCGGTCCAGGACATGGGCACCCTTTCATCGGTCCTGCCGGGGGAGTGGCCCCGGCTGTTCTTCCCATTCTACGGTGGGGACAGGGGGAGATACAAGCGCCGCCCCCGGATTTCAAGGCCGCGCGGCGTCACAGGAACGACTGCGGGTCGATGTCGATGGCGAGCCGCACCTGCGCGGGCAGCTTCACCTGCCGCAGCCAGACGCGCAGCGCGTCCTGCAGCGGCGCGCCCTTCTCGGCCTTCACCAGCATCCGCACCCGGTGCCGGCCGCGCACCCGCGCGATCGGCGCGGGCGCCGGGCCGAAGACCTGTGCACCGATGCGGGCGAGCGGCGCCGGCGCGCGCGCGAGCGCATTGCCGATCTCGAAGAGCGGCGCCACCTCTGGCCCCGACAGGATGATCCCGGCCATCCGGCCGAAGGGCGGCACGCCCTGCGCGCGCCGCGCCGCGGCCTCGGCGCGCCAGAACGCCTCCTCGTCGCCGCCGAGGATCGCGCGGATCACCGGGTGCTCGGGCTGGCAGGTCTGCAACAGCGCAAGGCCGGGCTTTTCCGCCCGCCCCGCGCGCCCCGCCACCTGTCGCATCAGCTGGAAGGTGTGCTCGGCCGCGCGCAGGTCGGAGCCCTGAAGCCCAAGGTCCGCGTCGATCACGCCGACCAGCGTCAGCCGCGGGAAGTTGTGCCCCTTCGCCACGATCTGCGTGCCGATGATGATATCGGCGCCGCCCGCCGCGATGTCGGCGATCGCCTCCTTCAGCGCGCGGGCCGAGCCGAAGAGATCCGAGCTCAGCACCGAAAGCCGCGCCGTCGGGAAGCGTTCTGCGACCTCTTCGGCCAGCCGCTCGACCCCCGGCCCGACGGGGGCGAGCTTGCCCTCGACGCCGCAGTTCGGGCAGGCGGTGGGGATCGGCTTCGTCTCGCCGCACTGGTGACAGACGAGGCGCTTGAGAAACCGGTGCTCGACCATCCGCGCGTCGCAATGGTCGCAGCCGATCTGATGGCCGCAGGCGCGGCAGATGGTGACCGGCGCATAGCCGCGCCGGTTCAGAAACAGCATCGACTGCTCGCCGCTGCCAAGCCGCTTCACCACCTCGCCGACGAGGGTGGGCGAGATCCAGTGCGCGCTCTCGATCCGCTCCGCGCGCAGGTCGATCGCCCGCATCTCCGGGAGCTCCGACACGCCGAACCGCGCGGCGAGATCAATGCGCGCGTATTTGCCGCTTTCCGCATTCACCCAGCTTTCGAGCGAGGGCGTGGCCGAGGCCAGCACCACCTGCGCCGAAGCGAAGGAGGCGCGCAACACCGCCATGTCGCGGGCGTTGTAAAGCACGCCTTCTTCCTGCTTGTAGGAGCCGTCATGCTCCTCGTCGACGACGATCAGGCCAAGGTCGCGGAACGGCAGGAACAGCGCCGAGCGCGCGCCGACCACGATCTGCACCCCGCCCTCGGCGCACATCCGCCACAGCCGCCGCCGCTCGCCCTGTGTCGCGCCCGAATGCCACTCGCCCGGCCGCGCGCCAAAGCGCGCCTCGACGCGGGCGATGAATTCGGTGGTCAGCGCGATCTCGGGCAGCAGCACCAGCGCCTGCCGGCCGGCGGCGAGGCACGCCGCGACGGCCTCGAGATAGACCTCGGTCTTGCCCGAGCCGGTGACGCCCTTCAAAAGCGTCACCCCGAACCCGCCCATGCCGGCGCGCAGCGCCGCGGCCGCCTTTGCCTGATCCTCGGACAGCACCTTGCCCGGCAAGGCGGGGTCGAGCCGCGGGAAGGGCTGGTCGCGCGGCTGTTCGAGCTCGGCCACCGCGCCGGTCGCGACCAGCCCCTTCACCACCTGCGGCGTGACACCCGCCAGCTGCGCGAGCTCGGTCAGGTAGAAGCCGCCGCCGTCATGCGCATCGAGCACCTCGAGCACCCGCTCGCGCGCCTCGGTCAGCCGGCCGGGCGCGCCCGCACCGCGGCGATAGACCTTGCGTGCGCCGGGCGCGTCGAAGAGGCCCGGCGTGCGGGTCGCGAGCCGCAGTACCGCCGGCAGCGAGGTCATGGTATAGGCGCCCATCCGGATCAGGAAGGCCTGCAGCTCGGCGCGCATCGGCGGCACGTCGAGCACCCGCGCCACCGCGCGCAGCCGGGCCGCGTCGAAGCGCCCGTCGCCCGGCCCCCAGACCACGCCCATCACCTTGCGCGGGCCAAGCGGCACCTCGACGAAGGCGCCGGGGAAACAGCCGCCCTCGGGCGCGAGATAGTCGAGCGGCCGGCCGATCGGCTCGGCGGTCAGCACCGCGACGCGGCTGCCTTCCGGAAAAAACCCGACCTCAGCCATGCGACAGACTTTCGATGCCTCCGGCGGGAGTATTTTTCCAAGGAAAGGCCCCGGGCTTTTTCCTGGCCGAAATACTCCGGGGGGAGGCGGCCTTGCCGCCGGGGGGCAGCGCCCCCCTCTGCCCGGTCTTGTCCGGCCCGATCCCCTCTCGCCAAAGCCCGGCGTTTGCGCTATCTGGCCCGCAATTGCTGCTCTGGAGGCTTCCCATGAAATTCTTCGTCGATACCGCCGATGTGGCGGCGATCAAGGAACTGAACGATCTCGGCATGGTCGACGGTGTCACCACCAACCCCTCGCTGATCCTGAAATCGGGCCGCGACATCCTCGAGGTGACGAAGGAGATCTGCGACATGGTTGCGGGCCCGGTCTCGGCCGAGGTCGTGGCCACCGAGGCGAAGGACATGATCACCGAGGGTCTGAAGCTTGCCAAGATCGCCTCCAACATCGCGATCAAGGTGCCGCTCACCTGGGATGGCCTGACCGCCTGCAAGGCTTTCGCATCCGAAGGCCACATGGTCAACGTCACGCTGTGCTTCTCGGCCGCGCAGGCGATCCTCGCGGCGAAGGCCGGGGCGAGCTTCATCTCGCCTTTCATCGGCCGTCTCGACGACATCAACCTCGACGGCGTCGAGCTGATCGACGACATCCGCACGATCTATGACAACTACGATTACAAAACGGAAATCCTGGCCGCCTCGATCCGCAACGTGAACCACATCACCGAATGCGCGAAGATCGGCGCCGACGTGATCACCGCGCCGCCCGCCGTGATCAAGGCGATGGCGAACCACGTGCTGACCGACAAGGGGCTCGATCAGTTCCTCAAGGACTGGGCGAAGACCGGGCAGAAGATCGTCTGATCCGAGCTGCAGATCCCGTGCACCGGCCCGCCGTCTCGGCGGGCCGTTTTCGTTTCGGCGCCGTGGTCCGCGGGCAGAATTCACCTGCAATTGACCACGATCGCGTGTAGGATCGCGCAAAAGACCGCGAACCACCGGGCACGAGACAGGCATGAGCGATACCGCATTCGCGCAGCAGCTGCGCGACAAGATCATTTCCGATCCCGACGTGATCCTCGAGGACCGCGACCTGATGCGCGCGCTTGTCGCCGCGAACGAGCGCGCGATGGGGGCGAATATCGTCGATCTGCGCGGCGTCGCCATGGCGCGGCTCGAGCGCCGGCTCGACCGGCTCGAGGACACGCATCGCTCGGTGATCGCCGCGGCCTATGAGAATCTGGCCGGCACCAACCAGATCCACCGTGCGGTGCTGGCGCTGCTCGATCCCGTCGATTTCGAGGCCTTCCTCAAGAACCTCACCACCGAGGTCGCCGAGGTGCTGCGCGTCGACACGGTGCGGCTTGTCCTCGAAAGCCTGCATGGCGGCGAGGATGCGGTCCTGCGCCGGCTGGGCGAGGTGCTGTGCGTGGCCGAGCCGGGCTTCGTCGCCGAATACATGCGGCCCGCCCGCGGCGGCCAGCCGCGGCAGGTGGTGCTGCGCCAGTGCCAGCCGCAATCCGAGGCGATCTATGGCGAGGCGGCGGCCTGGATCCGCTCGGAGGCGGCGCTGGCGCTCGATCTGGGCGCGGGGCGGCTGCCCGGGATGCTGGTCTTCGGCGCCGAGGACCCGCACCAGTTCAAGCCGACGCAGGGCACCGACCTTCTGGGCTTCTTCGGCGGGGTGTTCGAGCGCGCGATGCGCCGCTGGCTGGCATGACCCAGCCGGGCTTCTCGCCCGCGACAGGCGATGCGCTGGTGCGCTGGCTTGAGCAGATGCGGGCGCTCGACGGCGCCTCCGAGCACACGATTGCCGCCTATCGCACGGACGTGGCCGGGTTCCTCGGGTTCCTGCACGGCCACCATGGCGAAAGCCTCGGGGTGGCCCGGCTTGGCGCGCTGGAACAGTCCGACATGCGCGCCTGGATGGCGCATGAGCGGGGCAGGGGGCTCTCGGCGCGCTCGCTCGCCCGGGCACTGTCCTCGGTGAAAAGCTTCATCCGCTGGCTGTCCGACCGCGAGGGTTTTGACGCCACCCATGTGCTGGCCGCGCGGGCGCCGAAATACAGCCGCAAGCTGCCGCGACCGCTTGCCGTCGATGCCGCGAAGGCGGTGATCGAGCAGGTCGAGCTGCAGGCGATGGAGCCCTGGGTAGCGGCGCGCGACGCGGCGGTGGTGACGCTGCTTTACGGCTGCGGGCTGCGGATCTCGGAGGCGCTGGGGCTGACCGGCGCCGCCCATCCGCTGCCCGAGGTGCTGCGCATCCGCGGCAAGGGCGACAAGGAGCGGCTGGTGCCGGTGCTGCCCGCCGCGCGCGAGGCGGTGGCCGGCTATGTCCGGCTTTGCCCCTGGCCGGCCGAGGCCGGGGCGCCGCTTTTTCGCGGCGTGCGCGGCGGCGCGCTGAACCCGCGCCAGATCGAGAAGGCGATGGAGCTCGCCCGCAACGCGCTTGGCCTGCCGGCGACGGCGACGCCGCATGCGCTGCGCCACAGCTTTGCCACCCATCTGCTGGCGGCGGGCGGCGATCTGCGCGCGATCCAGGAGCTTCTGGGCCATGCGAGCCTCGCCACGACGCAGGTCTATACCGCGGTCGATACGGCGCGGCTGATGCAGGTCTATCAGGCCGCCCATCCCCGTGCCTGAGGGCGGGTGGCAACGGTTGCGGCAATTGGCGGGAGGCGGTGCGGCGGCGCTTGCGCCTTTGGCCCGATTGCGGCAGGAAGACCCCATGACCCTCCGTATCAAAGCCCTTTCCGTGCATCTGCTCACCGCCACCGGCGCCGTGCTGTCGATGCTTGCCATGCTGGCCGCCGTCGAGCAGAAGTGGTCGCTGATGTTCCTGTGGCTGGTCGTCGCGCTCGTCGTCGACGGCATCGACGGGCCGCTCGCCCGCCATTACGACGTCAAGCACAACTGCCCGACCTATGACGGCGTGCTGATGGACCTGATCGTCGATTATCTGACCTATGTCTTCGTGCCGGCCTATGCGCTGTTCAAGTCCGGCCTGCTGCCGGGCTGGACCGGCTGGCTCGCGATCATCGCGATCACCTATGCGAGCGTCATCTATTTCGCCGATACCCGGATGAAGACGAAGGACAATTCCTTCTCGGGCTTTCCGGCGTGCTGGAACATGGTGGTGCTGGTGCTGTTCGCGCTGAAACCCGATTACTGGGTCATCCTCGGCGTGGTGCTGGTGCTGGCGGTGGCGATGTTCTTCCCGCTGAAATTCATCCACCCGACCCGCACCAGGCGCTGGCGCGCGCTGTCGCTGCCGATGTCGCTCGCCTGGACGGTGTTCGCGGCCTGGGCGGCGGTGGTGCATTTCCACCCGCTCAGCTGGGCGCATTGGGGGCTGGTGGTGACCTCGCTCTATCTGCTCTTCGTCGGCATCGTGCAGCAGATCGTGCCCGAGCGCCGCGCCGCCTAGAGCCGGGTCAGCACCACGCCGGTCACGATCAGCGCCGCCGCCACCGCCTTCGTCCGCGTCATCCGTTCGTGGAAGACGAGCCAGCCGATCAGCACCGCGAAGAGGATCGAGGTCTCGCGCAGCACCGCGACGAGGGCGATCGGGGCGCGGGTCATCGCCCAGATCGAGATCGCATAGGCGCCGTAGGAGGCCGCGGCGCCGAGCGCGGCGAAGAGCCAGTCGCGCGCCGAGCCCCGCAGCATCGCCGGGCCGCGCCAGACCGGGGCCGCCAGGGCGAAGATGAGCCCGCTGCCCATCATCAGCCAGCCGACATAGCCCGCCGCATCGCCCGAGACCCGCGCGCCGATGCCGTCGACGAGAGTATAGCTGGCCGTCGAGAGCGCGGCGCCGAGGGCGAAGGGCAGGAGGCGGCGGCTTTCGCCATCGGTGAAGACACCATGTGTCATGAAGAGGATCCCCGAGGCGAGCACGGCGACGCCGAGGTAGCCCGCAGGCGCGATCGGGTCGATCGCGAACAGCGCCGAGACGATCGCCACCAGCATCGGCGCGGTGCCGCGCGAGATCGGATAGACCCGGCTGAGATCGCCGGCCTCGTAGGCATGGGCGAGGAAGGTCTTGTAGGCGACCTGCAGCGCGCAGGAGGCGATCAGCCAGGGCCAGGCCGCGGCGGCGGGGAGCGGGCGGGAGAGCACGATCGCAAGCCCCACCCCCACTTCGGCGAGCGACAGCATCGCCATTGCCCGGATCTTCGAGCCGCCGAGGCGGACGAGGGCATTCCAGAGCGCATGCAGGAGGGCCGCGGCCAGCACCGCGAAGAAGATCGGCAGGGACATTGCACACCTTGGTGCCGGGGCAGATCCCTGCCCCTAGCGCGGGCGGCGCGGCCTTGCAAGCTGGGCTCTGGCGGCGGGGCAGGGAGGGGGCGCTGCCCCCTCGGCCTTCGGCCTCACCCCCGGGATATTTCGGGCGATTGGACGCGCAACGGGCGCCTCCTCAGCCCGGGCTGCGCTCGGCCCAGCCGGCGAAGATCTTCTCGAGCGCGACGACGGCGTAGTAGAGCACGATGCCGAGGATCGCGAGGGCGATCAGCACCGCGAACATCAGCGGATAGTCGGAGTTCGTCTGCCCCGACAGGAACAGCGCGCCGAGCCCCTTGCCATGCGGGCTGACGATCTCGACGAGGTTGGTGCCGATGAAGGCGAGCGTCACCGCGACCTTCAGCGCACCGAAGAACTCGGGCAGGGTCTTCGGCAGGGCGATTTTCCGAAAGATCGTGAATTTCGAGGCGCCGAGCGCGGCGAGGATGTCGCGGTATTCGGGTTCGAGTGTGCTGAGCCCGATGCCGACCGAGACCGCGATCGGGAAGAACGAGATCAGGAAGGCCATCAGCACGGTGTTGAAATCGTGCTGGCCGATGAAGATCAGCGCGATCACCGGCACGAGCGTCGCCTTCGGGATCGCGTTGAAGCCGACGAGCAGGGGATAGAGCCCGTCGCGGGCGATCTTCGAAAAGCCCATCACCATGCCGAGGAAGGTGCCGAAGACGACGGCGAGGCCGAGCCCCAGCACGGTGCGCCACAGCGTCTGCCAGCCCATCGTCAGGAACAGAGTGTGGAACTTCCAGAACGCCGGCGGCAGGTCCGAGGGCGCGGCCATCTTGTAATCGGGCCAGCCGTTCACCCAGACGACGAACTCCCACAGCACGAGGAAGATCACGATCGCCGCAAGCGGCACGAGGATTTTTTGCGCGCGGTCCATCAGTGCAGGTCTCCGTCGCGGCCCTGGGCGATGCGGATCTGCTCGCGCAGAAGGTGCAGCATCGCGACCGCCTTCGGTTCATAGAGGATGTCGATCGTGCGGTCGGCCGGCAGATCGACCTCGAGCACGTATTGCGTCTTTGCCGGGCGGCCCGAAAGCACGATCACCTGATCGCCGAGGAACACGCTTTCGCGCAGGTCATGGGTGATGAGCACGCAGGTGAAGGGCTCGGCCGCGCGCAGGTCGCGCATCGTCTGCCACAGGTCCTCGCGGGTGAAGTTGTCGAGCGCGCCGAAGGGCTCGTCCATGATCAGCACCTGCGGCTTGTGCACGATCGCGCGGCACAGCGAGGCGCGCTGGCGCATGCCGCCCGAAAGCTCCGAGGGGCGCTTCTTCTCGAAGCCCTTCAGCCCGACCATCTCGAGCAGATGGGTGGCGCGGGCCTCCTTCTCGGCGCGCCCCATGCCCGGGGCGACGATCTCGAGCGGCAGCATCACGTTCTCGAGGATCGTGCGCCATTCGAGCATCACCGGGTTCTGGAACGCCATGCCCACGGTCTTGCGCGGGCTCGATACCTCCTGCCCGTCGAGGATCACCGCGCCCTCGTCGGGCCGCATCAGCCCCGAGACGAGCCGGGTCAGCGTGGACTTGCCGCAGCCCGAGGGGCCGACGACGGCGCAGAACTCGCCCTCGCCCACGCCCACGTCGAGCCCGTCGAGAACCGGCAGCGGGCCGTTCTTCGTCTTGTAGGCGTGTTTCACGCCGCGGATGTCGATGAATTTCTGCATGGTCCCACCTTGCGCGAGGACGGGGGCCCGAAGGCCCCCGGTCCGGTCATTGCAGCATCAGGCTGCCGTCAGTGGGCAGATACTCTGCGTCGAAGAAGGTCTTCGCCTCGGGCGTGGTCTTGAATTCGTAGGTGGTGCCGAGCTGCTCGATCGACTTCGCGAAACGGGCCGTGTCGATACCGCCCATGCCGTGTTCCTTGACGTAGTCGGTCAGCACGTTGCCGGCGATGGCGAGTTCGAGGCGCTTCGTCTCGAGCCCCGCATCGGCGGCCGGGTTGCGCTTCACCAGCGTCTCGACCGCGGCGGCGGGATCGGCGATCGCTTCCTTCCAGCCCTTCGCGGTGGCGCGCAGGAAGCCCGTCACCATCTCGGGATGGGCCTTCGCCCAGTCGGTGTTGACGATGATCGCATTGCCGTAAAGCGCGACGCCATAATCGGCCATCAGCAGCACGGTCAGATCGTCTGCCGGCACGCCGAGGCGTTCGGCGTTCAGCGTCGAGGTGAAGGAGAAGCCGGTGATCGCGGCCACCTTGCCCTCGGCCAGCATCGGTTCGCGCACCGGGAAACCCACCGGCTCGACGGTGATCTTCGACATGTCGAGGCCCTGTTCCTTGGCGAAGATCGGGAACTGCGCCCAGGCCCCGTCCGGCGGCGGCGCGCCGAGCGCCTTGCCCTCGAGATCCTTCGGCGTCTCGATGCCGAGCGACTTGCGCCCGACGACGGCGAAGGCGGGCTTGTCATAGACCATCATCACCGCGGTGACCGGGGCGCCGGGGTTCTGGTCGAGGAATTTCATCAGCGAGTTGATGTCGGTGAAGCCGAGCGGGAAGGCGCCGGTCGCCACCTTCGGGATCGCGTCGAGCGACCCCGCGCCCTCGGTCACCTGCACGTCGAGGCCCTCTGCCTTGTAAAAGCCCTTGTCGACGGCAAGCGTGTAGGGCGCGGCGGGGCCCTCGAACTTCCAGTCGAGGGCGAAAGGCACGGTGGTTTCGGCGTGCAGCGCCGGGGCGGTGAAGCCCAGCACCGTTGCGGCGGCGGCCAGTCCCGTCAGGGTGCGGTGAAACATGTCGGTCAAACTCCCGGGTTCTGAGGTCGGGCCGATCCTGCGCCCATCCGTCGGGTGGGGGGAATGCGCCATGCGCCGCACGTCGCGGCAGATATGGGCCGAGTGGTCAAATTTTGACCGATCACTCGTAATTGGCCTGAATTTTGCGCATCTGATGAAGGACTTTGCGCAATCTGGTCAGAAATGCACCCGAATCTGAAGAAAGCCGGCGGCGTTCAGGCCGAGTTCCTCGAGCCGCGCGGCGGTGGGGCCGGCCTCGGCCAGACGTCCGGCAGCGCGCGGCGAGGTTTCGAGGAGCGCGCTTGCGCCCGGGATCGGGGCAAAGCGCCAGACCGGCTCGGCCACCGGCTGCAGGGGGCTGTGCCGTTCCAGCAGCTCAAACAGCACGACGCGCGAACTTTTGGGCGGGCCGAGGTCGATCGCCCCCTCCGCCGCGCCGGGAAAGCCGCCCGCGCCCGCGCTGCGATAGCTGTTCGTGGCGATCACGAATGCGGCGGTCGGGTCGACCGGCTGGCCGGCGTGGCGCAGGTCGCGGATGCGGCGGCTGTCGGCGGCGAGGCTGCCGTCGGGGGCGAAGCGGGCCGGGCGGCTGAGGTCGATCTCGTAGCTCAGCCCGGCGAGCACGTCGAAGTTGTAGCAGGGGAAGGCCGGGTCGAGCAGCGGCTGGTCGGCCTGTCCCGGGGTGATGGTCGCAAAGACGCAGGCCGCGCGCTCGAGCCAGTCGGCAAGCTGGGCGCCGCGCACCAGCACGGCCGTGGCAGTGTTCGGGAACAGGCTCATCTCGAGCACATGGCGGCGCGAGAGCGGCCCGGCGGGGATGTCGGTGAAGAAGCCCGGGCCGCCGCGCCCGCCGCATTTGCCGGGCGCCACCGCGGCCAGCACCGGCAGCGCCGCCTCGGGCCGGCCGGCGAGCCGGGCCCGGACATGGGCAGTCTGCGCCGCGGCGATCAGGCTCAGCCCGGCGTCGGGGGCGACCATCGAGAAGAAGCTCTGGATCGGTCCGGCGAGCCGGGTGACCGGCTGCGACAATTCGCAGATCACCTCCTCATGCGCCGGGGCGAGCCGGGCGACGAGGGCGGGGGCTTCGGGCACCGGCCGGCCGGTGGCGGCCTCAAGCACCGGGCGCAGCGCGGCGCGGCTTTCGACCACCCCCCAGCCGCCGGCACCGTCCGGGGCGAGCGTCAGGTCGATCACGCCGAGATGCGAGCCCCAGCGGCCCGGCATCACCGCGGGTTTGCCGTGGAGCAGGCCGCGCCGGGGATCGACGACCTCGGTCGCGGCGGTGTCGGGGCCGGGGAAGGACAGGTGGCTGTGGCCGCAGATCAGCGCGTCGATCCCGGGCACCGCGGCAAGCGGCACGGCGGCATGCTCGGTCGCCCGGTCGGGCAGGCCCGGGGGCAGGTGCGGTTCGATCCCGGTATGGGCGAGGGCGATGACGACATCGGCCCCCGCCGCGCGCAGCGCCGGCACATGGGCGCGCGCCGCCTCATTGATGCCGCGCACGCTCAGCCGGCCCTCGAGCTGCAGCCGGTCCCACATCAGGATCTGCGGCGGCACGAAGCCGATCACCCCGATCTTCAGCCGATGGAGCTGCCCCTCCGCATCGCTCAGCGCGCGCTCGAGGATCGCCCAGGGCGGCAGCAGCGTCTCATCCTCGAGCGGCGTCGCCCCGGCGCGCCGCACCGCATTGGCACAGACGAGCGGAAAGCCCGCCCCCTCGATCGCGCGGCAGAGGTAGTCGAGGCCGAAGTTGAACTCGTGGTTGCCGATCGTGCCGGCGTCGTAACCGAGCGCGTTCATCATCTCGAAGACCGGGTGCACCTCGCCCGGGGGCAGGCCGCGCCGCGCCCAGTGATCGACGAGCGGCGTGCCCTGCAAGATGTCGCCATTGTCGAAGAGCAGCGTGTTCGCCACCTCGGCGCGTGCCGCCTGCACCAGACTCGCGATCCGGGTCAGGCCGCAGTCGGTGCCGGGCTGATCCTGGCCGTAATCGTGGCTGCGCAGATAGCCGTGCACATCGGTCGTCGCCAGCACGCGCAGCAGCACCCGGCCCGCTTCCGCACCGCTCGAAGCCCCCCGCTCTGCCGTTTGCGCCATGTCCGATCCCTTCGATATCGCCCGGAGCTACAAAAATGCGTCGGCGACCGGAACGACGGAGTGCCAGCCTAAGCAGAATTTTCCGAGTTTCAACCACCGGTTGCGCCTTTTCGGGCGGGCAGGGGGATCGCCCGGGCGATGATGCGGAGGCGCAACGCCGCTGGCCTTTCATCGCTGCGGCATGGCAAAAGGAAGGGGCGGGGCAGGCCGTCCCGCGCCGTGCCGGAGCCCCCATGTCAGACGCCCGTTCCCCAGATGTCCGTTCCGATGCCGCCGTGATGGCGGTCGATGCCCGCCCGGGCCTTGCCTTCGCGGGCTCGGGTCTCGATCGCGCGGCCTCTCTGCGCGGCGATGCCGCGGCGCTTGCCCGGATGGCGGTCGATCCTGCCGCCCGGATCGTGCCGTTCTGGCGCGGCCGGCCGCTGCTGGCGGGCGCGGAAACACCGGCCGATCCGGCGCTCGGTGCGGGGCTTGCCGGGCTCGCGCCGGGGGCGGCGCTGCTGTCGCACGCGGCGGGCGGGTGGATCTTCCTCGGCCTTTCCGCCGGCGCGCCGGTTTTTGCCGCCGATATCTCGGCCTGGGTGCCGGAAGGGCCCGAGCCCGATTTCGGCGCCTTCTTCGATGACAGCGCGCAGCATCATCCGGACTTGCCGGCGGGCACGGCCTTCGCAGACCTGCGCGGCGCGATGATGCGGCTCGACCCGCGCGCGGCAGAGATTGCGGCAACGGCACGGGCGCTGCTGAACTGGCACGGCACGCATGGCTTCTGCTCGGCCTGCGGCGCGGCGAGCACGCCCGCGCTTGCCGGCTGGCAGCGGGTCTGCCCGGCCTGCGGCGCGCAGCATTTCCCGCGCACCGATCCGTGCGTCATCATGTGCGTGACCCGCGGCAATTCGGTGCTGCTTGGCCGCTCGCCGGGCTGGCCCGAGGGGATGTATTCCTGTCTCGCGGGGTTCATGGAGCCGGGCGAGCCGGTCGAATCCGCCGTCCGCCGCGAGGTGTTCGAGGAAACCGCGGTGCGGGTCGGGCCGGTGCGGCTGCTGGTGTCGCAGCCCTGGCCGTTCCCGGCCTCGCTGATGATCGGCTGCGCCGCCGAGGCCGTGAGCACC
The DNA here is from genome assembly GCF_004022465.1 of Paenirhodobacter huangdaonensis. Taxonomy (NCBI): domain Bacteria; kingdom Pseudomonadati; phylum Pseudomonadota; class Alphaproteobacteria; order Rhodobacterales; genus Paenirhodobacter; species Paenirhodobacter huangdaonensis. Next base: position 74,643 of record NZ_SAVA01000003.1, on the reverse strand, counting down.
GAGATCACCTGCGATCCGACCGAGATCGAGGATGCGCTCTGGATCAGCCGCGAGCGGCTCGCGGCGGTCTTTGCCGGTGCCGATCCCGTGATCCGTGCGCCACGCTCGGGGGCAATTGCGGGCTGGATGCTGCGGCAGTGGCTTGCAGACCGGCGGCATTGACTGCACGCTGCCGCCATATTCATTTCGCCCGAGCCCACCGGGCAGCGACCGTTCAAGGAGCCCCGGCATGAAGTTCTCCAGCCGTGTCGACATCGCCGCCCCGGCGGAGTTCGTCTTCGACCAGATCGCCGACTTTGCCTCCTTCGAGCATGCGGCGCGGCGCCGCGGCGTCAGCCTGCGCCGGATCGACGCGCTTGCGGTGCCGGGGCCGGGGATGTCGTGGGAGGTCGGCTTTCACTTCCGCGGCCGCTTGCGCCAGCTGACCGCCGAGATCATCCGCTTCGAACGCCCCGCGGCGATCGACTACAGCGGCAAGTCACACGGCTTCGAGTTGCTGCTCTCGCTGCAGATCACCGTGCTCGCGCCCGGGCGCTCGCGGCTGCATGTGATACTCGACGCGCGGCCGCGCACGCTGGGCGCGCGGCTGCTGCTGCAATCGGCAAAGCTCGGCCGCAGCCGGCTCGAGCGCAGCTTCGAAGAGCGCGTCGCAACTTTCGGTGCGGCGCTCTACACGCGCTTCGCGGCGGCGCGGTCTGGCACCCGCGACGGGGTGGCGCCGCAGGCTCAGCCGTGGCGGCGCGGGTCGGCCGGATAGACGCCGAGCAACGCCATGTTCGAGGTGAAATAGTCGAGTTCGTCGAGCGCGAGACGCAGGTTGCTGTCGTCGGGGTGGCCCTCGACGTCGGCATAGAACTGCGTCGCGGTGAAATTGCCGTCGACCATGTAGCTTTCGAGCTTGGTCATGTTCACGCCATTCGTCGCGAAGCCGCCAAGCGCCTTGTAAAGCGCGGCCGGGATGTTGCGCACGCGGAAGACGAAGGTGGTCATCATCCGGCCGTGGCCGCGCCGCTTCAGGTCGGGCTCGCGGCCCATCACCAGGAAGCGGGTGGTGTTGTGGGCGTGGTCCTCGATGTCATGGGCCAGCACCTCGAGGCCGTAGATCTCGGCGGCAAGCGCCGAGGCCAGAACGCCTTCGCCCGGGGTGCGGGTGTGGGCGAGTTCGGCCGCGGCGCCGGCGCTGTCGGCGGCGGCATGGCCCGCGATGCCGTGCTCGCGCAGGAAGCGCGCCGATTGCGGCAGCAGCACCAGATGCGCGCGCACGTCGGTGATCTCGTCGAGCTTGCGGCCCGGCACGCTCATCAGGCAGATCCGCACCCGCACGAAAAGCTCGTCGAGGATGTGCAGTCCGGATTCCGGCAGCAGCCGGTGGATGTCGGCGACCCGGCCATAGGTCGAGTTCTCGACCGGCAGCATCGCGAGATCGGCATCGCCCCGGCGCACCGCCTCGATCACCTCTTCGAAGGTGTTGCAGGGGAGGGCCTCCATGTCCGGGCGCGCCTCGCGGCAGGCCTCGTGCGAATAGGCGCCCGGTTCGCCCTGGAATGCGATCACGCCCTTGCGCTGAATGCTCATTGGTTCCTCCGTCTGCAGTTGCGGTCTGCCTATACCGCGCGCGCGCACAGGAAAAGCCGGATCGCGCCGGCGGGGCGGCCGAAAACCCGCCCGGGCGCGACAAAAGGCGCCGAATTCAGGGCTTTCTTCAAAAAATCTTGAAAGGAAGGGGGCAAACCGGGTAAGTGCCGGCAACTGGACAGAGAAACTCAGGGGCGAGTCATGCTCAATTCGACCACGATCACCAAGGCTGCGGGCGGCGTGCTGGGCGCCTTCCTGTTCTTCCTCGTCGCCAATAGCGCCTCGGGTAAGCTGTTCTCGCTCGTCTCCGGCACGCATGTCGCGGCCGACGGCACCGAGGTCGCGATGATGACCGCTGCGCCGGGCGGGGCGGGCGGCGGCGACGCTGCGGCGGCCGCGCCGGCGGAAGAAGTCCAGATCGTGCTGGGCGAGGGCGACGCCGAGAAGGGCGCCAAGGTCTTTGGCAAGTGCAAGGCCTGCCACAAGGTCGACGGCACCAATGCCACCGGCCCGCATCTTGACGGCGTCGTCGGTCGTCCGGTCGCCTCGGTCGAGGGCTTCGGCTATTCCGACGCGCTCAAGGCGCATGGCGGCGAATGGACGCTCGAGGCGCTGAACCAGTGGCTGAGCGGCCCGAAGGACTATATCCCGGGCAACAAGATGTCCTTCGCCGGCCTGCCCAAGGCGGAAGACCGCAACAACGTCATCACCTATCTGAAAAGCCTGAGCAACTGATCGCCGAAAGGCCGATCGGATCGCGTTCCGGAAGGGCCGTCCCGCGGGGGCGGCCCTTTTGCCATGCTCTCACGCAGTTGCAACTTGCACCCCGGCGCGATGCCCCTTTAGCTGGTCGGGCAATGAAGGGGAGAGACGGATGACGAGGGCAATGGTCGCGGCGCGGCGGATGCAGGACATCGGTGCGGGGCGGATGGTCGGGGCACTGCTGCTGGGCGCGGCGCTCTGGACGGGGCTCGCGGCCGGGGCCCGGGCCGAGGAGACGATCACCGCCCCCGCCATCTCGACGCTGGGCAATCTGAAATACGGCCCCGATTTCGCCCATCTCGACTACGTCAACCCCGAGGCGCCGAAGGGCGGCGAGATTTCGGAATGGGCGCCGGGCGGGTTCGACAATTTCAACCCCTACACGCTCGAGGGGCGGGCGGCGGCGCTGTCTTCCGTCCCGCTGGAATCGATGCTGACCGGCACCGACGACACCGTGGGCGAGGCCTATTGCCTGCTGTGCGAAAGCCTCGAATACCCGGCATCGAAGGACTGGGTGATCTTCACCCTGCGCGACGGCATCACCTTCTCGGACGGCACGCCGCTGACTGCCGAGGACGTGCTGTTTTCCTATGAGCAGCTGCGCGACAAGGGGCTGTCGAGCTTCCGCGCGGTGGTGGCGCAACAGATCGCCTCGGTCGAGGTGCTCGATGCGAAACGGGTGAAATTCACCTTCGTGCCGGGCTCTCCGCGGCGCGACATCATCCAGTCGGCGGGCGGGCTGCCGGTGTTCTCGAAGGCGCAGTTCGCGCGCGACGGCATCGACCTGGCGAAATCCTCGCCGGTGGCGCTGATCGGCTCGGGCCCCTACATGTTCGACAGCGCCAAGAACGGCCGCACCGTGGTGTGGAAGCGCAACCCCGCCTATTGGGGCGCGAAACTGCCGATCAACGTCGGGCGCTACAACTTCGACAAGATCCGCGTCGAGTATTACGGCGATTATCAGGCCGCCTTCGAGGGCTTCAAGGCCGGCAGCTATACCTTCCGCAACGAGGCAAGCTCGCTTGCCTGGGCGACGGGCTATGACTTCCCGGCGCTGACCAAGGGCCAGGTGGTGAAGGCGGAACTGCCGAACGGCAATGTCGCCTCGGGCCAGGCCTTTGCGATCAACCTGCGGCGCGAGCGGTTCCAGGACATCCGCGTGCGCGAGGCGCTCGGGCTGATGTTCAACTTCGAATGGTCGAACGAGACGCTGTTCTACGGGCTTTACGCGCGGGTGAACTCGATCTGGGAGAACTCGCCGCTCGCTGCGACCGGCACGCCCACGCCCGAGGAGGCCGAGATCCTGAAACCCTTCGCCGCCGATCTGCCCGAGGGCGTGCTGACCGATCCGGTGGCGATGGCGCCGGTGTCCGGCAAGCGCCAGCTTGACCGCGGCAACCTGCGCAAGGCGGCGGCGCTGCTCGATGCCGCGGGCTGGCCGGTGGCCGATGACGGCATGCGGCGCAACGCGAAGGGCGAGACGCTGAAGGTCGAGATCCTGAACGATTCTCAGACCTTCGATCGCGTCATCAACCCCTATGTCGAGAACCTGCGCGCCCTTGGCGTCGATGCCGCGATGGCGCGGGTGGATGACGCGCAATATGAAAACCGCCGCCGCTCGCATGACTATGACATGATCACCGCCGCGCTCGGCCAGAACGAGATCCCGGGCGCCGATCTGCAGCAGTATTTCGGTTCGGCCGGGGCCGGGGACGTGTTCAACGCGATGGGGCTTGCGAACCCGGGCATCGACGGGCTGGTGCGGCTGGTCGAGGGGGCGCAGACGCAAGACCAGCTGACGCCGCGGGTGCATGCGCTTGACCGCGCGCTGCGGGCCTTCCACTTCTGGGTGCCGCAATGGTTCAAGGCGAGCTACACTGTCGCCTATTACGACATGTACGAGCACCCCGCCGCGCTGCCGCCGCACGCGCTCGGTGAGCTGGACTTCTGGTGGTACAACGCCGAAAAGGGCGAAAAGCTGAAAGCGGCCGGGGCGTTCTGAGCCAGCAGGCAGCACGAAAGGGCGGGCAGGCATGGGTGCCTATATTCTGCGGCGGTTGCTTCTGGTGATCCCGACGCTGTTCGGGATCATGCTGATCAACTTCACGCTGACGCAATTCGTCCCCGGCGGGCCGATCGAGCAGATCATCGCCCGGGTGCAGGGCGAGGCCGACACGATGCGCAACCTCTCGGGTGGCGGTGATGCCGGCACGCAGGGGCAGGGCGGCGTCGAGGACGGCGGCTATCAGGGCGCGCGCGGGATCTCGCCCGAGCTGCTGGCGCAGCTCGAGGTGCAGATGGGCTTTGCGCGCATCCGCTGCCCCGAGGGTGTGGTGCCCGATCTGAAGAACCCGGCCTGCAGCAAGGAGAAGATCCCGGCGTGGAAGCGCTTCGTCACGATGATGGGCGATTATCTGACCTTCGACTTCGGCAAGAGCTTCTTTCACAACAAGACCGTGGTCGAGCTGGTGGTCGAGAAGATGCCGGTGTCGATCTCGCTCGGGCTGTGGTCGACGCTGCTCGCCTATCTGATCTCGATCCCGCTCGGCATCCGCAAGGCGGTGAAGGACGGCTCGCCCTTCGACACCTGGACCTCGGGGGTGATCGTCGTCGCCTATGCGATCCCGTCGTTCCTGTTCGCGGTGATGCTGATGGTGCTGTTCGCCGGCGGCAGCTTCTGGAAGATCTTCCCGCTGCGCGGCCTGACCTCGGACAATTTCGACAGCCTCAGCATGGCGGGCAAGGCGCTCGACTACCTGTGGCACATCACCCTGCCGACGGTGGCGATGACGATCTCGGGCTTTGCCACGATGACGCTGCTGACGAAGAACTCCTTCCTCGACGAGATCAACAAGCAATATGTGATGACCGCGCGGGCGAAGGGGCTGAGCGAGCGCAAGGTGCTTTACGGCCATGTCTTCCGCAACGCCATGCTGATCGTGATTGCGGGCTTTCCGGCGACCTTCCTCGGCGTCTTCTTCGGCTCCTCGATCATCGTCGAGACGATCTTCTCGCTCGACGGGCTGGGGCTTTTGGGCTTTCAGGCGGCGGTCGAGCGCAATTATCCGGTGATCTTCGGCACGCTCTATGTCTTCGGGCTGATCTCGCTCGTCGTCGGCATCCTCAGTGACCTGACCTATGTCTTCGTCGATCCGCGCATCGACTTCGAGCGGAGGGCCGGCTGATGATCCTGTCGCCGCTGAACGCCCGGCGCTGGCGCAACTTCCGCGCCAACCGGCGCGCCTTCTGGGCGCTGGTGCTGTTTGCCACGCTGTTCGTGCTGTCGCTCTTTGCCGAGGTGATCGCGAACGACAAGCCGATCCTCGTGCGCTATCGCGGCGCGTTCTTCGTGCCGGCCTATCACTTCTACCCCGAAACCGCCTTCGGTGGCGACTTCCGCACCGAGGCGATCTATCGCGACCCCTCGGTGCAATGCCTGATCGTCACCGGCGGGCGCGAGGAATGCTGGGACACGCCCGAGGCGACGATGGCCGAGGCCAAGACCTCCGGCACCGTCGGCGGCGAGAAAATCGAGCGCGGCTGGATGATCTGGCCGCCGATCCCCTATCATTACCGCACCATCAACAATGTCGGCGCCGCGCCCTCGGCGCCGGATCGCGCACACTGGCTTGGCACCGACGACACCGCGCGCGATGTGCTCGCCCGGGTGATCTACGGCTTCCGCACCTCGGTTCTTTTCGCGCTGATCGTCACCTCGATTTCCTCGGTGGTGGGGATCGCGGCCGGCGCCGTGCAGGGCTATTTCGGCGGCCGCACCGACCTGATCTTGCAGCGCCTGCTCGAGATCTGGTCCTCGACCCCCTCGCTTTACGTCATCATCATCCTCTTCGCGATCCTCGGGCGCGGGTTCTGGCTGCTGGTCTTCATCGTCATCCTCTTCGGCTGGCCGGCGCTGACCGGCGTGGTGCGGGCCGAGTTCCTGCGCGCGCGCAATTTCGAATACGTGCGCGCCGCCCGCGCGCTTGGTGTTGCCGACCGGGTCATCATGTTCCGCCACATCCTGCCCAATGCGATGGTGGCGACGCTGACGATGCTGCCCTTCGTCATCACCGGCGCGATCTCGACCCTCGCCTCGCTCGACTATCTGGGCTACGGCCTGCCAAGCTCGGCGCCCTCGCTTGGGGAACTGGCGCTGCAGGGCAAGCAGAACCTGCAGGCGCCCTGGCTTGCCTTCACCGCCTTCTTCACCTTCTCGATCATGCTTTCGCTGCTCGTCTTCGTGTTCGAGGGCGTGCGGGACGCCTTCGACCCCAGAAAGGTGTTCAAATGAGCCCCGTCCTTCAGGTCGAGGACCTGCGCATCTCCTTCCGCGCCGATGGCCGGCTTGTGCCTGCCGTGAGGGGGGTCAGCTTTGCCGTGAACAAGGGCGAGACCGTGGCGCTGGTGGGCGAGTCCGGGTCCGGCAAGTCGGTGACGGCGCTGTCGACGGTGGCGCTGCTCGGTCCGAACGCGGTGCTCGAGGGCTCGGTGCGCTATGCCGGCGCCGAGATGATCGGCGCGCCCGAGGCCGAGCTGCGCCGGGTGCGCGGCAATGACATCAGCTTCATCTTCCAGGAGCCGATGACCTCGCTCAACCCGCTGCACACGATCGAGAAGCAGATCGGCGAGAGCCTGGCGCTGCATCAGGGGCTGAGCGGCCCGGCCGCGCGCGCGCGCATCCTTGAACTCCTGACCCGGGTCGGCATCCAGGACCCGGAGAGCCGGCTTGCCGATTATCCGCACCAGCTCTCGGGCGGGCAGCGCCAGCGGGTGATGATCGCGATGGCGCTGGCGAACGGGCCGGAGCTCCTGATCGCCGACGAGCCCACAACCGCGCTCGACGTGACGATCCAGGCGCAGATCCTCGAGCTTCTGGCCGAACTGAAGGCCGAGGAAGGGATGTCGCTGCTGTTCATCTCGCACGATCTGGGCGTGGTGCGGCGCATCGCCGACAGGGTCTGCGTGATGAGCCAGGGCGAGATCGTCGAACAGGGCCCGGCGGCCGAGATCTTCGCCAACCCGCAGCACCCCTATACCCGCAAGCTGCTGGCGGCCGAGCCGAAGGGCCGGGCCGAGCCGGTGCCCGAGGGCGCGGCCGAGCTGCTGCGGGCCGAGCATCTGAAGGTCTGGTTTCCGGTCAAGCGCGGCTTCCTGCGCCGCACCGTGGGCCATGTGAAGGCGGTGAACGACGCGACGCTGAGCGTGCGCGCGGGCGAGACGCTCGGCATCGTCGGCGAGTCGGGGTCCGGCAAGACCACGCTCGCGCTCGCGCTGATGCGCCTGATCGAGAGCGAGGGGCCGATCACCTTCGCCGGGCAGGAGATCTCGCACTGGCAGGCGCGGGCGCTGCGGCCCTTGCGCCGCGACATGCAGATCGTCTTCCAGGACCCGTTCGGCGCGCTGTCGCCGCGGATGACGGTCGAGCAGATCATCGCCGAGGGGCTGACCGTGCACGGCGTCGAGCCGGGCCGCAACCGGCGCGAGATGGTGGCCGAGATCATGGCCGAGACCGGGCTCGACCCGGCGATGATGGAACGCTACCCGCATGAATTCTCGGGTGGGCAGCGCCAGCGCATCGCCATCGCCCGGGCGATGATCCTGCGGCCACGGCTGGTTGTGCTCGACGAGCCGACCTCGGCGCTTGACATGACGGTGCAGGTGCAGATCGTCGAGCTGTTGCGCGAGCTGCAGCGCCGCCACGGCCTTGCCTATCTTTTCATCAGCCACGATCTGCGCGTGGTGCGGGCGCTGTCGCACAAGGTGCTGGTGATGCGCCGCGGCGATGTCGTCGAGGCCGGCACCACGGCCGAGATCTTTGCCGCACCGAAGACCGAGTACACCCGGGCGCTGATGGCGGCCGCGCTTGGAGAGACTGTTTGAAGATCCTGTTTGTTCACCAGAATTTCCCGGGCCAGTTTCCCCGCCTTGCCCCCGCGCTTCAGGCGCGCGGCCATCAGGTGCTGGCACTGACCGCCGAGACGAACAGCCGCACCTCGCCGGTGCGGGTGGTGAAATACCGCAAGCCCGGCGCGGTGACGATCGAACCGCGGCTGACACGGATGTATGCCGAGGTCAGCGAACGCGGCCTGCGCGCGGCCTTTGCCGCCCGTTCCCTGCGCGAGCGCCACGGCTATGTGCCCGACGTGATCTTCGGCCATTCCGGCTGGGGCGAGACGCTTTACCTGAAAGAGGTCTGGCCCGAGGCGAAGCTGCTCGTCTATGCCGAGCTGATGTATCGCACCACCGGGCTCGACACCGATTTCGACCCGGAATTCGCCCGTCCGGGGCTGGAAAGCCGGATCTCCACCACCGCGCGCTCGGCGCATCTGATCCAGGCGATGGTGCAGGCCGATGCCGCGCTCTCGCCGACCGCGTTTCAGGCCGGCACCTTCCCGCCCGAGCTGCGCGCGAAGATCACCGTGTGCCATGACGGCATCGACACCGAGCGGGTGAAACCCGACCCCGCGGCGCGTTTCACCGTGCCGGGCACGACACAGACCTTCCGCCCGGGCGACGAGGTGCTGACTTTCGTCAGCCGCTCGCTCGAACCCTATCGCGGCTTTCACACCTTCATGCGGGCGCTGCCCGCGGTGATGGCCGCACGCCCCGCGGCGCAGGTGCTGATCGTCGGCGAGGAGGGGCAGAGCTATGGCGGCGCGCCGAAGGACGCCGCGAGCTGGAAGCAGAAGATGCTGGCCGAGGTCGGCGACCGGCTCGACATGAGCCGGGTGCATTTCCTCGGCCGCGTCAGCTACACTGATTTCGTCTCGATCCTGCAGGTCGGGCGGGTGCATGCCTATCTCACCTATCCCTTCGTGCTGAGCTGGTCGCTGATGGAATCGATGGCGGCGCAGGCACTGGTGATCGCGTCGGACACCGCGCCCTTGCGCGAGGTGATCACCGACGGGGTGAACGGGCGGCTTGTCGATTTCTTCGATGTCGCGGGCTGGTCTGCCGCGCTGAGCGAAGCGCTGGCCGATCCCGCGCGCTACGATCCGCTGCGCGCGGCCGCGCGCCGGACGATCCTCGAGACATACGATTTGCAAAGCGTCTGCCTGCCGCGGCTGGTGGACTTCGTCGAGGCCGCCGGGCGCGCCGGCTGAGACCGCGGCGGGGGCTGCCTGCCCCCGCACCCCCGGGAGTATTTGGGCCAAGAAAAAGGGCGCCGGTTTTTTCTTGGCCCAAATACTCCCGCCGGAGGCACCCGCGGCCGGGGCAGGGGAGGGGCGAAACCGGAAAGGCCCCGTCGCCAGCCCCTCGGGGGTATCCTAAATCGCCGAGCTGTGGCCCGCCTTCGACAGGTCATAGGCGTCGAAATGGCGCGCGATCATCCGGGTGAGGGGGCGGCCCTTCTCGGGGATCTCGAGCCCCGCAGCGGTCACTTTCACCATGTCCTCGAACTTCGCGGCACAGCTGCGGAAGAGCGTGCTCAGCTCGGCCGGATCGGCGCCGTACTCGGTGACCAGCTCGGCCGTCGAGACGCGGAAGTCGCACATCAGCGCCTCGATCAGCCGCGCGCGCATCCGGTCCTCGCCGGCAAAGACATGGCCGCGCGCGGTGGAGAAATGCCCGTCGCGGATCGCGCCGGTATGGGCGCCGGTGGCCGAGGCGTTCTGCGCATAGCCCTGCGGGAAGCGCGAGATCGACGAGGCCCCCATGCCGACGAGCGCCTCGGCGAGGTCGTCGGTATAGCCCTGGAAGTTGCGCCGCAGCCGGCCCGCCTTCTGCGCGACCGCAAGCCCGTCGGTCGGCAGCGCGAAATGGTCGATGCCGATCTCGTCATAGCCGTCGGCGACGAAGAGCTTGCGGGCGACCTCGAAGAGTTCCAGCCGCTCCTGCGGCGTCGGCAGGTGGTCCGAGGGGATCATCGTCTGCCGCCGCGCCATCCACGGCACATGGGCATAGCCGTAAAGCGCCACCCGGTCCGGCCCGAGCGACAGCAGCTTCTGCACCGATTCCGCGATCTTCGTCGGGGTCTGGTGCGGCAGCCCGTAGAGGATGTCGGCGTTCAGGCTCCGGATCCCGCGCGCGCGGATCATGTCGACGGCGGCCTTCGTCACCTCGTAGCTCTGCTCGCGGCCGATCACCTGCTGGATCTGCGGGTCGAAATCCTGCACCCCGATCGAGGCGCGGTTGAGCCCGCTTTCGGCCAGCGCATCCATCCGCGCGGCGTCGATCTCGTTCGGGTCGATCTCGACCGAGAACTCGGCGCCCTCGCCCATCGGCACGGCGTCGAAGACCGCCGCCGCGACGCGGCGCATCATGTCGGCGGGCATCAGCGTCGGCGTGCCGCCGCCCCAGTGCAGCCGCGAGAGTGTCACCCCGGGGGCAAGCCGTTCCTTCAGCATCTTCAGCTCGGCCAGCAGGGTCTCGGCATAGGCCCGCACCGGCTCGTCGCTTTGCGTGCCCTGGGTGCGGCAGGCGCAGAACCAGCACAGCCGGCGGCAGAAGGGGACGTGCATGTAGAGCGAGATCTGCGATCCGGCGGGGATCGCCTCGATCCATTCGGCGAAAAGCGACGGCCCCACTTCGGTCGAGAAATGGGGCGCAGTCGGGTAGCTCGTATAGCGGGGCACCCGTGCGTCGAAGAGCCCGAGCCGGGTGAGTTGCGATTCCTGTTCCATGCGCCTATCTTTAGGAGGAGAAAACGAAACGCGAATTGACCCAAATCAAGTGGCAACGATGGCTCACGACGACGTGCATCCGGTCTCCCTCGCCTGCGGGGACTGTCCGATTCGGCACCGTGCCGTCTGCGCTCGCTGTGAGACGGACGAGCTCGAAGAACTCGAATCGATCAAGTATTACCGCAGCTTCGAGGCCGGCCAGACGGTGATCTGGTCGGGCGACAAGATGGATTTCGTGGCCTCGGTGGTCTCGGGTATCGCGACGCTGACGCAGACGCTCGAGGACGGGCGCACGCAGATGGTGGGGCTGCTGCTGCCCTCGGATTTCGTCGGCCGGCCGGGGCGCGAGAGCGCGACCTACAATGTCTCGGCCACCACCGATATCCTGATGTGCTGCTTCCGCCGCAAGCCCTTTGAGGAGATGATGGAGCGCACGCCCCATATCGCGCAGCGGCTGTTGCAGATGACCCTCGACGAGCTGGATGCGGCGCGCGAATGGATGCTGCTGCTGGGGCGCAAGACGGCGCGGGAGAAGATTGCCTCGCTCCTGTCGATCGTGGCGCGCCGCGATGCCTCGATCAAGCTGCGCGCGTCGGCCGGGCGGATGACCTTCGACCTGCCGCTGACCCGCGAGGCGATGGCCGATTATCTGGGCCTGACGCTCGAAACGGTGAGCCGGCAGATCTCGGCGCTGAAGCGCGACGGGGTGATCGAGCTCGAGGGCAAGCGCCATGTCACCGTGCCCGACATGGACCGGCTGCTGATCGAGGCGGGCGACGACAGCGACGGCGGCCTTCTCGTCTGAGACCCGTGTCGGGCAACCGGAAGGGCAGGGGATGCCGGCCTTCGCGATCTATCTGACCGCCGCGCTGTGCGAGATCTTCGGCTGTTTCGCCGTCTGGATCTGGCTGCGCCAGGACCGCAGTGTCTGGTGGCTTGTGCCCGGGGCCCTGTCGCTGATGCTCTTCGCGCTGGTGCTGACGCGCAGCCCGGCCGATGCGGCGGGGCGGGCCTATGCGGTCTATGGCGGGGTCTACATCGCCGCCTCGCTCGGCTGGCTGTGGCTTGTCGAGGGGCAGCGGCCAGATGGCTGGGACCTGCTGGGGGCGGCGCTTTGCCTGTTCGGCGCCGCGATCATCCTCTGGGCGCCGCGCTCCGCCTGAGCCGGAAGGTGAAAACGGCGCCCCGCGGGGCGCCGCTTCCGTTCGCGGAGTGGCTTGCGTCAATGCGCCATCAGCACCGGCACCTCGGCCAGTTCCAGCATGTGCCGGGTGGCGCCGCCGAGGATCGCCTCGCGGAAGCGCGAGTGGCCATAGGCGCCCATCACGATCATGTCGGCCTCGGTCTCGCGCACGTGGCGGTTCAGCACATCCGACACCCGCGGCATCGTCTTCGCCAGCACCGAGACCTCGGCATGCACGCCGTGGCGGGCGAGCATCTGGCTCAGCTGGCCGCCCGGGTCCGAGCGTTCCGGGCCGTGCGGCGGCGGGTCGATCACCGTGATGTCGACCAGCTCGGCCGCCTTCAGGAAGGGCATGGCCTTGCGGATCGCGCTCATCGCCTCGTTCGACTGGTTCCAGGCGACGACCACGCGCCGCGCCCCGAGCGTGCCGGTATAGCCGTCCGGAACGATCATCACCGGCACCTGGCCCTCGAAGAGGGCGGCCTCGATCGCGGCCTCGATCTCCTGGCCACGGCCCTTGCCGTAGGGCCGGCCCATGATGACGAGATCGGCGAAGCGGGCGCGCAGCCCGGCCACGGTGGCGATCGCGCCGATCTGCACCACGACCGCTTCCGCGCTCCAGCGGATGTCCTCGGCCTCGAGACGGGCCTTCACCGCGGTCTCGATCTCGCGCGCCTCTTCCTGGGCGCGGTCGAGCGTCTCCTGCTGCACGAAGGCGGTTGCCCCGGCGTAGTAATACCCCGTCTGGGTCCGGTCGACGCCCATGCACAGAACGTCGAGATGCGCATCCTCCTGCCGGGCCACGGCGACCGCCGCATCCAGCTGTGCCTTGGCGGCCGCAACATCCGTCACGATCGTCAACAAGGTCTTGTAAGCCATGGTTTTTGTCCTCCGCGTCTGCTTCCTGCGCGCAAACTAGCTCTATGACATGGGGAATACCTTGATCCCGATCAAGTGTGTTGCTGGCCGGGGACGATCCTGCGGCGAATGAGCTCACCCCCTCGTGATTGATTTGATACAGATCAAGGCATCAGGCATACCCTGAGACCACAAGAGCGATAGTCGAAACTTCCCGCCCCGGATCGACCGATTCTGGGAACGGGGGGAAGACAAGACGAAGGGACGCACAACATGTGGGATTATATCAAGCTGATCGCGCTTGGTCTGGTGGCGGTACTGGCCGCCATCGCGGCCAACTACGCGCGCGATCTTCCGTACATGGTGAACGCGATCGAGATCATGCTGGCAGCAGCGATCGCGTTCATCTGGGTGCTGCGCACCATGGGGGGGCCGAAACCCTCTGAAACCGAATATTTCGACGGCGTGATCCGTGCAGGCGTGATCGCGACGGTGTTCTGGGGAATCGTGGGCTTCCTCGTCGCCGTCCTCATCGCCTTCCAGCTCGCCTTTCCGGCGCTCAACTTCGAATGGGCCCAGGGCTATCTGAACTTCGGCAAGCTGCGGCCGCTGCACACCTCGGCGGTGATCTTCGCCTTCGGTGGCAACGCGCTGATCGCGACCTCGTTCTACGTGGTGCAGCGCACCTCGGCGGCGCGTCTCTTCGGTGGCACGGCCTTCGGCTGGTTCGTGTTCTGGGGCTGGCAGCTGATCATCGTGACCGCGGCCTCGGGCTACATTCTCGGCGCGACCCAGTCGCAGGAATACGCCGAGATGGAATGGCACGTCGACTGGCTGATCACGATCGTCTGGGTCACCTATCTGATCACCTTCCTCGGCACCATCTTCAAGCGCAAGGAACCCCACATCTATGTGGCGAACTGGTTCTACCTGTCCTTCATCGTGACCATCGCGATGCTGCATGTGGTGAACAACCTCGCGATCCCGGTGTCGATCTTCGGCTCGAAGTCGGTGCAGGTGTTCTCGGGCGTGCAGAACGCGATGACGCAGTGGTGGTATGGCCACAACGCGGTGGGCTTCTTCCTGACCGCGGGCTTCCTCGGCATGATGTACTACTTCGTGCCGAAGCAGGCCGAACGCCCGGTCTATTCCTACAAGCTCTCGATCGTGCACTTCTGGGCGCTGATCTTCCTCTACATCTGGGCCGGTCCGCACCACCTGCATTACACCGCTCTGCCGGACTGGGCCTCGACCCTCGGCATGGTGATGTCGGTGATCCTGTGGATGCCCTCGTGGGGCGGCATGATCAACGGCCTGATGACGCTCTCGGGCGCCTGGGACAAGCTGCGCACCGACCCGGTCATCCGGATGATGGTGGTCTCGGTCGGCTTCTACGGCATGTCGACCTTCGAAGGCCCGATGATGTCGATCAAGGCGGTGAACTCGCTGTCGCACTACACCGACTGGACGATCGGTCACGTGCACTCGGGCGCGCTCGGCTGGAACGGCATGATCACCTTCGGTGCCCTCTACTTCCTGGTGCCGAAACTGTGGTCGCGTGAACGGCTCTACTCGACCAAGCTCGTGAGCTGGCACTTCTGGCTCGCCACCATCGGCATCGTGCTCTACGCCGCCTCGATGTGGGTGACGGGCATCATGGAAGGTCTGATGTGGCGCGAAGTCGACAGCCAGGGCTTCCTCGTGAACGCCTTCGCCGACACCGTCGCCGCGAAGCATCCGATGTATGTGGTGCGTGGTCTGGGGGGGGTGATGTATCTCACCGGCGCCTGCATCATGGCCTACAACCTGTGGGCCACCGTCGCCAAGCAGCCGCGCGCTGCCGCCGCCTCGGTTGCCGCAGTTCCGGCCGAATAAGGAGATCCGCAGATGGCACTTCTGGACAAACATGGCGTCATCGAAAAGAACGCCACGCTGCTGCTGATCTTCTCCTTCCTCGTTGTCACCATCGGCGGCATCGTGGAGATCGCGCCCCTGTTCTATCTCGAGAACACCATCGAGAAGGTGGAAGGCGTGCGTCCCTACACCCCGCTCGAGCTGACGGGCCGCGACATCTACGTGCGTGAGGGCTGCTATGTCTGCCACTCGCAGATGATCCGTCCGATGCGCGACGAGGTGGAACGTTACGGTCACTACTCGCTCGCTGCCGAGTCGATGTATGACCACCCGTTCCAGTGGGGCTCGAAGCGGACGGGGCCCGACCTCGCCCGCGTCGGCAACCGCTACTCGGATGCGTGGCATGTGGACCACCTGACGAACCCGCAATCGGTCGTGCCGGAATCGGTGATGCCGAAATACGGGTTCCTCAAGACCCGCATGATCGAACCCACCTACATCGAGGACCGTCTCAACACCGATCAGCTCGTGGGTGTGCCCTACACCTCCGAGATGATCGCCAACGCGAAGGCCGACTTCGCCGCGCAGGTCAATCCTGACGGCGATACCGAGGGCCTGACCGCGCGGTACGGCGCCAAGGTCAACATCCGCAACTTCGACGGCCAGCCCGGCATTTCGGAGATGGATGCGCTGATCGCCTATCTGCAGGTTCTCGGTACGATGGTCGACTTCTCGACCTTCGAACCCGTGGCAAGTCGCTGAGGGGGCAGGGGATGGACTACCATATCTTCCGTGAATTCGCCGACAGCTGGGCTGCGCTGGCGATGCTCCTTGTCTTCGTGGGAGCTGTCGTCTTCGCGCTGCGCCCCGGCTCGCGCCGGGTTCACGACGATACGGCAAGCATCCCCTTCCGGCATGATGACAAACCCGCCTGTTCTGGCGGCGGCTGCAAGGACGGCTGCTGCAAGGACGACGGCGCCACGTTGTAAGGAGGCGTGGACATGAGCAAAAAACCGACGACCAAGAAGCAAGTCGAGACCACGGGCCATTCGTGGGACGGCATTTCCGAGTACAACAACCCGCTGCCGCGCTGGTGGCTGTGGACCTTCTACGCCTGCATCGTCTGGGGCGTGGCCTACTCGATCGCGATGCCGGCCTGGCCGATCTTCGCCTCGGGGGCGACGCCCGGGCTTCTGCACAGCTCGACCCGCGCCGATGTCGCGGTCGACATCCAGAAGTATGCCGACGCCAACAAGCCGATCGAGGAAAAGCTGGTGGCGACCGACCTGAACCAGATCGCCAACGATCCGGAACTGGTCGACTTCACCCGCAACGCCGGCGGCGCGGTATTCCGCACCTGGTGTGCGCAGTGCCACGGCGCGGGCGCGGGCGGCAACCCGGGCTTCCCGAACCTGCTCGACAGCGACTGGCTGCATGGCGGCACGATCGAACAGATCTACACCGACGTGCAGCACGGTATCCGTGATCCGCTGGATCCGGACACCAATCCGGCCGCGGCGATGCCGGCGCATCTGACCGACGGGTTGCTCGACCAGACCCAGATCGACGACGTCGTGCAATACGTGCTGCAGATCTCGGGCCAGCAGGCCGATGCCGCCAAGGCCACGGCCGGCGCGCAGGTCTTTGCCGACAACTGCACCGCCTGTCACGGCGAAGACGCCAAGGGCATGCAGGAGATGGGCGCACCGAACCTGACCGACGCGATCTGGCTCTATGGCGGCGACCAGGCCACCATCACCAAGACCGTCGAATTCGGCCGCGCGGGCGTCATGCCCTCGTGGAGCTATGCCCCCGAAGGCGGCACCGCGCGTCTGAGCGAAGCGCAGATCCGTTCGGTCGCGGCCTACGTCCACTCGCTGGGCGGCGGTCAGTAACACAAGAAATTCGGGGGGCTGCGGAGCGATCCGAAGCCCCCCGGGTGGCACCGGCGCCCCGTCCTGTTCGCGCGTTTCCTGGGGGCGCCGGTGTTCTTTCTGCCGGACGATACAATCGCCCCGCCGCCTGCGCGTGCGGGGCCTTCTTTTCTCGGGCCGGCTTATCCTGTATCAGAAATCTGCAATTTTGACGCATGTCAAAGCCTTTCCGGCCCTGCCATAGCAGAAGGGACCGGAACCGAGAGATCAGCCAACGGAGAGAGACCTGTGAGCTCCACCGAACCGAGTGAATCCGGCCCGCTTTACGCCGCGCGCGAACCCGTCTTCCCGCGCCGCGTGAAGGGTCATTTCCGCACCCTGAAATGGGTGCTGATGACCCTGATGCTGGGCATCTACTACATCACCCCGTGGATCCGCTGGGATCGCGGTCCGGCGTTGCCCGACCAGGCGGTGCTCGTCGACCTGGCGAACCGGCGCTTCTTCTTCTTCATGATCGAGATCTGGCCGCACGAATTCTACTTCGTCGCCGGCCTTCTCATCATGGCGGGGCTCGGGCTCTTCCTGTTCACCTCGGCGATGGGGCGGGTGTGGTGCGGCTATGCCTGCCCGCAGACGGTCTGGACCGACCTGTTCATCCTCGTCGAGCGCATCGTCGAGGGCGACCGCAACGCCCGCATCCGCCTGCTGCGGCAGAAGTGGGACTTCGAGAAGATCCGCAAGCGGATGACGAAGTGGACGCTGTGGCTGCTGATCGGCGTCGCCACCGGCGGTGCCTGGGTGTTCTACTTCACCGACGCGCCGACGCTCCTGCACGACCTGCTGCATGGCTCCGCCTCGGCCGTGGCCTACACCACGATCGCCGTCGCCACCGCCACCACCTTCGCCTTCGGCGGCTTCGCGCGCGAGCAGATCTGCATCTATGCCTGCCCCTGGCCGCGCATCCAGGCGGCGATGATGGACGAGGACACGATCACCATCGCCTATCGCGAATGGCGTGGCGAGCCGCGCGGCAAGCCGGGCGTCGCCGGCAACGGCGACTGCATCGACTGTCAGGCCTGTTTCAACGTCTGTCCGATGGGCATCGACATCCGCAACGGCCAGCAGCTCGAATGCATCACCTGCGGGCTGTGCATCGACGCCTGCAACGAGATGATGGACAAGGTCGGCAAGCCGCACGGGCTGATCGGCTACATCGCGCTGAAGGACGAGGCGAAGGAACGCGCGGGCGAGCATCCGACGAATGTCTGGAAGCATGTCTTCCGGCCGCGCACGATCCTCTACTTCACCCTCTGGGCCGGCATCGGCATCGGGCTGGTGGTGGCGCTGTTCATGCGCTCGCCGATCGACTTCAACGTCACCCCGAACCGCGACCCGCTTTACGTCGTGCAGGGCGACGGCTCGATCCGCAACATCTACACGCTGCGGCTGCGCAACAAGCATGGCGAGGCGACCACTTACCGGATCTCGGTCACCACGGAGGACCATGAAGAGCGCGAGCCGCTGACGCTGACGCTCGAAGGCCAGCCGGGCGATACGGTGACGGCACCTGCCGACCAGCTTTCGACCCAGCGTCTTTACATCGAGGCGCCGGCCGGGTCGAAGATGGCCCGCGAGGACCGGTCCGAGATCAAGATCTGGGTCGAAGACGTGAAGGGCACCGACCGGGCTTCGGCCGAGGCAGTGTTCAATGGCCGTGAACAGCATCACTGAGGAGCACAGAATGGGCAAACCCCTGACCGGCCGGAAGGTCCTGCTGATCGCACTCGCCTTCTTCGGCATCGTCATCGCCGTCAACGTCACCATGGCGGTGAAGGCGGTGAAGACCTTCCCCGGGCTCGAGGTCTCGAACTCCTACGTCGCGTCGCAGACCTTCGACGCCGACCGCGCCGCGCAGGAAAAGCTCGGCTGGGTGGTCGAGCCGACCTATGACCGCGGTGTCCTGTCGCTGGTGATCCGCGACAAGGGGGGGCTGCCCGCGCGGGTGGCCACCCTGCACGCCCTCGTCGGCCGCACCACCATGTCGAGCGAGGATGTCGAGCCCGAGCTGTCCTTCGCCGGCGGGATCTTCTCGGCGCCGGTGCAGCTGGCGCCGGGGGCCTGGCTGATCCATCTCGATGCGGTCGCCCATGACGGCACCAAGTTCCGCCAGCGCATCGACCTCTTCGTGGACAAGTAAGCCGATGACGGTCGCCCCTGCCGCCAATGGTCTGGCCTCTTCCGCCCCGCCGGCGGGGGAGGCGGAGCATGTTTCCGCCTCGGCCTGCCCGGCCTGCCTTGCGGCCCCCTCGGCCGAGGCGCTGGCGAAATCGGGTGACCTCCGCGGCGCGCGGATCATGTTGTCGCTGCCGACCGCGCATTGCGCGGTCTGCATCACCGATGTCGAACGCGAGCTCTCGCGCCAGCCCGGCGTGCGTTCGGCACGGGTGAACCTGACGCTCAAGCGCGTCTCGATC
This sequence comes from Paenirhodobacter huangdaonensis, assembly GCF_004022465.1. Lineage (NCBI taxonomy): Bacteria > Pseudomonadati > Pseudomonadota > Alphaproteobacteria > Rhodobacterales > Paenirhodobacter > Paenirhodobacter huangdaonensis. Next base: position 55,439 of record NZ_SAVA01000003.1, on the reverse strand, counting down.
GACGCGGAACCCGGGGTGGAGGCGGCGCCGCTCGTCGCCGCGCTCGACGGCATCGGCTACGAGGCCTACGAGCTCGACCCCGGACTGCTGTCGGCGACCGAGACCGACAAGCGCGGCCGCGACCTGCTGATGCGCATCGGCGTCGCGGGCTTCGCGATGATGAACATCATGCTGCTCTCGATCTCGGTCTGGTCGGGGGCCGAGGATGCCACGCGCGACATGTTCCACTGGATCTCGGCGGCGATCGCGCTGCCGACGGTGGTCTTCGCCGGGCAGCCGTTCTTCGCCTCGGCCTGGGCCGGGCTGCGGCACGGGCGCGTCAACATGGACGTGCCGATCTCGCTGGCGCTGATTCTCGCCTCGTCGATCTCGCTTTACGAAACCGCGCATCACGGCCATCAGGCCTATTTCGACGCGGCGGTGATGCTGTCGTTCTTCCTGCTCGTCGGGCGCTATCTCGATTACCGCACCCGCGCCGTGGCGCGCTCGGCGGCCGAGGAGCTGGCCGCGCTCGAGGTGCCGCGCGCGACGGTGCTGCGCGACGGCGCCGAGGTCGTGGTGCCGGTGGGCGAGCTCGTGCCGGGCGACATCATCCGGGTGCGCCCGGGTGGCCGGATCCCGGCCGATGGCGAGGTGACCGAGGGCACCTCCGAGACCGACCGCTCGCTGCTGACGGGCGAGTCGCTGCCGGTCTATGCCGGGCCCGGCGTGACGCTCTCGGCGGGCGAGGTGAACCTCACCGGCCCGCTCACCCTGCGCGTCACCGCGGCGGGCAAGGACAGCTCGCTGCACCGCATGGCGGATCTGGTCGCCACCGCCGAATCGGCGAAGACGAAATACACCTCGCTCGCCGAACGGGCGGCGCGGGCCTATTCGCCGCTCGTGCACACGCTCGCCTTCTCGTCCTTCCTGATCTGGCTGTGGATCACCGGCGGCGATGTGCGCCACGCGATCAACATCGCCGCGGCGGTGCTCATCATCACCTGCCCCTGCGCGCTTGGCCTTGCGGTGCCGGCGGTGGTCACCGCGGCCTCGGGGCGGCTTTTCCGCAAGGGGCTGCTGATCAAGGACGGCACCGCGCTCGAACGGCTGGCCGAGGTCGACACCGTCGTCTTCGACAAGACCGGCACGCTGACCATGGGGGCGCCCACGCCCGAGAACCTGTTCGAGCTGACGCCCGCGCAATTCGCGCTTGCCGCGGCGCTTGCCGGGGCCTCGTCGCATCCGCTGGCGAAGGCGCTGGCTGCGGCGGCGCAGGAGCGCGGCATCGTTCCCGCCGCGCTTGACGATCTGCACGAGGTGCCGGGCTATGGCGTCGAGGGGCGGCTGGATGGCGCGATCCTGCGCCTTGGCCGGGCCGACTGGGTCGGGGCCGAGGCGGGCAGCGTGACCGCGACGCATCTGCGCATCGGTGCCGAGGCGCCCGTCACGCTGCGCTTTGCCGACAGCCTGCGGCCGGGGGCCGAGGCCGCGGTCACGGCGCTGCTCGCGCAGAAAAAGCGTGTGCTGCTGGTTTCGGGCGATGTCGAGGGCGCGGTCGCGGCGCTGGCCCGCCGGCTTGGCATTGCCGAATGGCACTCGGGCGCGCGGCCCGAGGAGAAGGCGGCGCTGGTCGCCGAGATGACCGGCCAGGGCGCGCGGGTGCTGATGGTGGGCGACGGGCTGAACGACACCGCGGCGCTCGCCTCGGCGCATGTCTCGATCTCGCCGGCCTCGGCGCTCGATGCGGCGCGCACCGCCTCGGACATCGTGCTGCTCGGCCAGGACCTTGCGCCCGTCGCCGATGCCGTGCGGATCTCGGTGCAGGCACGGCGGCGGATCAAGCAGAACTTCGCGCTTTCGGGGCTCTACAACGTCGTCGCGGTGCCGATCGCGCTGGTCGGCCTGGCGACGCCGCTTGCCGCGGCCTTGGCGATGTCGGCATCCTCGATTACGGTGTCGCTGAACTCCCTGCGGCTGAAGTGAGCGGAGGCGCCGATGTCCGTCCTGACCTATCTGATCCCGATCTCGCTGTTCCTCGGTGGCTTTGGCCTCGTGGCCTTCTTCTGGACGCTGCGCACGCGCCAGTATGAGGACCCGAAGGGCGACAGCGAGCGCATCCTGTCGGATGAATACGACGATCACCCGAAAGGCTGACCGGCAAGACCGTCAGAGATGAAAAAGCCGGCCCCCGGGCCGGCTTTCGTCTGTCTGGCGGTGGGGCAGGGGGCTCAGGGCCCGATCACCGTGCAGTCCGAGGCGCGGGCGGTCAGCCGCGCGCAGGCAAGCTCGGCGCCGGCTTTGGTCATGCCGACGAAATTCGCCTCGAAGCCGGTCTTGCCGCGGGCGACCTTGCGCAGCGCATCGCCGAGCGTGTCGCTTTCCATCAGCGCCGTCTTCAGCAGCGAGCGTTCGGCGGCGTATTGCGACGGGAACTTGCCGACATTGACGCCCCAGTTGCGCCCGCCCGAGCTCGAGGCGCGGGCCACCACCTCGCGCTCCTGCTGCGGCGCGGGGGCGGGGGGCGTCAGGGCGGCCAGGATCACCGTGTTGTCGGTCGGGTTCTTGTGGCCGGCCATCTCCAGCGTCTCGGGCTGCGGCGTCGAGGTCTGCACGAAAATCGGCTCGCGCGGATCGGGGGCGTCGCCCTCGGCCGGCGTGTCCTCGGAGAAATCGTTCATCGCCAGCGTCTCGGGCTGCGGCGTCGCGGCCTGGACGAAGCCCGCCGCGGCGACCGGAACGGTTTCACGCGGGGCGGCGGCAGGGCGCGGGCTGGCCGCCTGGGCCACGACATCGGTGACCTCGGCCACGGCGGCGGCGACCGGCGCGGTCGCGGGTGCCGCAGGCTCGAGCGCCTTCGCCAGCGCCAGCTCGACCGCTTCGCTGTCATGCGCCGCGGTGCCCGGGCGCGCCATCGGCCGCGGGCTTGCCGGCGGCGCAGCGGCCAGACGCAGCGTCTTCGCCGCGGCGACCGGGGCATCGCCCTCGTCCGTGTCATCCTCGGCGCCGGTGACTTCGGGGCCGGCGACGCCCGTCGCATCCGCCATCAGGGCGGGCGGCGCCGGCTTGTCGAGGGTGGTCTTGCCCGGTGCGCGCGCGAAGCCGAGATCGAGCAGCTCGGCCACCTTGGCGTTGCGCTGCGCGGTCGAGGTGCCGCCGAAGACGGTGGCGATGATGCGCTTGTTGCCGCGCTGCGCCGAAGCGACGAGGTTGAAGCCCGCGGGCACGGTGTAGCCGGTCTTGATCCCGTCGGCGCCGTCATAGGCATCGAGGAAGCGGCGGTTGGTGCTCGACACCTTGGCGATGCCGGCATCCGCGGTGCGGCGCGAGAACAGGTTGTAGTACTGCGGGAAGTCGTAGATCAGGTGGCGCCCGAGAAGCGTCATGTCGCGCGCGGTCGACATGTGGCCCTCGCGGGTCAGGCCGTTGGCATTCCGGAAGGTGGTGTTCTTCATGCCAAGCGCCTTGGCCATGCGGTTCATCTTGGTGGCAAAGCCCGCCTCGTCGCCGCCGAGATAATCGCCGATCGCCGCCGCCGCATCGTTTGCCGATTTCACCGCCGCGGCACGGATCAGGTAGCGCAGCTGGATCTTCTGGCCGGCGCGCAGGCCAAGCCGCGACGGCGGCTGGCTCGCCGCATGGGCGGTGACGGTGACGACGGAATCGAGGCTGACCTGGCCGCGCTCGATCGCGTCGAAGGTCAGGTAGAGCGTCATCATCTTGGTCAGCGAGGCAGGGTGCAGACGGGTATCGGCATTCTGCGAATAGAGCACCTCGCCGGTTCGCGCATCCATCACCATCGCGGCAAAGGGCGCGGCCAGCGCAGCCAGCGGCAGGAAGATCAGGGAGAGTGCAAATAGCCCGTAACGGACCCATCGCGCGAGCGTGGTCACGGTTTCTGTCCTTGTGCTGCCTCGTGCCCCGTTGTTTTGTTCCGGAGCTTTGGCGTTCAGCCTAACACGGCTTTTTCGCCCTGAAAACCGCCTATTTTCAAGTGCTTTCGTCGCGACATTCAGGTGTGCCCCAAGATCTCGTGGTTGTGCCGGGCCGGGCGGCGAGGGGTGGTAACGCGGCCGTGACAGCCCCCCGGCGACATGGTGTCGCGGGGGCGAAATCGCACAAGATCAAGGCGTTGTCCGTCATCTCCCGGGGCTCAGCCGATCCGCTCGAGCAGTTCGTGCAGCCCGGAAAGCGAGGGCAGGGCGGCAAACCGCGGGTGGCCCTGCGGCACCTCGGCTTCCTCGAGCGCCCAGGTCATCTCATGCGGCACATGCACCCCCCAGCCCCCCGCGGCGATCATCGGAAGCACGTCCGATTTCAACGAGTTGCCGACCATCATCGCAGCGTCTGCGCCGGTGCCGTGGCGGGCGAAGACCTCGGTATAGGTGGCCGGGCGCTTCTCCGACACGATCTCGACCGCGTCGAAGAGATCGCCAAGCCCCGACTGGGCAAGTTTCCGCTCCTGGTCGATCAGGTCGCCCTTGGTGACCAGCACCAGCCGGTAGCGGCCGGCGAGCGCCTCGATTGCCGCGCGTGCCTCGGGCAACAGCTCGATCGGATGGGCGAGCATCTCGCGCCCGGCCGCGAGAATCTCGGCGATCACCGCGCCCGGCACCGCGCCGTCGCTGACCTCGATCGCGGTCTCGATCATCGAGAGGGTGAAGCCCTTCACCCCGAAGCCGTAGATCCCGACGTTGCGCCGCTCGGCCGCAAGCAGCCGCTCGCCCAGCCACGCGCCATCGGCATGCCCGGCCAGAAGCGCGGTGAAACGGGCCTGGGTCAGGCGGAAGAAGCGCTCGTTGTGCCACAGCGTGTCGTCGGCATCGAAGCCGATTGTCGTGAGTTTCATGCGACACTCCCGGTCGCGACACCCGTCGCGGGCAGATTCCTCGCCCGCAATGTCTTTCCTTGTGGCATGATCTTCCTATATTCCCCCGATACCGCGAGCGATTCCCGAAGACCGAGGCGCAATGTTCCACCCGCTTGAGATGATGGCCGACCGCAAGGACGATGCCGAAGGCGAGGCCGGCGTTGCCCTCAAGACGAAACCGAAGACGCAGCGCCCGCCGATGTACAAGGTGCTGCTCCTGAACGACGATTACACCCCGATGGAGTTCGTCGTCCATATCCTCGAACGCTTCTTCGGCCTGAGCCACGCGCAAGCTTTCGAGATCATGCTGACCGTGCACAAGAAGGGGCTCGCCGTCGTCGGCGTGTTCAGCTTCGAGGTGGCCGAGACCAAGGTCGCGCAGGTGATGGATTTCGCCCGCCGCCATCAGCATCCGTTGCAATGCACGATGGAAAAGGAGTGAGGCGCGCGCGCCTCTGCCAGCCATGAGCCATTCCCGCCTGTCCCTTGCGCTTGACGCGCCCGATGCCCTGCCCGCGGCGGGGCGCATCGCGCTGTTCCGTCCGACCGCCGCCACCGATCTGAGCGATCTGCCGACCGAGCGGCTGCATGCCGTGCAGGGCTTCCGCCCGGATTGGGAGGCGCTGCGCGCGCGCGGCATCGCGACCGATCCCGCCCCCGAGGGGCCCTATGCCGCCGCGGTGGTGTTCCTGCCGCGCGCCAAGGCCGAGGCGCGGGCGATCCTCGCGCTCGCCTGCGAGGTGGTGGTGCCGGGCGGGCCGATCTGGGTCGACGGGCTGAAGACGGACGGCATCGATTCGATGCTGCGCGATCTGCGCGCGCGGCTGCCGGTGGGCGAGCCGATCGCCAAGGCGCATGGCAAGATCTTCCGGCTCGAGGCGGCGCATGGCGCGCTCGATGACTGGAAGGGGCACCGCACCGAAGTGGTGCCGGGCTTCGTCACCCAGCCCGGCGTGTTCTCGGCCGACGGCGTCGACCGCGGCTCGGCGCTGCTGGCGGCCGCGCTGCCCGAGACGCTGCCCGCCCGGATGGCCGATATCGGCGCCGGCTGGGGCTGGCTTGCGGCGCAGGTGCTGGCGCGCAAGGGGGTCGAGAGCCTCGATCTGATCGAGGCGGAACATGCCGCGCTTGATTGCGCGCGGCTCAACATCACCGATCCGCGGGCGCATTTCGTCTGGGCCGATGCCACCGTCTTCAAGCCCGAGGCGCGCTATACCGCGGCGGTGATGAACCCGCCCTTCCACAGCTCGCGCGCCGCCGATCCGGCGCTTGGGCAGGCCTTCATCCGGGCCGCCGCCTCGATGCTGTCGCTCTCGGGCACGCTGTGGATGGTGTCGAACCGCCACCTGCCCTACGAGGAGGCGCTGCGTGCCGCCTTCCACGAGGTGACCGAGATCGTGCCGCCCGGTGGCCCCGACGGCGCCTTCCGTCTGATCCGCGCCGAACGGCCGATCGTGCAGAGCGCCGCCCGCCCGCCGGCGCCCGCCGTGGCGTCACCACGTCGCCGTCTCTCTCGCCCCCGGCGCTGAAATGCGCTAACAGGGGCGAAAACCACTCCGAAGGGAGCTGCCATGTCTCTGGCCATCACCGGAAAGACCGCGATCATCACCGGCGCCGCCAACGGCATCGGCCTTGCCATCGCGCGCCATTTCCTCGACCGCGGCGCGCAGGTGATGTGCGCCGACATCGACGAGACGAAGCTGATGGCCGAGTTCGGCGACAGCGCCAAGGCGGAGGGCCCGGCACGGGTCTTTGCCGGCGATCTGTGCGAGAAGCTGACCATCGCCAACCTGCTCTCGGCCACCATCGACGCCTTCGAACGGATCGACATTCTGGTCAATGCCGCGCGCAGTTTCACCCCCTGCGACCCGCTCGAGCCCGACGCCGAGGTGCTGGAATCGATGCTGCGGCACAACATGAAGGCGGGGCTGCGGCTGTCGCAGCTCACTGCGAAGCGGATGATCGCGCTGGCCGAGAAGGACGGGCGCACCACCGGCGAGGTCGGCTGCATCGTCAACGTCTCGACCCTCGCCGCGCAGCGCACCCAGCCCGAGCTGCTGGCCTATTCCATCGCCTGTGCGGCGCAGGATCAGGCGACGCGCGGGCTCGCACTCGCGCTCGCGCCGCACCGGATCCGGGTGAACGGCGTCGCCTTCGCCTCGATGATGAGCGCCTCGCTGCATGCGGCGCTGCGCGAGAACGCCGACTGGCGCGAGGCGATCACCGCAGGCACGCCGCTTGGCCGCATCGCGCCGCCGACCGAACTGGCGGAAACGGTGCAATACCTCGCCTCGTCGGGGGCGGGCTTCGTCACCGGCCAGATCGTCACCGTCGACGGCGGCCGTGGCATCGCCGACACGGTGCGCGTGCCGGTCTACTGAGCGGCACGCCCGGGCGGGATTGTCGGGCGGGATTACTTCGGCTCTTCCGGATAGGCGGCCCGGCAGGCGGTGATTTCCGCGTTCATCTGCGGTGCAAGGGCGCGGATCTTGGCGCGCAGGTTGTCGCGCTTGCGGGTTTCCGTGACCGGGTCGATCACCACCTGCCGGCGCCGGGTGATCGTGTCATCCTCGAGGCACATCCGCGGCTTCTGGATCACCCGACCGTCGCGCCGGGTGTAGGTGTCATAGCCGCACACTTCCCACCGCGTCGTCGGCACCTCGTATTCTTCCCAGGCATAGCCGCGGGCGAGGTTGCCCTCGGTCTCGGCCAGCAGCGACTGCAGGGTGCGGGTCTCGCGCGTGGCGCGGTTGATGCACTGCTCCTGCGGCGTGCCGCAGGCGGCAAGGACGAGCAGGGCGAAAAGGGCGGCGGTCTTGCGCATGGCGGGTCTCCGGCTGATGGCGCATTCTTCTCCTCCGGCGCGGAAAACGCAATTCCCCCCTCGCGCCTTGCCTGCTAGGACGGCGCAAAAAGGGAGATCGCCATGACCGACACATTCGAGCCCCGCAAGGCCGCCGCCAGTGCCTGGTTCTCGACCCTGCGCGACCGCATCGTCGCGGCTTTCGAGGCGCTCGAGGCGCTCGAGGACGGGGGCGCGGGCGCGGGCGACCTGCCCGCCGGCCGCTTCGAGGTGACGCCCACCACCCGCACCGGCGCCGCGGGCGAGGACCAGGGCGGCGGCAAGATGTCGGTGCTGCGCGGCGGGCGTGTCTTCGAGAAGGTCGGCGTGAACATCTCGACGGTCTGGGGCACGCTCGCGCCGCGGGCGCAAAAGGCGATGGCGGCGCGCGGCGTGCCGGGGATGGAGACGGACCCGCGGTTCTGGGCCTCGGGGATCTCGCTTGTCGCCCACATGCGCAACCCGCACACGCCGGCGGTGCACATGAACACCCGGATGTTCTGGACGCCGGGCGCGTGGTGGTTCGGCGGCGGCGCCGATCTGAACCCCTGCATCGAATATGCCGAGGACACGGCGCATTTCCATGCCGCGCTGCAGGCGGCCTGCGATGCGCATGACCCGGGCTATTACCCGCGCTTCAAGGCCTGGGCGGACGAGTATTTCTACATCCCGCACCGGCACCGCGCCCGCGGCGTCGGCGGTATCTTCTATGACGATCTGAACAGCGGCGACTGGGACGCGGATTTCGCCTTCACCCGGGACGTGGGCGCGGCTTTCCTGCCCGCCTTCGTGCCGGTGACCGAGCGCCGCCTCGGCACCCCCGCCTCCGAGGTCGACCGTGATGCGCAGCTGATCCACCGCGGCCTTTATGCCGAATACAACCTCGTCTACGACCGCGGCACGAAATTCGGGCTCGAGACCGGGCACAATGCCGATGCGGTGCTGATGAGCCTGCCGCCGCTGGCGAAATGGGTCTGAGGGGCAGCGCCCCTCTCCCCTCCGTCTTCCCTCAGTCGACCGTTTCCACCGCGATCGCGGTCTGACGCCCCGCCGCTTCGGCCGCGCGGGCGAAACTGCCGTGCAGCAGGTCATCGAGCGCGCCCTCATGCGGCGCGCCGATCACAAAATGCGTGGCGCCGCCGGCCGCGGCATGGGCAAGCGCGGCGCGCACCGCCTGGCCGGGCGTCGCATGCAGCACCTCGCCCTGCGCCGCGATGCCCGCCGCCGCGATCCGGGCGCGGGCGCGCGCGACGATCGCCTCGGCCTGCGGGCGGGGTTCGGTCTCGGCCTCGGCGCCGTCAAGCACTTCGCTGACCCGGACATGGAGCGCGAGCACCGCCCGCCCGCCCGCGGCCTTCGCCAGCGCCACGGCGCGCTCGATCACCCGCGCGTCGGCATCGCTGCCATCGACCGCGGCGACGACCAGCCCCGGCGCCGGGGCCGTGGCCGGGGCCGCCTTGTGATGCGCGATCGAGCCGCGGCGCAGCCACAGCGTCGCGGGCGCCAGCAGCGCCGCCAGCGCCGCGACCGAGAAGGCCGCCAGCACCGAACCATGTTCCGCGATCGTCGGCACCGCCCAGGGTGCGACCACCCCCGCGAACCAGCGCAGGAAGTTGTAGCCCGCCGAGGCGACCGGCCGCGGCACGTCGGAGACCTCGAGCGCGAGCTCGGTGAAGAGCGTGTTGCACACGCCCATGATCGCCCCCGACAGGATCACCGCCGCGGCGATCGCGGGCTTGTTGCCCGATCCCATCACGACGAGCAGCACGGCAAGCGCCGCGAGCGCCACCGCGACCACCGGCACAAGGCCGAAGCGCGCCTCGACCCGCGGCGCCACGAAGACCGAGAACAGCGCCAGCATCAGCCCCCAGCCGAAGAAGATCGCACCGACCGCATGGGCCGACAGGTCCAGCACGAAAGGCGCGAAGGCCAGCACCGCGAAGAAGGCGAAATAATAGAAGAAGGCGGCCAGCGACACGGTGAACAGCCCGGGGTGGCCAAGCGCGCGGATCGGGGCGCTCAGCGCCGTCTTCTGCGCCGGCCGCGGCAGCGAGGGCAGGAAGGCCAGCACCGAGACCAGCCCCACCGCCATCAGCGTCGCCGTGCCGAAGAAGGGCCAGCGCCAGGACTGCGCGCCAAGCGCCGCGCCAAGGAGTGGCCCGACCGACAGGCCAAGCCCCATCGCCGCCTCGTAGATCAGCACCGCCCGCCCGGTGCCGCCGCGCGTCACCGCGACCAGAACGGACAGTGCGGTGACCACGAAGAAGGCATTGCCCAGCCCCCAGCCGGCGCGGAAGGCGACAAGCTCGCGCACCGAGCCCGAGGTGCCCGCAAGCGCCGCGAAGATCACGATCAGCCCGGCACCGAGGATCAGCGTCGCCCGCGCGCCGATCCGGCTCGAGACGAAGCCCGTCACCAGCATCATCACCGAGGTGACGAGGAAATAGGAGGTGAAGAGCAGCGACACCTGCGCCGGTCCCGCGTTCAGCCCGGCGGCGATCGAGGTCAGGATCGGGTCGACCAGACCGATCGACATGAAGCCGACGACGCAGGCGAAAGCGGTGGCCCAGACCGCGGTCGGCTGGTCGAGAAAGCGCGATGGCGCGGCGGCGCCGGTGGACGGATGGGACATGGAAAGCTCGCATCAGGGGAGGGGCAGGCTTGCCGGGGGCAGGCGGGCCGGGTAAACTGATTGCATGATACACAAGTTGTATGATGCAAGTAAAGTGGAGGCGTGCATGGACCGGACCGATCTGGCGCAGGACGGCGGGGCCTCGCCCGGCACGCAGGCGATCGAACATGACCTTGCGGTTCTCGTGCGGGCACTCGAGGGGCTCTATCGCTCGCGCAAATATCCGCTGGAACGGGCGCAATACCTGCTGCTTCTCGCGCTGCGCGAGGGGGCGCGGCCGAGCGGCGATCTGGCGGCAATGCTCGCGCTCGATCATTCCACGGTGACGCGGCAGCTGGCGGCGCTCGAAAAGGGCGGGCTGATCGCGAGGCGCCCGAACCCGCTTGACGGCCGCAGCGCGCTGATCGAGGCGACGGCGGCGGGGCTGGCGCGCTGCGCCGAGATGCAGGCGCTGCGGCTGAGCCGCCTCGAGGAGATGCTGGCCGACTGGAGCGAGCCCGAGCGGCAGCGCTTTGCCGCCGACATCGCGCGCTTCAATGCGCAGGTGATGGGGCGCAGCCGCACGGCCCGCGAAGAGCCCGGCCTCGGCTGAGCCTGGCGCGCCCCGGGGGGCCCTTGCCGAAAAGGCTTTCCTTCTTGGGGGAAAGGGGCTAGAAGCCGCGCTTTCCGCCGTTGCGAAAGCCCCTGACATGACCCAGTTCGATCACCTTCCCGCCACGCTGCAAGAGGCGTTGGCCGAGAAGGGCTATGCCGCCCTCACCCCCGTGCAGGAGGCGGTATCCGATCCGGGGCTGTCCGGGCGTGACCTGCTGGTCTCGGCTCAGACCGGCTCGGGCAAGACCGTGGCCTTCGGCCTCGCCATGGCCTCCGAGCTGATCGGCGCCGAGGGCATCCCGCCCTATGCCGATCTGCCGCGCGCCCTGGTCGTGGCACCGACGCGCGAACTTGCGCAGCAGGTCAGCCGCGAGCTCGCCTGGCTCTACGCCCGGGCGGGGGCGGTGATCGCCGGCGCCGTCGGCGGCATGGATGCGCGCGCCGAGCGTCGTGCGCTCGAACGCGGCGCCCATATCGTCGTCGGCACCCCGGGCCGGATCTGCGACCACATCCGCCGCGGCGCGCTCGATCTGAGCGAGCTGAAGGTCGTCACCCTCGACGAGGCCGACGAGATGCTCGACCTCGGCTTCCGCGAGGATCTCGAGTTCATCCTCAAGACCGCGCCCGAGACCCGCCGCACCCTGATGTTCTCGGCCACCGTGCCGGCCGAGATCGCCCGCCTCGCCGCCACCTTCCAGCGCGACGCCGAGCGGATCTCGACCATCGCCGCGCGCAGCCAGCACGCCGACATCGACTATCGCGCCCTGGCCGTCGACCGCTCCGACCGCGAGAACGCGATCGTCAACCTGCTGCGCTTCCACGAGCCCGAACGCGCGATCGTGTTCTGCTCGACCCGCGCCGCGGTGACCCATCTGACCGGCCGGCTGCTCAATCGCGGCTTCTCGGTGGTGGCGCTCTCGGGCGAGCTGACCCAGGACGAACGCTCGCGCGCGCTGCAGATGCTGCGCGACGGCCGGGCGCGGGTCTGCATCGCCACCGACGTCGCCGCGCGCGGCATCGACCTGCCGGGGCTCGAGCTGGTGGTGCATGCCGACCTGCCGCAGAACAAGGAAGCGCTGCTGCACCGTTCGGGCCGCACCGGGCGCGCCGGGGCAAAGGGGATCTCGGCGCTGATCGTGCCGCTCAACCTGCGTTCCAAGGCCGAGCGGCTGCTGCGCGAGGCGGGGGTGAACGCCACCTGGGACGGCGCCCCCGGCCCGGAAGAGATCTTTGCCCGCGACGAGGAGCGGATGCTGCAGCAGGCGGTGCTGACCGATCCGCCGACGGCCGATGAACTCGACGGCATCGAGCGCCTGCTCGAGACCTTCGAACCGCGCGCGCTGGCCGCGGCGGTGCTGCGCAACTTCCGCGCCGCGCGCTCGGCGCCCGAGGATCTGGTGTCGGTCACGCTCGACGGGCCGAAGCCGCGTGCGCGCGAGGAATTCGGCAATTCGCGCTGGTTCCGCCTGACCATGGGGCATGACCAGTGGGTCGATCCGAAGTGGCTTTTGCCGATGCTGTGCCGTGCGGGCGACCTGACCCGGCGCGACATCGGCATGATCCGGGTGATGCAGGACCACACCTTCGTGCAGATCCACGCCGATGCCGCCGGCCGCTTCGAGGGCGCGCTCGCGCCGTCGATGGTGATGGAGGACAAGTGCACCGTCACGCCGCTCGCCGAGACGCCCGAAGGGCTCGACCGTCCGGCGCCGCGTCCGGCACGCTGGTCGAAGGGCGAGGATGACCACGCCCCGCGCAAGCCGCACCGCAAGGGGCAGGGCTGGGGCGAGGGCGCGCCGAAACCCGCGCGCAAGTATGACCGCGCCGAGGGCGAGGCCGCGCCGCGTCCGGCCCGCTCCTATGACCGCCCCGAAGGCGAGGGGGCCGCAGCGAAGGCCCGCAGCAAGCCCGCCGCGCCTTGGGCGCGCGAGGGCGGCCATGGCGCCGCCGCGAAGGAGGGATTCCGGCCGAAGCCGAAATTCGCCAAGGCGGGGGGCAAGCCCGCGGGCAAGTTCGCCGGCAAGCCGGGCGGCAAGCCCGGGCCGAAAACCCCGCGCGGGAAATGATCCAGGACTGACAAAAAAGGGGCCTCGCGGCCCCTTTTTCTTGGCACAAATACTCGCCTTGGCCGGGGCCGCGAACCGGCCTGGCCGGTCTGGCGCCGCAGGCCTTGCGGCCTAACCCTTGCGGATCGTCTCGACCATCAGCGCGACATTCTCGGGATCGGCGTCGGGGGTGATGCCATGGCCGAGGTTGAAGATATGCGGCCCCTTCGAGAAGGCGCGCACCACGTCGCGCGTCGCCTCGACCAGTGCGTCGCCGCCGGTCACCATGTGCTTCGGATCAAGGTTGCCCTGCACGCAGCCGTCCGTCTGCACCTTCGCCGCCGCCCACTCGGCCGAGACCGAATTGTCGATCGCGACGCAATCGGCGCCGGTCTTCTTCGCAAAGCCCACATAGCCCTCGCCGGCCTCGCGCGGGAAGGCGATCACCGGCAGGCCCGGGAAGCGCGCCTTGAGCTCCGCAATGATCCGCGCCGTGGGGGCCACGGCGAAATCCTCGAAATCCTGGCCCTTCAGGCTGCCCGCCCAGCTGTCGAACAGCTTGACCACCTCGGCCCCGGCCTCGACCTGTTTTGCCAGATACTCGACCGTCGCCTCGGTCAGCCGGTCGATGATGCCGGCGAAGGTGGCGCGGTCGGTGGCCTTCAGCGCATGCGCCGGGCCCTGGTCGCGGGTGCCGCGGCCGGCGATCATGTAGGTCGCGACGGTCCAGGGCGCGCCGGCAAAGCCGATCAGCGTCGTTTCCGACGGCAGCTCGCGGCGCAGGATCCGCACCGTCTCGTAGATCGGGGCGAGCGTGTCATGGATGTCGTCGCAGCCCTTCAGCGCGGCCAGCTCGGCGGGCGTCGTGGTGGTCGACATCCGCGGCCCCTCGCCGGTCTCGAACCACAGATCGACGCCAAGCGCCTGCGGCAGAAGCAGGATGTCGGCGAACAGGATCGCCGCGTCGAACCCATAGCGGCGGATCGGCTGCAGCGTGACCTCGGCTGCCAGCTCCGAATTGTAGCACAGCGAGAGGAAATCCCCCGCCTGCGCCCGGGTCGCGCGATATTCGGGCAGGTAGCGGCCCGCCTGCCGCATCATCCAGACCGGAGGGGTGGGCAGCACCTCGCCACGCAGCGCGCGCAGGATCGTCTTGTCGCTCATCGGGATCTCCTTTGCCCCTCTTCATCGCGGGCTGCGGCCGATTGTCAAGCATTGCGCGCACTCGCCCCGCTTGCACGGGCAATCGGTCGCGGCTATGCCGTTGGCCATGAAACAGATGCCCTCCGCAACGGACCCGCTGAAGATCGGCACCCGCGGCTCGCCGCTCGCGCTCGCGCAGGCCTATGAGACCCGCGCGCGGCTGAGCGCGGCGCATGGCCTGCCGCCGGAGGCCTTCGAGATCGTGGTGATCCGCACCACCGGCGACAATGCCGCGCTGATCGCGGCCGACCAGCCGCTCAAGGCGCTTGGCGGCAAGGGGCTGTTCACCAAGGAGATCGAGGAGGCGCTCGTCTCGGGTGCGATCGACATCGCGGTGCATTCGATGAAGGACATGCCGACGGCACAGCCCGAGGGCCTGCTGCTCGACTGCTTCCTGCCGCGCGAGGACACCCGCGACGCCTTCGTCTCGACCCGCTATGCAAGCCTCACCGACCTGCCCGAGGGCGCGGTCGTCGGCTCGTCGAGCCTGCGCCGGCGCGCGCAGCTGGCGAACCGCCGGCCCGATCTGAAGCTGGTCGAGTTCCGCGGCAACGTGCAGACCCGGCTGAAGAAGCTTGAGGACGGGGTGGCGGATGCCACCTTCCTTGCCATGGCCGGGCTGAACCGTCTGGGCAAGGCCGAGGTGGCGCGCTCGGCGATCGGCCCCGACGAGATGCTGCCCGCCGTCGCGCAGGGCGCGATCGGGATCGAGCGGCGCGCCGCCGACAGCCGCTGCGCCGATCTGCTCGCCGCGATCCACGACGGCCCGACCGGGCTGCGGCTGGCGGCCGAGCGCAGCTTCCTCGCCACGCTCGACGGCTCGTGCGAGACCCCGATCGCGGGTCTTGCCGAGATCCTCGACGACCGGCTCTGGCTGCGCGGCGAGATCCTGCGCCCGGACGGTTCGGAGGCGATCTCGGGCGAGGCGCATGGCGCGCTTGCCGAGGGCGCCGCGCTTGGCGCCGATCTGGCGCGCCGGCTGCTCGCGCAGGCGCCGAAAGGCTTTTTCGACTGGCGCTGAGCCGGCCGCGATGACGGTTGCCTCCGGGGGCGTTGGCGCGACCTGCGTCCGAACGTCCCGGGGCGGCGGCCGCCGCATCCACGGGAGACCCATATGACCCTTCTTGACCGCCTGCGTGACCTGCTTGGCCCCGCTCATGTGCTGACCGGCGACGATACCGCGGGCTACCGCGACGACTGGACCGGGCATTACCACTGGAGCCCGCTCGCGGTGCTGCGCCCGGGCTCGACCGAGGAGGTCGCGGCGGTGCTGCGGCTGGCGAGCGAGACCGGCACGCCGGTGGTGCCGGTGGGCGGCAACACCGGGCTGAACGGCGGCGCCGCGGCCGAGGGCGCGCTGATGCTGTCGCTTGCGCGGATGAACCGGCTGCGCGAGGTGAACCCCACCGCGCGCACGATCACCGCCGAGGCGGGGGTGATCCTCGAGACGCTGCACGACGAGGCGGCACGGCACGGGCTGGTGTTTCCGCTGACCTTCGGGGCGAAGGGTTCGGCGATGGTGGGAGGGTTCCTCTCGACCAATGCCGGCGGCTCGAACGTGCTGCGCTATGGCAATGCGCGGGCGCTGTGCCTGGGCATCGAGGTGGTGCTGGCCGACGGGCGGGTGATGAACCTGCTGACCGGGCTGCACAAGGACAACAGCGGCTATGACCTGCGCGATCTGATGATCGGGGCCGAGGGCACGCTCGGCGTGATCACTGCGGCGGTGCTGAAGCTCGCCCCCGCGCCCGTCGCCCATGCGACCGCGCTTCTGGGCATGGACACGCTCGCGGGCGCGCTGGCGCTCTTGCACCGGCTGCAGGCCGGCAGCGGCGGCGCCGTCGAGGCCTTCGAGTTCATGCCCGCCCATTACATGGAGCGTCTCGGCCGGCTGAAACCCGAGCTTGCCTGCCCGTTCGAACCCTGTGCGGTGAACGTGATGGTCGAGATCGCGACCACCATCGCCGGCGAGGACCCGGTCGAGCGGCTCGAGACCCTGCTCGAGAGCGCGCTCGAGGACGGCTCGCTCACCGAGGCGGTGGTGGCGACCTCGGAGGCGCAGCGCCGCCGGCTCTGGACGATGCGCGAATCCGCGGCCGAGATCACCTTCGTGCAGCCGGTGATGGTCGACACCGACGTGGCGCTGCCGCTCGACCGGCTGCAGCTGTTCCTGACCCGGATGGAGGAGCGGCTCGCCACGCTCGACCCCGAGGCCGAGGTGTTTCTGGTGGCGCATCTGGGCGACGGCAACATCCATTACTCGGTCTATCCGGGCCGCGAGGAGGCGAGCCATCTGGCCGCGATCCGCGCCGCGATCGCCAGCGAGGCGGTGGCGCTTGGCGGCAGCTTCTCGGCCGAGCACGGGGTGGGGCTGTCGAAGCGCGCGACGCTCGCCGCGCACAAGGACCCGGTCGCGCTGAGCGTGATGGCGGCGATCAAGGCGGCGCTCGATCCGAAGGGCATCCTGAACCCCGGCAAGATGCTGCCCTGAGCCGCGGGGCGCCCCCGGCGCCCCCTTGCATCGCGCCGCGCCCCGGCGCATGAGGCGGCATTGCCCGAGGTGACGATGCCGTTTCTTGCCCCGTTCCGACCGATCCTGCGCGACCCCGCGCTGCTGCTCGCCGCGGCGCTGCTGCTGCTTTATGGCGCCCATGCCGCGACGATGGCGCCCTATGTCTCGGCGCTGGCGGTCACCGTCTTCCATCTGAGCGACAGCGCCTTTTCGCTGCTTCTGGTGGTGGCCTCGGGGCTCGCCGTCTCGTCCTCGGTGGTCTTCGGCATCCTTGCCGACCAGCGTGCGAACCGGCGCGGCATTGCGCTCGTCAGCGGGGTGTTCCTGACGCTCGGCACCGGGCTTGTGATCCTTGCGCCGAGCGCGCCGGGCTTCGCGTTTGCCCATGCGCTTCTCCTGCCGCTGTCGGGCTCGTTCTTCGGCCAGCTCTTCGCGCTCGCCCGGCTTGCCGCCACCACCCACCCGGAACAGGACCGCCGCGCCGTGCAAAGCACGCTGCGCGCGCTTTTCGCCGTGCCATGGGTGGTGGTGCTGCCGGTCTGGGCGGTGGCCTTCCGCGCCGGCACGCCGCTCACCGCGGTCTATCCGGTCTGCTTCGGGCTCTCGGTCGCGATCCTCGCCCTCACCGTGCTGTTCTGGCCGCGCGACGGCGCGACGCGCTGGAGCGACACCCCATCCGGCCTCACCTTCCGCCAGTCGCTGGGCGAGATCGCCGGCGGGCGGGTGCTGGCGCGGGTGCTCGCGCTCGGCACGATCCATGGCGCGGTGACGCTCTACCTCGTCGTCATCGGCCTTGTGTTCGAGATGGTGCCGGGGCGCGGCGCCGGGGCGACGGCGCTTTACGCCGGGATCATGGCCGGGCTCGAGGTGCCCTTCATGCTGGCCTTGCCGCGCATCCTCGGCCGGGTCGAGGCGCGCAGCCTGATCTGGGTGGGGATGGCGCTCTATGCCGTCCACCTTGCCGGCATCCCGCTTCTGGCCGGCACCCCCTTCGTCTGGTTGCTGATGCTGCCGGGTGCCGCGGGGGGCGCGATCGTGCTGACCCAGCCGATGGCCTATCTGCAGGAGTTGCTCAGCGACCGCCCGGGTGCCGGCGCCTCGCTGATGGCCTTGCAGAAACTGGCGGGCGACGGGATCTGCGCCGCCACCTTCGCGATCGGCACCACGCTTGGCGGCTATGGGCTTGTGGCCGGGCTGGGGGCGGGGCTCGGTGTGCTGGGCGCTGGCATGCTGTGGTGGATGGACCGCCGCCCGGTCTGAGCTCAGGGCGCGGGCTTCGGCTGCGCCTTTGCGAGCAGTTCGAGCACCTTCGGCCCGAGGGTTGCCACCACCAGCGTCACCCCCGCAGCCGAGGGGTGGATGTTGTCGCCCTGCATCAGCCCGCGCGCGGCGCGCTCTTCGGGCGGCAGCGCGGCAATCGGCGCGAGCAGGTCGGGCAGCAGCAGCGCGTGATATTTCGCCGCGAGCTCCGGCCAGATCGCGTCGAACTCGGCCTTGTAGGCGGGGCCGTAATTGCCGGGCGCGGGCAGCCCGACCAGCAGCACCGGCAGCCCGCGCGCCGTCACGGCAGACAGGATCGCGTCAAGGTTCGCGCGCGCCGCGGCGGGCGGCAGGCCGCGCAGCAGGTCATTGCCGCCAAGCTCCACGATCACCGCGTCAATGCCGGGCGTCAGCGACCAGTCGATCCGCGCCCGCCCGCCGGCGGTGGTGTCGCCCGAGACGCCGGCGTTCACCACCTGCACCGCGGTTCCCTGCGCGGCAAGCCAGTCCTGCAGCTGCGGCACCAGCCCCTCGCCCGGCATCAGCCCGTAGCCCTGGGTGAGACTGTCGCCGAAGGCCAGCACCTCGGGCGCTTCGGCTGCGGCAGGCAGGGCGAGAGCAAGGAAAGCCGCCGCCGCCAGCTTGCACAGCCGCGCGCGCAGCCCATATCCGAAGACAGGCACGGAAAAATGGTTTCTCATGACGGACACGGTCCTTTCGCTCGACGACGCCCGGCTCACCCTTGACGGCAATGCCGGCCCGGTCGAGATCCTGCGCGGCATTTCGCTGAACATCAACCGGGGCGAAAGCGTCGGACTGACCGGCCCCTCGGGCTCGGGCAAGTCCTCGCTGCTGATGCTGATGGGCGGGCTGGAACGGGCAAGCGGCGGCCGGGTCACGGCGCTCGGGCAGGACCTGACGGCGATGGACGAGGACGCGCTCGCCCGCTTTCGCCGTGGCACGATGGGGATCGTGTTCCAGTCCTTCCATCTGGTGCCGACGATGACCGCGCTGGAAAACGTCGCGCTGCCGCTCGAGATCGCCGGGGTGGGCGACGCCCGCGCGCGCGCCGAGGCCGAGCTTGCCGCCGTGGGCCTTGCGCATCGGCGCGGCCATTACCCTTCCGAGATGTCGGGCGGCGAGCAGCAGCGCGTGGCGCTGGCCCGTGCCGTGGTGCCGCGCCCGGCGATCCTGCTGGCCGACGAACCCACCGGCAACCTCGATGCCGCAAACGGGGCGGCGATCATGGACCTGCTTTTCGGCCTGCGCGACCGGCACGGGGCGACGCTCGTCCTTGTCACCCATGCGCCCGAGCTTGCCGCGCGCTGCGACCGGGTGGTGCAGATTGCCGACGGGCGGGTGGTGCGCGCATGAGCCTTGCCTGGCGCATCGCCCGGCGCGAGCTGCGCGGCGGGCTTCGCGGCTTTCGCGTCTTCCTGCTGTGCCTGATGCTCGGCGTCGCGGCGATTGCCGCCGTTGGGCTGGTGCGCGGTGCGATCCGGGCGGGACTGGCCGATCAGGGCGCGGTGCTGCTGGGCGGCGATGCGCAATACGACTTCACCTATCGCCGCGCCACGGCGGAGGAGCGCGACTGGATCGTTGCCCATGCCGCGCGGGTGTCCGAGCTGGTCGAGTTCCGCTCGATGCTGAGCGCGGGCGATGACTACGCGCTCACGCAGGTGAAGGCGGTCGATGGCGCCTATCCCTTGACCGGGACGCTGGTCCTCGACCCGCCGCTGCCGGCCTCGGCACTGGCCGGCGAGGGCGGCGTGCCGGGCGCCTTCCTCGACCCGGTGCTGGCCGACCGGCTGGGGCTGAAGCCGGGCGACCGCTTCACCCTGGGCGGACAGGCGTTCGTGATGATGGCGCGGATCCTGCGCGAGCCCGACAGCACCGGCGCCGGCATCGCCTTCGGGCCGCGCAGCATCGTCTCGCTCGCCGCGATCGAGGCCGGGCCGCTGCTCGCGCCGGGATCGCTTTACGAAACCCAATACCGCGTCACCCTGCCTACGGGCGCGACGCTTGCCACGCTGAAGACCGCGGCGCTGGCCCGGTTCGAGGGGGCGGGGATGCGCTGGAGCGACAGCCGCCGCGCCGCGCCGGGGGCCGAGCGCTTCACCGACCGGCTGGCGACCTTCCTCGTCCTCGTCGGGCTGGCCGGGCTTGCCGTCGGTGGCGTCGGCATCTCGGCCACCGTCTCGGCCTGGATCGAGCGCAAGGCCGAGACCATCGCCACGCTGCGCGCGCTGGGCGCGACCTCGGGCACGATCCGCGCCGCCTTCCTGATCCAGCTTGCGGTGCTGGGCGCGGCGGGGATCGCGGCCGGGCTGATCCTGGGGGCAGGGGCGGTGCTCGCCGCCTCGGGTGCGATCGCGCGGGCAATGCCGGTGCCGGTCGAGGTCGGGCTTTCGGCCCGCCCGCTCTTCGAGGCAGCGCTTTATGGCGCGCTGACCGCGGCGATCTTCGCGCTCTGGCCGCTCGGGCGGATGTCGGCGCTGCGCGCGGCGACGCTTTATCGCAGCACCGGACGCGGCCGCAGCCTGCCGCCCGCGGGATCGCTTGCGCTGATCGGGGCGCTTGTTGCCGCGCTGGTCGGGGCGGCGGCCACGCTGTCGGGCGAGGTCGGGCTGACGCTTTCGGCCTTTGCCGGGGTGGCTGGCGCGCTTGGCCTGCTGGCGCTTGCGGCGCTTGGCCTGCGCCGGCTTGCCCGCGCGGCGATCCGGCTGGCGCAGGGCCGCCCCGCGCTGCACGCGGCGCTGGCCGCGATCGGCGGGCCGCGCTCCGAGGCGGTGGCCGTGGTGCTGTCGCTCGGTCTCGGGCTGTCGGTGCTGTCGGCCGTGGGACAGATCGACGCCGGGCTTCGCGGCGCCATCGCGCGCGACCTGCCGCAGGTGGCGCCGGCCTATTTCATCATCGACATCCAGCCCGATCAGCTTGACCCGCTGCTCGCCCGGCTGCGCACCTTCCCCGAGGTGAGCCGCGTCGACACCGCGCCGATGCTGCGCGGCGTGATCACCCGGATCAACGGCCGCCCCGCGCGCGAGGTGGCGGGCGATCACTGGGTGCTGCGCGGCGATCGCGGTGTGACTTTCGCCGACACCCCGCGCGAGCGGCTGACGGCGGGCAGCTGGTGGCCCGAGGGCTATGCCGGCCCGCCGCAGGCAAGCTTTGCCGCGAAGGAGGCGGCGGAACTCGGCCTGAAACTCGGCGACCGGATCACCGTGAACATCCTTGGCCGCGACATCGAGGCGACGATCACCTCGCTGCGCGATGTCGATTTCTCGACTGCCGGCATCGGCTTCGTGCTGACGCTGAACCCCGCGGCACTGGCAGGCGCGCCGCACACCGACCTTGCCACGATCTACGCCCCCGAGGCGAGCGAGGCGGCGATCCTGCGCGATCTGGCGCGTGCCTTCCCGAACATCACCGCGATCCGGGTGCGCGACGCGATCGCGCGGGTGAGCGAGGCGCTTGGCACCATCGCGCGCGCGGTGGCGCTGGCGGCCTCGGTCACGCTGGCGACGGGCTTCACCGTGCTGATCGGCGCGGCGGCGGCGGGCGAGGGCGCGCGGGCACGCGAGGCGGCGCTTCTGAAGACGCTCGGCGCCACGCGCGGGATGATCCTGCGCTCGTTCGCGCTGCGTGCGGCGCTCGCCGGCGCCGCCGCCGGGATCATCGCCGTCGCGGTCGGCGCGCTGGCCGGCTGGGCGGTGCTGCATTTCGTGATGGAGGCAAGCTATCGCTTCGCGCCGGGGCCTGCGGCGGCGATCGCGCTGGGCGGCATCGGCGCGGTGCTGATCGCCGGGCTGGTCTTTGCGCTGCGCCCGCTGGCGGCCCGCCCGGCGCGGGTGCTGCGCGAAAACGAATGAGGCCGCCCGGGGGCGGCCTTCCTGCCCCGCAGCGGGGCGCGTCGGGGGAGCGGGATCAGCCGCGCAGGCCGGCGTCTTTCAGGATGCCGCGGCGCTTCGCCTCGTAGTAGTAGCCGCGCGCATACCAGCCCACGGCTTCCTTCTCGTTGCCATCGGCACAGAGCCAGGCGCCGCGCAGGTATTTCACCGCGTATTTCAGGTTCGTCTCGGCATCGAGCAGCTCGCGCGACGAGCCGGCGAAGCCCATGGTCGAGGCGGTGCGCGGGTCGATCTGCATCAGCCCCATGTAGGAGCCGTTGCGCGCCGTCGGGTTGTAGCCGCTTTCGCGCTGCACAATGCGATGCACCAGCGTGCGCGGCACCTCGTAATGATCGGCGTATTTGTTGATGAGGCCGCGCAGTTCGGTGCTTTCGCCGGGCTGCAGCGGCAGCTGATCCGGGGACATGCCCTTCGAGGACGCGCGGGGGTCTGTGCCGCAAGCGGCGAGGGCAAGAACCAGGGGCAACGTCAGCAGAAGGCTGCGGCGGATCATCATCGGGAACTGCTCCATTCCTCATTTGATTACAACATTGATACAATCACGTGAGAAAGCCGCCTAGCGCGCAGCAAAGCCCCGGCGCGCCGATAAGCGGGATCTCGCCGAAAGGCTTTGACATCCGCCCCGTCCTCGGGCCCACTCGGATCAGCCCAGGAGGTGCCATGTCCTTAGCAACGCAGGAAAATCCCGTCGATCTGTGCATTATCGGGGGTGGCGTGAACGGCTGCGGCATCGCCCGCGATGCGGCCGGTCGCGGCCTCTCGGTTCTGCTTTTCGAGCAGGCGGACCTCGCACAGGCCACCTCTTCGGCCTCGACCAAGCTGTTTCACGGCGGTCTGCGCTATCTCGAATATCTCGAGATTCGCCTCGTGCACGAGGCGCTCGCCGAGCGCGAGGTGCTGCTGGCTGCGAGCCCCCACATCAGCCACCCGATGCGCTTCGTGCTGCCGATCGACCCGTCGATGCGCTTTCCGACCGACACGCCGGTGGGCCGGCTGGTGGGGCTGTTCCTGCCCTGGCTGAAGGGCAAGCGGCCGGCAGCGATGATCCGGGCGGGGCTGTTCCTGTACGACCACCTCGGCGGCCGGCGCACGCTGCCGGGTACCCGCGCGCTCGATCTGCGCCGCGATCCGGCCGGCGCGCCGCTGCGGCCGGGCTTTGCCAAGGCCTATGAATACTCGGATGGCTGGGTCGATGATGCGCGGCTTGTCGTGCTGAACGCACGCGATGCCGCGGCGCGCGGCGCCGAGATCCGCACCCGCAGCCGGGTGACCGGGGCGCATCGCGAGGGCGATCTGTGGCGCGTCGTCACCGCCGCTGGCAGCTTCTGGGCGCGGGCGCTGGTGAATGCCGCCGGGCCCTGGGTCGGTGAGGTGATCCGCGACACCATCCACGTGCCCTCGACCGAGGGCGTGCGGCTGGTGCGCGGCTCGCATATCGTGACGCGGCGCCTCTTCGATCACGACCGCGCCTATTTCTTCCAGGGGCGCGACGGGCGGATCTGTTTCGCCATCCCCTACGAGGAGGACTTCACCCTGATCGGCACCACCGATCAGGATTACCGCGGCGCCCCGGGCGCGGCGCAGTGCACCGAGGAAGAGATCACCTATCTCTGCGCCTTCGTGTCCGAGTATTTCGCCAGACCCGTGACCCCCGCCGATGTGGTCTGGACCTATTCCGGGGTGCGCCCGCTTTATGACGACGGGGCGAGCTCGGCCACCGCGGCGACGCGCGACTATGTGCTGCGCCTCGATGCCGAGGGGGCGCCGCTGCTGAACATCTTCGGCGGCAAGATCACCACCTATCGGCGGCTGGCGGAGGCGGCGCTGGCAAAGCTTGCGCCCTTCTTCCCCGCGGCGACCGGCCCCTGGACCGCCGGCGCGGCGCTGCCCGGCGGCGACTTCCCGATCGACGGCCGGCCGGCGCTCGCTGAGGGGCTGCTGCGCGACTATCCGTTCCTGAGCGCGCCTTGGGCGGCGCGGCTGGTGCGCAGCTATGGCACCGAGGCGCGGGTCTGGCTCGGGGATGCACGCACGGCCGAGGATCTGGGTGCCGATCTGGGCGCCACCCTGACCGAGGCCGAGCTGCGCTGGCTCGTCGCCCGGGAATGGGCGGTGACGGCCGAGGACGTGCTGTGGCGGCGCAGCAAGCTTGGCCTGCGGCTGGGCCCGGCGCAGGTGCAGGCGGTGGCGGGGATGCTGGCGCAGATCCGCGCGGCGGCGGGGACGACGGAGGCCTGAGGAGAGGCCGGGAGGAGAGAATGAGCGAGATTCTGGCCCTCGATCAGGGCACCACCTCGTCGCGCGCGATCCGTTTCGCGGTGACGGGCACGGGCGGGCTGAGCCCGGTTGCCACCGTGCAGCGCGAATTCGCGCAGATCTACCCGCGCCCGGGCGAGGTCGAGCACGACCCCGAGGAGATCTGGGCGACCACGCTGTCTTGCGCGCGCGCCGCGATGAGCGAGGCGGTGGTGGCGATCGGCATCACCAACCAGCGTGAGACGACGGTGATCTGGGACCGCGCGAGCGGCGCGCCGATCGCCAATGCGCTTGTCTGGCAGGACCGCCGCACCGCCCCGGCCTGCACCGCGCTGCGCGACGCGGGCGCCGAGGCCGAGGTGACGGCAAAGACCGGGCTGCTGCTTGATCCCTATTTCTCGGCCACGAAGATCGGCTGGCTTCTGGATGCGGTGCCCGGTGCGCGGGCGCGGGCCGAGGCGGGGGCGCTGGCCTTCGGCACCGTCGATGCCTTCCTGATCTGGCGGCTGACCGGCGGGCGGGTGCATGCGACCGACGCCACCAATGCCGCGCGCACGATGCTTTATGACATCGAGCGCGGCGAGTGGGACGCCGATCTGTGCCGGATGTTCGGCGTGCCGATGGCGCTCTTGCCCGAGGTGCGCGACTGCGCCGACGAGTTCGGCGCGACTGATCCCGCGCTGTTCGGCCGGGCGCTGCCGATCCGCGGTGTGGCGGGCGACCAGCAGGCGGCGGCGATGGGGCAGGCCTGCTTCGCGCCGGGGATGATGAAATCGACCTATGGCACCGGCTGCTTTGCGCTGCTGACCACTGGTGCCGCGCGCATTGCCTCGGGGCACCGGCTGCTGACCACGGTGGCGAGCCGCTTTGCCGGGCGCACGCATTTCGCGCTCGAGGGTTCGATCTTCGTCGCGGGCGCGGTGGTGCAATGGCTGCGCGACGGGCTGAAGCTGATTGACAGCGCGGCCGAGACGCAGGCGCTGGCGGAAACCGCCGACCCCGCGCAACAGGTGCTGATGGTGCCCGCCTTCACCGGCCTTGGCGCGCCCTGGTGGCGGCCCGAGGCGCAGGGCGCGATCTTCGGCCTCAGCCGCGGCACCGGCCGGGCCGAGATCGCCCGCGCCGCACTGCAATCAGTGGGCTATCAGACCCGCGACCTGTGGGAGGCAATGCGGGCGGACGCCGGCGCGCTGGACCTTGGCGTGCTGCGCGTCGATGGCGGCATGGCGCGCTCGGACTGGACGATGCAGTTCCTGGCCGACATTCTCGGCGCCCCGGTCGACCGGCCCGCGGTGACCGAGACCACGGCGCTTGGCGCGGCCTGGCTGGCGGGCTGGCAGACGGGGCTGTGCCCGGGGCCCGAGGAGGCCGGCCGGCACTGGGCGCTCGAGCGCCGCTTCGAGCCGGCGATGGCCGAGGCGCCGCGCGCGGCGGCCTATGCGCGCTGGCGCCGTGCCGTCGCGGCAACGATTTCGGTCTGAGCGGCGCGGCCGGCTCGACAGCGCCGGGGCAGGGGCGTAGCCCGGGCGCGGGTGCGCCCGCCGGGCGGGCCTGCCATGGCGGGGAGGCATGGGTTCCGCAACGGGGGGAAAGCAAGACCCAACAGGAGCAAGACCGAATGCCTCTCATGCAATACCACGTCATCAAGGGCCGCACGCCGGACGAGATCGAGCTGCTGCTCGACACCGCCCACGAGGCGATGGTGCGCACCTTCAAGGTGCCGCAGGGCGACCGCTATCAGATTCTGACCGAGCACGCGCCGAGCCATCTGAAGGCGCTCGATACCGGGCTGGGCATTCCGCGCACCGAGAAATTCGTGCTGCTGCATGTGGTGTCGCGGCCGCGCGGGCGCGAGGCGAAGGTGGCCTTCTATGAGAACCTCTGCGCCGATCTGCAGGCAAAATGCGGCATCGCGCCGAGTGACGTGATGATCTCCTTCACCGAGAACGGCGACGAGGACTGGTCCTTCGGCCATGGCCGGGCGCAGTTCCTGACCGGCGAGCTGTGAGCGCAGGCGGGGGGCGGTGACCGCCCCCCTCCCGTTCAGAACCGGGCGCGGCGCAGGCGCAGCGCGTTCGTCACCACGAAGACCGAGGAGAAGGCCATCGCGCCTGCCGCCAGCATCGGCGACAGGCCCGGCCCGCCGAAGGGGCGCAGCACGCCCATGGCCACCGGGATCAGCGCGACGTTATAGGCGAAGGCCCAGAACAGGTTCTCGCGGATGTTGCGCATCACCGCGCGCGAGAGCCTGAGCGCGCGGGCCGCGCCGCGCGGGTCGTCGCCCATCAGCACCACCTCGGCCGCCTCGATCGCGACATCGGTGCCGGTGCCGATCGCGAGCCCCACATCGGCCGCGGCAAGTGCCGGCGCGTCGTTGATGCCGTCGCCGACGAAGGCCACGGCGCCGGTGCTGCCAAGCGCGTTCACCGCCGCGACCTTGCCCTCGGGCAGGACCTCGGCCACCACCCGGGTGATGCCGAGCCGCCGCGCCACCGCCTCGGCCGTGGGTTTCGCGTCGCCGGTGACGAGGGCCACCTCGACGCCCGCCGTCTGCAGCGCCGAGACCGCCTCGGCCGCGTGCTCCTTGATCGGGTCGGCAACGGCCAGAAGCGCCATCGCCGCGCCGTCGCGGGCAAGGTAGACGGGGGTCTTGCCCTCGCCGGCAAGGGCCAGCGCCTGCGCCGCGAGCGGGCCGATGTCGATGCCCGCCTCGGTCATCGCGCGGGCATTGCCGAGGAGAACCGCGTGGCCATCGACCTCGGCCGTGAGGCCGCGGCCGGGCAGCGCCTCGACCTTGCGGGCGCGCGGCAGGGGCAGGCCGCGGGCCGCGGCGGCCGCCACGATTGCGCGGGCGAGCGGATGCTCCGAGCGCACCTCGGGCGCCGCGGCGGTGGCAAGCGCGTCCTCGGCGGTGAGGCCCGCGACCGGGATCAGGTCGGTCAGCTCGGGGTGGCCAAGGGTCAGCGTGCCGGTCTTGTCGAAGGCGAGGGTCTTCACCTCGGACAGGCGCTGCAGCGCGTCGCCGCGGCGGAACAGCAGGCCAAGCTCCGCGCCCCGCCCGGTGCCGACAAGGATCGAGACCGGCGTCGCCAGCCCCATCGCGCAGGGGCAGGCGATGATCATCACCGAGATCGCCGCGACGAGGGCATGGGTGAAGCCCTGACCTGCCAGCATCCAGAGCGCGAAGGTCAGCAGCGACAGCCCCATCACCGCCGGCACGAAGACCCGCGTCACCTTGTCGACCAGCGCCTGCACCGGCAGCTTCTGGCCCTGCGCCTCTTCGACCAGCGCGATGATGCGCGCGAGCACGGTGTCGGTGCCGGTCGCGGTGACGCGGAAGGCGAGCGCCGCCTGCCCGTTCACCGTGCCGCCGGTGATCTCGGCGCCCGGGGTCTTCTCGACCGGGGCGGGCTCGCCGGTCAGCATCGATTCGTCGATCCAGCCGTGGCCCTCGGTCACCAGCCCGTCAACCGCGACGCGCTCGCCCGGGGCCAGCAGCACGATGTCGCCCGGCGCCAGCTCCTCGACCGGCAGCTCGACGGTGCCGCTTTCGCGCGCGACCCGGGCCGTGGCCGGGCGCAGTGCGACGAGGCGCGAGATCGCCTCGCCGGCGCGTCCCTTCGCCCGCGCCTCGAGCCAGCGGCCGACGAGGATCAGCGTGACGATCACCGCCGCCGCCTCGAAATAGACCTCGCGGGCCGAGGCGGGCAGAAGATCGGGGGCGAGCGTCACCACCGCGGAATACAGGAACGCCGCGAGCGCCCCCATGGCGACGAGCGAGTTCATCTCGGGCGCGCCGCGCAACAGCGCCGGGATGCCGATGCGCAGGAACACCCGGCCCGGGAAGGCCAGCACCAGCGCGGTGAGGACAAGCTGGATCCACCAGCTCGCGCGCTCGCCGATCGTGTGCATCACCGCCATGTGAAAGCCCGGAACCAGATGCGAGCCCATGGCCAGCACGAAGACCGGCAGGGTGAGTGCGGCCGAGAGCAGCACCTGCCGCTTCAGCTTTGCGGCCTCGGCCGCCTGCCGTTCGGCGACCGGCGCGGCGGGGGCATCGGCGGTGGCGACGTGCGCGCCATAGCCCGCGCCCTCGACCGCCTTCACCATCTCGGAGGGGGCGACAGCGCCCTGGGCATAGCCCACCTGCGCGGTCTGTGTGGCCAGATTGACCGAGGCCTCGATCACCCCGGGCAGTGCGGTCAGCGCGTGCTCGACATGGCTGACGCAGCTCGCGCAGGTCATGCCGGTGATGTCGAGCTTCGCCTCGGCGCGGTTGACCGGATAGCCCGCCTTCGCCAGCGCCGCGGCGAGCGAAGCGGGGGTGGCCGGGGCCTCGAACTCGACCCGGGCCGAGCGCGCCATCAGGTTCGCCGCGGCGCTTTTCACGCCCGGCTCGGCGCTCAGCGTGCGCTCGACCCGGCCGGTGCAGGCGCCGCAGTGCATCCCGTCGATGGTGAAAGTCGTTTTGGACATGGATCACCTCCTGTGCTCCACTTGGAGCGCCCCCCGGCCCGGGTCAACTCGTCAAGAAACATTCCTGAACTTGAATTTGTGTCATGGCGATGCTAGCTGAGGCGAAAGCGCCTTCCAACCGATCCACCCCCGTCACGGAGTCCCCCCATGAACCTCGACCGCACGATCTTCGCCTTTGCCGGCGTGATGGTCCTGATCAGCGTGCTGCTGACCTGGTATGTCTCGCATTACTTCCTGTGGTTCACTGTCTTCATCGGCCTGAACCTGCTGCAATCGGCCTTCACCGGCTTCTGCCCGGCGGCGAAGATCTTCGCGAAGCTCGGCTTCAAGACCGGCTGCGCCTTCGAGGGCAAGTAAGCCCCGCACCGGACCGATTTCGGAGAGGGGCGGGGGAACCTGCCCTTTTCCTTTTCCGTTGAGGGGGGCAGGGCGCCCTGATAGCCTTGCCCGAACGATAAACGGAGACCGCGATGCTTCGCCGCACCCTTCTGACCACCCTCGCCGCGCTGCCCTTCGCGGGCACTGCCCTGGCCGCGCAGACCACCGCCACCGGCTCTTCCGCCTCGAACCCGGTCGAAGTGCTGCCGCCGGAGAAGCCGGCGCCGCAATGGCCGATCGCGAAGCGCTTTTACCCGACCGAGGTGAATGTGCGCCCCGAGCTGGCGGTGGGCTCGATCATCATCGTCTCGGACAAGTTCTTCCTTTATCACGTCATCGCGCCGGGCAAGGCGATGCGCTACGGCGTCGCCGTGGGCAAGGACGAGCTGAAATTCCGCGGCACCGCCTATGTCGGGCGCAAGGTCGAGTGGCCGAGCTGGAAGCCGACGCCCGAGATG
Source organism: Paenirhodobacter huangdaonensis (assembly GCF_004022465.1). Taxonomy (NCBI): domain Bacteria; kingdom Pseudomonadati; phylum Pseudomonadota; class Alphaproteobacteria; order Rhodobacterales; genus Paenirhodobacter; species Paenirhodobacter huangdaonensis. The sequence continues at coordinate 26,026 of NZ_SAVA01000003.1, read as the reverse complement.
GTCAAGCGCTCGCCCGACCATTACGCGAAATATGCCGAAAACGGGATGCCCGGGGGGCCGGGAAACCCGCTCGGCGCACGGGCGATGTATCTTTATCAGGACGGCCGCGACACGGCGATCCGCATCCACGGCACCACCGAGCCGAGCTCGATCGGCCATGCGGTGTCGAACGGCTGCCTGCGGATGGTCAATGACCATGTCATCGATCTGTTCCAGTCGGTTCCCGTCGGCACGCCGGTGACGGTCTACTGACGGCGAGCGCCGGGCCGGGGTCAGAAGGTCCCGGCCGTTGCCGCGTGAAACTCGAAGGCGCCGATCATCCGCGCGAAGAGATCGTCGTCGACCCGGCCCCAGAACTGCTCGGGATCGGTGCCGCACCATTTGTGCCGGGTGTGCAGGACCGCCACGGGGATGCCGTCGGGCCGCAGGAACTCCACCCGGCGCTGGTCGTCGCTGCCGACGAGGCGCTGGGTGAACATCGTGACCGAGATCGGCCGGCCGGAGCGGGCACGGCACAGCTCCTGAAACCGTCGCAGCTTGGCCGCCACCCGCGCGATGTCCTGAGTGCGGTGCAGCCGGTAGTGATAGAGGAAACACGCCGGGCCGGTGCCGCTCAGCCCGTCGAGAAACCGCTGCGCCTTGCGTAGGTAGCTTGCGCGGTTCTCGGCATCGTCGATCACGTCATGATGCGAGAATTCGAAGCCGTTGCAGACGGATTTCTCATAGAGTCCGGCCTCGCAGGTATAGAGCGAATGGACCGGCATCCGCGTCTTGTAGCGCTGCTCGTGGTGCAGGAACCGCGGCGTCAGCATGTCGACGAAATCGGTTTCGACGAGCTGCGTCGCATAGTCGATGTTCGACCGCGTGTGGCTGAACGGCGTGGTCAGCAGCGGCGCGACGCCGTGGCGCTGCAAGACGCCGTGGCCAAGACAGTTCTCTCCGATCGAATAGAAGGCGACGCCGGGGCTGGCTGTGGTCACTGCGGGTCTCGTGCTCGGGGATCGGGGTTCTGCCCGCCGAGGCTAGGGGGTTTCCGGGCCGAAATCCACCGCCGAAGGCCTGTCGGCGGTGCCGGGGGCGGGGCAGGGGCCTGCCGATGCCCGCCGCGCGGGGCGGGCGCAGATTTTGCGCGCAAGCCCCTTGACGCTCCGCGCGTCATCGCATAGCTACGCGCCACAGCGTGGCTAGGTAGCTCAGCAGGTTAGAGCACGTGACTCATAATCACGGGGTCGGGGGTTCGAGTCCCCCCCTCGCCACCAACACTTCCCCCTTATTGTGAAGAGACGTCGCTGGATCACTCGGGCGGCTTGTCAGAGCCGTTTACAGCTTGCGGTCTCGCCTTGTGCTTTTCCAGCGTCTCCACGGCCGAAATTGCCGGTCTCGAATCGCGGCTCAGGTCGTGCTTCGCCACGATCGCCTCGGCCGATTTCGGGCCATGTCCGGTGATCGAGTAGATCTCCGGACTGCCGCATCCGGCGCGTGCCAGTCGCAGCACGGCGGTGTCGCGCGTGTCGTGGAATGTCCGCCCTTCGATGCCCGCCGCGGTCTTCGCGAAGCTGGTCTTGTATCCGTCCAGCGTCCGGGGCTGGCCACGCGATGTGGTGCAGATTGTCAGCGCCGAGCCGCGGCGCGTCTTCTCGGCATCCGGGACAGTGCGGAGCCCGGCCGTGACCGGGATTGCCAAATGTGCGCCGGTCTTGCTCTGCCGCAGCACGCGCATCCTTTTTTGCCCTCCATGCCGCCAGAGGATCTGTCTGCACCTGCGCAGCAGCTTCTGCGCTGATGACGATGGCCCTGTCAGGGGGGATCTCACAACGGGCGACCGCCATTCCGGCCGCTGTCGCGGCCTTGATCGCGCGCCTCACCTCGGCTTGTGTGAGCGTCTGGCGTCGCCCTGTCAGTCTGTCTTCATCTTCTCGAGCGCATCCAGCGCGATGCGGCGGATCGGTCCGGCGCTGATCGCCGCGATTTCGATGAGGACGGCGCGCGCCGCGGCGCAGACCCTTGGCACCAGCACGCAGCGCGATCAGGCGATCCGCGCCGCCAGTGCCGGCCGCGACGTCGTGCAATCGGCCGATGCCAATGCCGTGCGCGCGGGCAGCCTCGGGCGCGTGGTGGTCAAGGGCAACAGCCCGCCCTGGCTGATCCTCGCCTTCGCCGTCGCGCCCCTCCTCGACAGCCCCCTGCGCTGGCCTGAGCAGATCTGGCGGGCAGTCAGGGGAAGGAAGGATCAACGCGTTACCGGCCTTCTGCCTTAAGCGTTTTCTGGCCCGAACCAGATGGTGCCGATGCTGTTCCGGCCAGAGACCTTCAGCATAAGCGAGGTGGAATTACTCGGCACGGATCTTTGCTGCGCTGGAGGTGCGTGCGGGCACCGACTGGGCTGCACAGTGGTCTGGGGGTGCGTCCTGACGGTGGTTGGGGCGCAGATCGCAATCACCTATGTTCCACTGCTGCCGCAGATCTTCGGCGCCGCGGCGGCTCCGCTTTCCGACCGGGGCCTGGTCGTCGGAAACGGGGTCGTGTTCCTTGCCCTCATCGGGCCCGAGAAACCGATGCGCCTCACCTTTCTCGCGAGCAAGGCAGCCGCTGGCGGAACCTGACAAAGCATCGCGGGCGCCCAGCTCTGTGATTGAACTCGCCCGCCAGTCACCCTGCTTGAGATCCTGGCGGGCGTTGGCACGGTGGCAGCGACGCTCAGACCTGAGCGAGCATCCCCCGCATGACATCGTCCATGGAGACCACACCCCGCTCGCTGCCGTTGCGCGCCAGGACCGTGGCCAGACTGCCGGGGGCATCAAGCAGCTGGTGCGCGGCCTCTTCAAGCGTCGTTGTGCCGGGCAGCCGCAACGTGGGCCAGTCCTCGCCGGCAGGCTTCGGGCGCGTCACCGACCGCAGCCGCACCACCCGGCCGCGGTTCACCTCCTTCACGAAGGCGCGCACGTAATCGTTCGCCGGATGCAGCACGATCTCCTCGCCGGTGCCCTGCTGCGAGATCTCGCCCGCGCGCAGGATCACGATCTTGTCGCCAAGCCGCAACGCCTCGTCGAGGTCGTGGGTGATGAAGACGATGGTCTTCGAGACCTCCTGCTGGATGTCGAGCAGAACTGACTGCATGTCCATCCGGATCAGCGGATCGAGGGCCGAGAAGGCCTCGTCCATCAGCAGGATCGGCGCGTCGTTGGTCAGCGCGCGGGCAAGCCCGACCCGTTGCCGCATGCCGCCGGACAGCTGTGTGGGATAGCGGTCCTCATAGCCCTTCAGCCCGACCCGTTCGATCCAGCGCCGCGCCTTTTCGGTGCTGCTGCTGCGCGGCTCGCCCTGGATGTCGAGGCCGTAGACGGCATTTTCGAGAACCGTGCGATGTGGCAGCAGCGCGAAGTTCTGGAACACCATCGCGGTCTTGTGGCGGCGGAACGCGCGCAGCGCCTCGGGCGACATCTTCGCGACGTCTTCGCCATCAATCAGCACTTCGCCCGCCGTCGGTGCAATGAGGCCGTTGATATGGCGCAGCAGCGTCGACTTCCCCGAGCCCGAGAGCCCCATGATGACCGAGATCTTGCCCGCCGGCAGGTCGGTGGTGATGTCGCGCAGGCCGAGCGAGTGGTGGTGCTTGCGGTTGAGCTCGGCCTTGGTCATGCCGTCGCGGACCGCCGCGACGTAACGTGCCGGATCCGGTCCGAAGATCTTGTAGAGGTTGCGGATCGAGATCCCCGGGACGGTCTCTTCCTCGTCGGGGGTGAGCGTCTGGGTCTGGTCGGTCTCAGTCATCGAGCACCTCCGCATGTTTCTGAAGTCTCTTGCCGAAGGCCTGCGAGGCCCGGTCGAAGGAGATGGCGATGGCGACGAGGGCAAAGCCGTTCAGGAAGCCCATGGTGAAGAACTGGTTGTTGATCGCCTGAAGCACGTTCTTGCCCAGCCCGCCAACGCCCACCATCGAGGCCACGACAACCATCGCGAGCGACATCATGATGGTCTGGTTGACGCCGGTCATCAGCGTCGGCAGCGCCAGCGGCAACTGCACATTCCACAGCTTCTGCCGGGGCGAGGAACCGAAGGCGTCCGCGGCCTCGATCACCTCCTTGTCGACGAGCCGGATCCCGAGGTTGGTCAGCCGGATCATCGGCGGCGTGGCGTAGATCACCACGGCAATCAGCCCGGGCACCTTGCCGATGCCGAAGATCACCACGACCGGGATCAGGTAGACAAAGCTCGGCAGGGTCTGCATCACGTCGAGGAGCGGCATGATCATCCGCTGTGCCCGGTCGGAGCGTGCCGCGACAATGCCGATCGGCAACCCGAGCACGATCGAGATCAGCGTCGCCACGGTCACCATCGCCAAGGTGGTCATGGTGTCTTCCCACAGCCCGAAAAAGCCGATCGCGAGCAGCGCGGCGCCGGTGCCGAGGGCGATCTTCACACTGCGCGAGGCGAACCAGACGGCAGCGAGGATCAGCGCGAGCATCACGAACCAGGGCGTCCCGGTGAAGATGCTCTCGAGCGTGTTGAGAAACCATTGCAATGGTCGCGTTGCGGCGTCGATCTGGTCGGAGAACTGGCGCACGAGGTCGCGGAACCCGTCGTCGATTGTCTTGCGCATCAGGCGCAGGCTTTTGCTCGACAGGGAGGGGAAATCGCACAGGGCTTCAGGCAGGCCCCAGCAGGATGATGCCATTAATCATGTCCTTTGGTCTCATGTCGGCGAGGCGCGCGCCCCGCACGGGAAGGCGCGCGCGGTCATGCCCGCGCGCGCAGCTGCCGGTCTGGCGTGCTTAGAGCGTCGCCTCGACCTTTGCGGCCACCTCGGGGGAGACCCAGGCCTTCCAGACATCCGGATAGGTCTCGAGGAAATGATAGGCCGTATCCTCGTTGGTGCCCTGGTTGTCGGTCTGCCAGGCAAGGAATTTGCCGACCAGGTCATTCGACCAGCTGCGGGCCTTCAGGTAGTCCATCGCCACGGCGTTCTTTTCGGAAAACGCCTTGGTCACCACGGTGAAGACGTCCGAGGTCGGGTAGGCGTTCGGCTTCGGATCCGGGCAATCGGGTTGCGAGGTGCAGGCATCCCACGCGGCCTTGTCGTTCGGCACCCCGGCCTCAAGCCGCGCCATCGGGTATTTGCCGAGGATCGCCGTCGGCGCCCAGTAATAGCCGAACCAGCCCTGCTTGCGTTCATAGGCATTGGCAATCGAGCCGTCGAGCCCCGCGGCCGAGCCGGTGTCGACCAGCTCGAAGCCCTTCGCCTCGGCACCATAGGCGCGATAGAGGTTCTCGGTCGAGACCTGGCAATTCCACCCCGACGGGCAGTTGAAAAGGGCGCCTTTCGACGGATCCTCGGGGTCGGGGAACAGCTCGGGATGCTTGAGCGCATCCTCGACGGTCCGGATCTCGGGATGGGCGTCGGCAAGGTATTGCGGGATCCACCAGCCTTCGACGCCGCCATCCGTCAGGATGTTTGCACTGATCACCATCCGGTCTTCCGCGACCGCCGCATCGAGCGCCAGCTTCACGGCGTTCGCCCAGAGTTCCGGGGCGATGTCGGGTTCGCCCTTTTCATTCATCGAGGCAAAGGTCGGCATCGTGTCCCCGGTCACGAGGGTCACGTCGCAGCCATAGCCCTCCTCGAGGATGATCTTGTCGACCCAGGCCGCGACCCCTGCCGAGGCCCAGTTCATTTCCGCGATCGAGACAGCCCCGCACGAGCCCTCATCGGCCAGGGCAGGGGCGGCGCCGGCGCCGAAGCAAAGCGAAAAGAGCAGAGAAAACTCCAACTTCGTCATGACAATTATGTCCTTCGTCGTTGTGCAGCGCAAATGAAGACCCGCCGCGGCGCTGCCCGCGACGACCCGCTGGATTATTGAGACCCCGAATGAAGTGGCAGGATGCGCATGGGGTCACGAGAGACGCTCGAAGCATCGCTCACATGCTCCGCCCAGAACGCGCCGAGGGCGCAGGCGGAACGGGGCCGGAAGGAACCGACCTTGTTCTCCCTAGCCGAATTTCACCATTTTGACAACCAAGTGGCGGGAAATGTCTTCCAGATGAACGCACGGGCGAGGGGAAAGGCCTTGTGGGGTTCCCGTCGGCGTTGCCTTCGCCGGGCGGGGGCCCGGCCTGCGAACTTGTCAAAAGGGCATGGTGAAAATCCCGACAATCCCCGAGCACACCGGCGTTGCCATGGCACGCGCTTGACCGCCCCGCCCCGATGCGCTACCTGCGGGACCAGGTGCCGGGCACCTGCCGCCTGCGGACGCAAGTCACGGTGAAGCCCGGAACAAGACGACATCTCACCCTCGAAGCATTTCGCGCGGTGGGCAATGCAGGCTCCCATCCATCCTGAAATGCCTCTGAAGAGGAGTGAGCGATGTCTTTCGGGCACGCAGTCTCGCATGAGAATCCATTTCTGACGGCCCCCATCGGGCGGCTGTTTCTCTCAAACGCCCTTCCCATGGCCGTGGTCATGTCGATGGGCGGGATCCTGAATCTGGTCGACGGCGTTTTTGTCGGCCGCTTCATCGGGGCGGAGGCACTGGCGGCAGTCAGCCTCGCCTTTCCGGTGGCGATGTTGCTGGCCGCGCTTGCAACGCTGGTCGGCGGCGGCATGGCGAGCCTGCTGGCGCGGCATCTGGGGGCCGGGGACCGGCGCGGGGCGGGGCGGGTCTTTGCCGGGGCGCATGGGCTGGCGCTGGCGGTTTCGGCGCTGCTTGTGGCGCTCTGGTTCGGTTTCGGCGCGATGCTGACCGATGCCATGGCCGCCGGAAATGCGCGGGTTGCCGGAATGGCGCGGGACTATCTGACGATCCTGATCTGCGGCGCGCCGATCTATCTGCTGCTTGGCCTGCACATCGACGCGTTGAGAAACGAGGGGCGCGCAGGGCTGATTGCGGCGTTTTCTGTGTGCGTGAACCTTTTCAACATCGGGGCGAACTGGCTTGGGATCGTCGTGCTCGATCTCGGGATTTCGGGCTCCGCCCTTGGCACTGTCACGGCACAGGCGCTTGGTCTGGTGCTGGCGCTCGGCATCCGAGCGCGCGGCACGGCTCTGCTGCCGCTCCGGGTCCTGCGCCGCGAAAGCTGGGGCGCGGCTTGGGGGGCGGTCCTCGTCCTCGGCTTGCCCCTGTGCCTCAGCTTCCTCGGCATCGCCCTGGTCGCGAGCCTCGTCATGTTGGCATTGCACGGCCACGCGGCAGAGTATGCCCTTGACGTCGCGGCCTACGGAGGGGTTACGCGGCTTCTGGGCCTTGCTTTCCTGCCGCAGATGGCGATCGCGCTCGCCCTGCAAGGCATCGCGGGCAACAATGCCGGCGCCGGACGGCCGGACCGGGCCATGGCTGCGCTGCGGCTGGCGATGGCGACGGCTTTCCTGTGGTGTCTTGCCGTGATGCTGACGGGGATCTTCGCCGGGCAGGCGGTTGGCGGCTGGTTCAGCGGGGACCCGCGGGTGATCGGGGCGGTTGCGCTCATCCTCCGCCCGATGCTGGCACTTTACGCGATCTCCGGCCCGATCCTCGTGCTGGCGATGTATTTTCAGGCCCTCGGGCAGCCGCGGCGGACGGCCGCGCTGACATTGGTCAAGCCGTGGCTGCTGATGCCCGCGCTGATCCTCGGCCTCTCTGCCGGGGTCGGGGTGCGGGGAATCTGGCTGGCCTTTCCGGTGGCGGATGCGGCCATGTTGCTGCTTGCGCTTCTGATCGGGCGCGCCACCCTGCTTCCGGTGCCCGGTTTCAGTATGGAGGATGCGGCATGACCATGACCATCGATGAGGCGAAAGCTCAGGCAAAGGCCCTGCGCGCTGCCCTTCAGGCGCAGGGCAGCGCCGTCAGCCACGCACAGGCACTGGAGCTGATCGCCCGCCAGCATGGGGCCAAGGACTGGAACACACTCCATGCCCGGCTGGCGCAGCGCAACGAGCCGGCCGAACTGGCGCTTGGCGATCGGGTCCGGGGCCGGTATCTCGGCCAGCCCTTTACCGGCAGGATCATCGGCCTGTCGGGGCCGGTGACCCACCGGCAGATCGAGATCCGCTTCGATCAGCCGGTCGATGTGGTCCGGTTCGAGAGCTTCTCGAACCTGCGCCAGCAGATCCGGGCAACGATCAACGAAAACTGGCGCTCGCATCGCTGCACCTCGGATGGCGTGCCGCAGCTGATTGTGGTGAAGGAGGAGGGGTAAGGCCGATCGGCCGCTCGGCGCGCCGCATTTCGATCAAGGCTGAAGAAGCTCAGGACGGTCATTCGCCCCCCCCGTCCCTGAACCAACATGCCGGTCGGGGGAGGGGATCTTTTCGGTGTCGGCTTCCCGGCCCTCCGCGTCGATGGCAGGCTGGAATATCGCTGCACCATGCGTGAACGGCTGCTTTCGGGCGATGCTGCGGCCGTCACGCCGCACCGCCGCCTGTCCGCGCTCTGCTCTTGGCGCCGATCTGTTGCGCGAGATGATCGGCTTTGCGGCCGAACGCCTGATGGGGCCGGAGGTCGGCGCCGTGACAGGCGCGGCCTATGGCGAGAAGCTGCCCGCGCGGCTGGCACGGCGCAACGGCGATCCGGACCAGGCAGACCCGCGCGGGGCAACACGGTGACGATCACCGCCAGCTCCCCAGCCGTGGCCCAGCATCGGCGCGCAGGTCTGTTGCACGGGCGGTCGCAGGTCGGGCCCTGCCGGGAGATCGGAAGGGGGGCCTGACAGCGCTCTTCATGATTTTCGGGGCCAAGCGGCCTTTCGTGCGGTGAGGCGGGCTGCGGACATCAGGCCAAGGAGGGCGGCCGTCCGGCGGGGGGATCAGCCGAAGTGGCGGTACACAAGATCATCGGGTCCGGGCCGCGCAGCCTGCGGGTCGAGCCTTGCGCCAAGACGTTCCGCCAGCCTGCGGGAGCGGAAATTCTCGGGATCGATGTAGCTGACCAGTGTCTTCACCCGCCCCGTGCCCCGACCCCAATCGCGCAGGGCGCGTGTGCATCGGCGCGAGGGCGCGGCCAGGCCCCCCACCGCCGTCACCTCAGGCGCGGGCCAAGAACTTCGTAAACCCGCTGCATGTGCCGCTCCAGCTGCGCGCCGGCGGTGCCATGGGCGATCAGTTGGCGCCGGATTTCCGCCACGGCTTCTTCGAAGCAGATGCCCTCCTTCTTCAGGCTTTTTATCAGCTTCCGGGCGCGGGCGGCATCCAGCGGATGCAGGCCGAAGGGCGCGGGGCGCCCGGGGAACCCCGCAAAGAAGGCGAACGCTCCGGGGATTTGGTCTTTCCAAGAGGTCATTTCCGACACCTTTCCTGTGGTCGTGTCAGCCATTCTGCACGGCAAAATCTGCCCCATAAGACACGACGGTTTGCTCAGCGACCTTGCACGGTCACACGGTGCTTGGCCCCGGGGATGCGGTTTCGGCGGGCGGAATGCCGCAGCCTCACGGGGCTTGACGTTTTCGTGAGCGCAGGTGAGATGCGCGTCATGAGAACAGCGCAGCGCATAGGGTCGGCGTTCCACGGCATCTTTGCCGTGGTTCTGGCGCTGGTCCTGAGCCTGCAGGTCGGTTCGGCCTATCTGCCGGCCGGGGCGGCGCCCGATCTTGCTGCGAACGAGGTGCTGATCGAGCTGTGCGACGGCACCGGGCTGAGCCGGGTCGTCATCGATCTTGCCACCGGCAAGACCCGCGATGCGGCGTCGGGGGGCGAGCAGTCCGGCCCGAAATGTCCGTTCTGCGTGCTCGGCCTTGCCGTGCCGCAGGGCTTTGCGCCCGAGCTTGCCTTCCAGGCCCGCCTGCAGCGCGCCGCACTGCCGCTGCCGGCGCAGCGCCTGCCGGCAAGCGCGCCGCGCGATCACAGCCGGGCGATCCGCGCGCCCCCCGTCCTGACCTGAAACGCCGCCCCGGTCGCCCCGGGCAAGACGATGCCGCGGCCCCGCCGTGGCCTCCCGCTCCGTTTCCACAAGGTCTGAAATCCCATGAACATCTTCTTTCCGGCACGCCTTGGCGTGACCGCGCTGCTGCTTGGCAGCCTCGCCCCCGTTGCCTTTGCCCCCGCCGCCCTGGCCGAAGAGGCGAAGCCCGACGCGCCGCTTGCGCTCGACACCATCATCGTCGCGCCGAAGACGCTCGAGCAGGACGGCACCACGGTCACCGTCGCCCCGGGCGCGCTGTCGGCGCCGCCGGCGCTTGACGGGGGCGCGCTGCTGTCCTCGATCCCGGGTATCTCGGGCTCGCGCATGGGCGGGCATGGCATCGACATCATCCTGCGCGGCATGTCGAAGAACCAGCTCAACGTGATCGACGCCGGGTCCTTCACCTATGGCGGCTGTCCGAACCGGATGGACCCGCCGTCCTCGATCGCGGCCTTCTACCGCGCCGACCGGATCGTCGTCGAAAAGGGCTATTCCAGCGTGACGAACGGTCCGGGCGCGCCCGGAGGCACGATCCGGCTTGAACGCGATGCGCCGGGCTTCGAGGCCGGCAAGCGGGTCAGCGGCGAGCTGACGCTGGGCGGCACGTCGAACGGCGCCGGCCGCGAGGTTGCGGGCCGCGTGGCCTTCGATCTCGGGCGCGGCTTCTATCTGGAGACCTCGGGCGAGTACAAGACCGCCGACGACTACACCGACGGGGCGGGCAATGACGTGCGCTCGGCCTATACGCAGAAAGGCGCGGGCGTCACGCTTGGCTACAAGCAGGGCGGGCTCGACCTGGCGCTCGATATCGAGAAGGACCGCGCCGAGGACGTGGAATTTGCCGGCGCCGGCATGGACAGCCCGCTGTCCGAGACCGAGACCCTGCGCCTGCGCGGCGGTGTCGATCTCGACTTCGGGCCGCTGAAGCGGATCGAGGGGGCGCTCTACCGTTCGAACGTCGATCACACGATGGACAACTATTCGCTGCGCGTGCCCACCGGCATGGCGATGGTGTCGCCGACGACCTCGAACACCCATGGCGGCAAGCTCGAGGGCAAGTTCGAGTTCGGCCGCACCAAGGCGACGGTCGGCATCGACACGCAGTCGAACGCCCGCACCGCCTGGGGCTACATGGCGATGACGCCGGCGATGATCGACTTCGATGCGCCGTCCTCGCTGACCTGGCCCGATGTGACGATCGCGCAGACCGGGCTTTACGCCCAGACCGAGACCGCGCTGACCGCGCGCGACACGCTGAAGATGGGGCTGCGCTTCGACCATGTGCGCGCCGATGCGGCGAAGGCCGATGTCGCGGTGCGCGGCGTGACGCCGAACGACTATTACTCGGCGGTCTACGGCACCACCTATGACAAGGCGCGCACCGAGGACAATTTCGGCGGGCTGATCCGCTTCGAGCACGCCTTTGACGCCGACACCAAGGCCTTCGTCGGGCTCTCGCGGACGGTGCGCACGGCCGATACCAACGAGCGCGCGATGGCGCGCGGCTCGATGGGCACGCCGACCTGGGTCGGCAACCCCGACATCGCGCCCGAAAAGCACACCCAGCTCGACATCGGGGTGCAGGCGGCGCGGCAGAACTGGTCGCTGAACGCCTCGGCCTTCTATGACCGGGTCGACGACTTCATCTTGCAGGACACGGTGACGATCTCGATGATGGGCAGCACCAGCACCCGCACCGAGTATCGCAACATCGGCGCGACGCTTTCGGGTGCCGAGCTCTCGGGCAGCTACACCATGGGCAAGCTGACCTTCGCGGGCGACGCGACCTGGACCCGCGGGCAGAACACCAGCGACGACGCGCCGCTGGCACAGATCCCGCCGCTCGAGGGCAGCCTGAGCGCGGTCTGGGACGAGGCACTGTGGAACGCGGGCGCGCGGCTGAACTGGGCCACGCGGCAGGACCGGATCAACGCCGAGATCGACCCGGGCGAGACCGCGGGCTGGGCGACGCTTGACCTCTTCGGCAGCTATGCGGTGCGGGAGAATGTCCGGCTGATCGGCGGCATCAACAACGTCCTCGACAAGACCTATGCCCAGCACCTGAGCCGGCGCAACGTCTTCGACACCACGGTGACGCGGGTCAACGAGCCGGGGCGGACGGTCTATGTCTCGATGCAGATGACGTTCTGAACAGGGCGGCGGCGTCCCGGGGCAGGGGCGCCGCCATCCCGTCTGCCGCCGCGCGGGCCGGCCCGGTGCGGCCCCGGTGTCCGACGATCCGGCGGACGGTGTCCGAAACCCGGATGGAGCAGTCCGGGAAACGCCGCGCCCGATGCGCCGGTTTCGGAATAAATCCTTTTCTGACAGTTAATTGCAAATTTCCCACCGCGATGCCGGCGCCTTGGCATCAACCCTGCTTCCTTCCCTCACAGGTCCGTCGGCGCGTGGAAGGGGAGGAGCCTTTCCCGCATCTGCCGAGGCCGCGGCGCGCAGGAGGCGCCGTCGCAACAGGTATGGGAGGAGAAATGCGCAATGGCATTTCAGATTAACATTGATAACGGCGGGACTCTCACCGACGTCTGTATCATGTCGGATGACGGCGTGACCAAGACCAAGGTCCTGACCACACCCTACGATCTGTCGAAATGCTTCTTCGAGGGCCTGCAGAAGGCTTCCGAAGTGGTCTATGGCGCGACCGACGTGAAGCGGCTGCTCGAGGAAGTGGACCTGATCCGCTATTCGACGACGCAGGGCACCAACGCGATCTGCGAACGCAAGGGGCCGAAGCTTGGCCTGATCCTCGCCGCGGGTGCCGAAGACCTGCCCGCGAAGCTTGCCGCGCATGATCCCGAGGTCTGGGCCGCGCTGGTCGGCGACCGCGTCGGTTTCGTCGATCCGGCCGTGCTCGACAACCCCGATGCCGAGGTCGAGATCGTGCGCACGATCAACCAGCTCACTGCCGCCGGCGCGAACCGGCTGGTGATCTGCTTCACCGGCGAGGGCTTCCTCAAGGCCGAGGAGCGGGTGAAGCAGATCGTGCTGCGCAAATACCCGCGTCACCTGCTTGGTGCGGTGCCGGTGCTCTATGCCTCGGACCTCACCGTCGACCGCAATCCCGACCGCCGTGCCTGGTCGGCGCTGATCAACTCCTTCCTGCACCCGTCGATGGAGGCCTTCCTGTTCCAGGCCGAGAACCGGCTGCGCGAATACCGCACGAAGAACCCGCTCCTGATCTTCCGCAATGACGGCGATGCCTCGCGCGTGGCGAAGACGGTGGCGATCAAGACCTATTCCTCCGGCCCGCGTGGCGGCATGGAAGGGGTGAAGGCCTTCTCCGCGCTCTACGGCTTCCGCGACGCGGTCTCGATCGACGTCGGCGGCACCACCACCGACATCGGCCAATGCACCGAGGGCAAGGTCGCCGAGATCCGTCGCGGCCATGTCGAGGGGATCTCGGTCTCCTTCCCGCTGTGCGAGATCATCTCGGCCGGCGCCGGCGGCAGCTCGATCTTCAAGGTGAAGGATGGCCAGATCGTGATCGGCCCGGAAAGCGTGGGTGCCCTCCCCGGCCCCGCTTGCTTCGGCCGCGGCGGGAAGGAGGCGACGATCACCGATGCCAGCCTTCTCGCCGGTCTGTTCGACCCCGCCTCCTATTTCGGCGGCGGCATGGGGCTTGATGCCGGTCGCGCCGAGGCGGCGATCCGCACCAACATCGCCGAGCCGCTCGGCGTCGATCTCGATACCGCGGTGACGATGATGGCCGACGCCTTCGAGGCGAAGGTCGCGGCCGAGCTGCATCGCTTCACCAAGATCTCGCCCGACACGGTGATGATGGCCTTCGGCGGGGCCGGGCCGCTGCTGGCCTGCGGCGTTGCCGACAAGGCGGGGATCAAGCGCGTCGCGATGCCGGCGATGGCGGCGGTGTTCTCGGCCTATGGCATCGGCTCGTGCGACGTCTCGCAGCGCTATGCGGTGACGCTGCCCGAGAACACCACGGCGGCGCTGACCTCGACGCGCGAGGTGCTGATGCAGAAGGCCGCGCGCGACATGTTCGCAGAAGGGTTCGAGGCGGGCAGCTACGGCGTGGCGGCACGGCTGGTGTCCGAGACCGCCGAGGGCGAGGTGATCCACGAACTCGCCGAGGGCGAGGGCTTCCCGGCTGATCTGGCGAAGGCCGGCGCGGTCGAGCTTGAACTCGTGGCGACGAAGAGCCTGCGTCACGGCGACACCCGCCATGTCGCGGTGACCCGCAAGACCCGGGCCGAGGCCGCGGCAAGCCGCAGCGTGCTTGCCGCCGGGCAGGGCCGCGCCGATCTGCCGGTCTACCGGCTGGGCGGCATGGCCGCGGGCGACTGGGCCCAGGGCCCTGCGATCCTCGAGGAGGATTACTTCACGGCGCTCATTCCGGCGGGCTGGACCCTGACCGTCTCGGAAGCGGGCGACGTCATTCTGGACCGGGAGGAATAAGCCATGACGATGAAAGTGCCGATGACCGAGTACCTGCGCATCGACCTCGAAACCGAGAAGTGGGAATGCCGCGTCTGCGATCACGTGATCGCGCCGGCTGCGGGCAATTACAAGGAAGGGCTGCTGGTGCACAACCGCGACCCGCGCGAGATCCATCCGCCGGTGATCGACCCGACGAAGTACCGCTACACCTTCGCGCCCGATCCGGAATGGGTGCGCATCCTCGAGTTCTGCTGCCCGAAATGCGGCACCCAGATCGAGACGGAATACGCCACCCCGGGTCACCCGCCGCTGTGGGACATGCAGGTCGATGTGCCCGCGCTGAAGGCGCAATGGGCCAAGCGCGGCCCCGCGATGCTGCCGGACGCCGGCCCCGCCGTGGTGCCCGGGCGCGGCCACGCCCATTGATCGACGCCGCCCTCCGCGGCGCGCGCGGAGGGCACAACCATTGCCGGGACCGGCTGCCGGAGGAGGGCAGCCCCCGGACCCAATGCACAGGGAGAGAGCATGAAACGCGTTTCCGTTGATATCGGCGGCACCTTCACCGACTGCTTCGTCGTCTGGGGTGGGCGCTATATCGAGACCAAGGCACTGACCACGCACCACAACCTCGCGATGGGGTTCAACGAGGCGCTGGGCAAGGCCTGCAAGGTTCTCGATCTTGAACTCGAGGACATCCTGCAGCAGGTGGACTCGGTGCGCTATGCCACCACGCTCGGCACCAATGCGCTGATCGAGCACAAGGGCCCGAAGATCGGCATGCTGGTCACCGCGGGCTACGAGGCCACCGTGCCGCTCAGCCGCGCCCGCGGCTATGGCGAGGGGCTTGACGACATGGGCAAGCAGGACCTGCCGAATGCCCAGCGTCCCGACCCGCTGGTCGAGGCGCACATGATCCGCGGCATCCGCGAGCGGCTCGACTTCGAAGGCAAGCTGGTGATGGGCCTCGACGAGGAAGACGTCCGCCGCCAGCTGCGCGAGCTTGTCGACCGCGGTGCGCAGATCATCGTCGTGGCGCTGGTGAACTCGGTGGTGAACCCCGCCCACGAGCAGCGCATCGAGGAGATCGTGCTCGAGGAATACCCCTCGCATCTGCTCGGCGCGATCCCGGTGATCCTGTCGCATCAGGTCGCGGGCCGGAAGGGCGAATACGTCCGCGCCACCTCGGCGATCGTCGACGGCTACCTGCATTCGACGATGTATCACGCGCTTTCCGCGCTCGAGCAGAACCTGCGCGTGCACAATTACGAAAAGCCGATGCTGGTGATCCACAACTCGGGCGGCATGGCGCAGCTGAACTCGACCGACGCGCTGCAGACGATCCACTCGGGCCCGGTCTCGGGCATCGGCGCCTCCGAGCACCTGTCGCTGCAGGCCGAGCTTGGCAACGTCGTGGCGACCGACATGGGCGGCACCTCCTACGACATCGGCATCGTCGTCGAGGGCGGCATCAAGCACTATGACTTCAACCCGGTGATCGACCGCTGGCTGGTCTCGGTGCCGATGGTGCACCTGGTGACGCTGGGCGCAGGCGGCGGCTCGGTTGCCGCCTATGACCGGATGTACAAGACGGTGAAATGCGGCCCGGAAAGCGCGGGCTCGGACCCGGGGCCGGCATGCTACGACCGCGGCGGGATGAAGCCCACGGTGACCGACGCCGACCTGCTGCTCGGCTATCTCGACGCCGAGAACTATGCCGGCGGCTCGATCCCGCTCAACCCGCGCCGGGCGAAGGCGGCGGTCGAGGATGCGCTGTGCGACGAGCTCGATGTCTCGGTGATCGAGGCGGCCAAGCTCATTCGCGAGAAGGTCGATGCCAACATGGCGAACGGTCTTTTCACCGAGCTGCGCGCCCGCGGTTATGATCCGAAGGACTTCACCATGCTCGCCTATGGCGGCAACGGGCCGCTGCATTGCTGCGGCATCGCGCAGAACCTGTCGATCGACAAGATCCTGGCGCCGCCGCTCAGCTCGGTGTTCTCGGCGGTGGGGGCGGGCAACATGCACCAGCTCCACATCCACGAGAAGTCGCTCTACATGGTGCTTTACGACAGCAACACCCGGCGGATCTTCAGCGATTACGAGCGGTTCAACGGCATCGTGGCCGAACTGAAGGAACGCGGTCGTCAGGACCTGCTGCGCCAGGGCGTGCCGGCCGAGCAGATCCAGCACAACCTGGAACTGGACATGCGCTATGGCAACCAGCTGGTGCAGACCACGGCGGTGATCCCGATCCACGAGCTCAACAGCCCGAGCGACGTGCTGCAGGTCATCAACCAGTTCTCGACCGACTATGGCAAGCGCTTCGGCGAGGGCAGCCAGGCGCCCGAGGCGGGGATCCGGATCAACACCATCCGCGTGTCGAGCTATCGCCAGCACGAGACGGTGCAGTTCCAGAACATCAAGCCGCTGCCGAAGCCCGAGCGCTCGGCCCCCCCGGCCCCGAGCGGGCACCGGACCTGTCACTTCGTCGGCCATGACGAGGCCTTCGAGACCCCGGTCTGGGCGCGCAAGGACCTCGAACCCGGCGTCGAGATCGCAGGTCCGGCGATCGTCGCCTCGGAGGTGACGACCTTCCTCGTCAATCCGGGCTGGACGCTGGTTGCGGCAAAGCAGGGCGCGACCTGGTTCCTGCGCAACGAGGCCCCGGTCACCAAGCACTGAAACGCGTGCCCCGGCGAGAGGAGCGCCGGGGCCCATTCCAACAGGAGGAGTTCCCATGAAAGACATGACCACCGGGGGGCCGGCGCCCTCTGCCGAAGACATGAAGCTGATCAAGAAGTTCCTCGAGGACACCACGCTGTTCCTTGGTCCTGATCCCGAGATCATGCAAAACCATGACCTGATGCGGCGCTCGGCCGAGGAAGAGCACGCCATCGCCAATGTCCCCGACAGCCATACCATCGCCAAGATCCGCGACCGGCTGCAGGCCGGCTGCGACGAGGGCTATGAGATGGTCGAGCAGATGGGGGCGGCGCCCGGCGCGAAATGGGGCGATGTCATCACCGGCATCTACTCGGCCTCGGGCGACCTCGCCATCGCCTCGGCGGGCGGCGTGCTGCTGTTCTCCTCGGTCGTGCACCACCCGATCAAGTTCATCGTCAAGAACTGGATGAACGAGCCCACCGTGGGCGTGCGCGACGGCGACGGCTTCATCCACAACGACAGCCGCTATGGCAACGTGCACAACACCGACCAGTCGATGATCCTGCCGATCTTCCACGAAGGCCGGCTGGTGTGCTGGGTCGCCTCGACCGTGCACGAGGGCGAGAACGGCGCGATCGAGCCGGGCGGCATGCCCTCGATGGCGGAAAGCCCCTCCGACGAGGGGCTGAAGATGTCGCCCTTCAAGGTGGTCGAGAACTATCAGATCAAGCGCGACCTGCTGACCTTCCTGCAGAACTCGGTGCGCGAGCCGAAGCTGCAGCTCGAGGACATGAAGGTGAAGCTCTTCGCCTGCCTGCGCATCAAGCAGCGCATCGAGGAGACGTTGAAGACCGACGGCGCCGACGCGCTGATCTCGACCCTGCGGCTGACCATGGAGGACGTGCGCGCCGAGGTGAAGCGCCGGGTCTCGGAATGGCCGGACATGTCGGTGCGCACCTACATCATCCAGGACTCGACGCTGCGCGAGAACTGCGTGGTCAAGGTGAACTGCACGCTGACGAAGAAGGGCGACCAGCTGACCTTCGACTTCCGCGGCTCGAGCCCCGAGTTCACCAACCGGGCGACGAACACCATCCTCGGCGGGCTGAAGGGGATGCTGTCGCAGCTCTTCCTGTGCTACATCTGGCCCGACCTGCCGCGCGGTCAGGCGGCGATGGCGCCGATCGAGGTGATCACCGATCCGCACTCGATCCTGAACTGTTCCTATGACGCGCCAAACTCGCAGTCGCTGATGTCGATCTTCACCGGCTTCACCGCGGGCCAGCACGCGGTGGCGAAGTTCCTCTACTCCTGCCCGGAGAAGTTCACCAAGGTCCACGCACCGGCCTTCAACATGATCAACACCTTCATCTGGGGTGGGGTCAGCCAGCATGGCGAGACGCTCGGCAACCTCTGCGCCGACCTGAACGGCATGGGGGCGGGGGCGACCTCGAACCGCGATGGCGAACATGCGCTGGCGCCGATCTTCGCCACCATGGCCGACATCGGCGAGCAGGAGGTGAACGAGGAAGACGTGCCGTTCCTGCAGCTCGTCTCGAAGAAGATGACGCGCGACGCCATCGCGCCGGGCAAGTATCGCGGCGGCCAGGGCTACACGATGATGGTGGCGACGAAGGACAGCGAGCAGTGGGGCTTCATGACCACCGCGCAGGGGGCGAAGATCCCGCCGATCCAGGGCCTCTTCGGCGGCTATGCCTGCGGCACCTATCCGCTGTCGAAGGTGCAGGGCGTCGACGTCTATGACGTGATGCTGAACGAGCCGGAGAAGTTCCGCCACTCGATCGAGGAGATCATGAACGAGCAGCCCTTCGAGGGCGCGCGCTACACCACCCATCACATGGGCATGGGCTTCGACATCTCGAAGCGGGGCGAGCTCTACATGATCAGCCAGGGCGCGGGCGCGGGCTATGGCGACCTGCTCGAACGCGACCCGGTGGGCGTGGTGAAGGACATCGAGGAGGGGCTGATGTCGGCCGAGGTGGCGGCGCGGCTCTACAAGGTGGTGTTCGACCTGGCGACGCTGGCGATCGACTTCGAGGCGACCGAGAAGGCGCGCGCCGACGAGCGCAAGGCGCGCATCGCCCGCTCGCTGCCCTATGCCGAGTTCGTCAAGGGCTGGAACCAGCCCAAACCCCCGGCGCATCTGCCCTATTTCGGCTGCTGGGGCGATGATGTCGAGACCCTCTACATGGGCTCGCCCGACAAGACCCGCCGCGGCGACGAGCCGAAGCCGAACTACATGATGCACCCCAAGGATGTGCGCATTGCCGAACTCGAAGCGCGTCTCGCCGCAGCCGGCGCGATGGGGGACGAGAAGCAATGAGCCAGTCTCTCGCAGAAGATCTGCCCGGAGCTTCGGGCACGAAGGCGCTGCGGGTCTGGCTGGAGTCGTCGGGCTATGCCCGGCGGCTTCTGCTGGGCGAGGCGGGCGACCCCTGGGCCGAGGGCGCGGCGAAGTATCTGTCGTGGTTCACCCAGGCCCGCGGGTTGCTGCGCGGCGATGTGGCGGTGGTCGACGTCGGCGACATGTTCCGCTCCTGGCGGGCGCGCCACCCGGAGCTTGCGGCCGAGATGGGGGCGAAGAAACGCGTCCCCTATCCCTTGCGCCGGATGCTCGAGGAAGAGGGGCCGCGGGCCCTTCTCGACGAGGTGACGGTGGCGGTCGGTGCGCATCTGCAGGGCCAGGTGCCGCTGGTGCTGGCGATGCCGGCGCCGGGTGCCTGGCTTGCCGAGGCGCAGATCGCGGCCGGACGTGAGGCCGAGGTCGATGCCGACGCGGTCGAGGATGCGGCGATGTACATGGCCGATTTCATCCGCTGCGTGGCAAGCCGGCCGGTGGGCGGGCTGCTGCTCGAGGAAGGGGCCGAACCGGGGCCGGCCGACCGTTACGCGCCGATCCTGAATGCCGCGCGGCATTACCGCTGGGCGGTGGTCGGACGCGGTGCGGCGCCGGGGCAGGGCGGCTTCGATGCGGTGATCGGCGCCGATCCGGCAGCGACCGGGCGCGACGTGACGGCGGCGCTCTTCGCCGGCGAGCCGCTGCCCGAAACCGGCGCGGGGCAGTTCCTTTTCGCCGAGGTGCCGGTTGCCCATGCGCCCGAGGCGGTGCTCGAGGCCGTCGCGCGCCTGCGCGGCACCGTGCCGGTCTGAGAGTGCCGGCCTGAGCGGGCCGGCCTGAAACCGCATGCGCTTTGCGGCGCCTGCCATTCCTCCTCCAAGGGGGCGCGCTGCAGGGACGGCACCCGGAATCCGGGTGCCGTTTCCCGTTTCAGCCCTCGCGCAGCTGCGCGATCTGGTCCTTCAGCCCGAGCTTGTCGAGCCGCACATAGAGCGTGCTCTTGGCGATGCCGAGCTCGCGCGCGGCCGAGGTCATGTTGCCCTGATGGCGCCGGATCGCGGCGGCGATCGCGTCGCGTTCGGCGCGGTCGAGCGGCGACAGCGCCTCGGCCATGCCGATCAGCCGCGGCGCGGGGTGCAGCTCGGGCGGCAGCGCCCCGGGCCACAGCGTCCCGCCTTCGCATTCGAGGAACATCCCCTCGAGCACGTTGCGCAGCTCGCGGATGTTGCCGGGCCAGTCGTGGCCGGCCAGCGCGTCGAACACCTCGGGCACGATCGCCGGCACCGGGCTTTCGTAGCGCGCCGCGATCTGCGTCATCAGATGCGCGGCAAGCCCGGGCAGGTCCGACATCCGCTCGCGCAGCGCCGGCAGCTTCAGCGAGGTCACGGCGATGCGGTAGAACAGATCCAGCCGGAACCGGCCCGCGCCGGCCTCGGCCTTCAGGTCACGGTTGGTGGCCGCGATCAGCCGCAGCTTTACCTTGCGCGGCTGGTTCTCGCCGATGCGGTAGACCTCGCCCGATTCCAGCACGCGCAGCAGATGCGGTTGCAGGTCGAGCGGCATCTCGCCGATTTCGTCGAGGAACAGCGTGCCGCCGTCGGCCGCCTCGATCTTGCC
Organism: Paenirhodobacter huangdaonensis; assembly: GCF_004022465.1. Lineage (NCBI taxonomy): Bacteria > Pseudomonadati > Pseudomonadota > Alphaproteobacteria > Rhodobacterales > Paenirhodobacter > Paenirhodobacter huangdaonensis. Next base: position 5,110 of record NZ_SAVA01000003.1, on the reverse strand, counting down.
GATCATGCCGCCGCGCCGCGCGCCGGTGAAGGCGCCGTCGGCATAGCCGAACAGCTCCGAGGTCAGCAGCTCGCGCGAGAAGCCGCCGCAGTTGATCGCGACGAAGGGGCCCTTCGCGCGCGGGCCCGCCTCGTGCAGGGCCTGGGCGAAGGCGTCCTTGCCGACCCCGGTCTCGCCCAGCAGCAGCACCGGGGCGGGGCTTTTCGCCAAAAGCCGGGCGCGGCGGATCGCCTCGAGATAGGCCGGTGCCGAGCCCGACAGCCGGTCGAAGGGATCGACGCCCGGGCGGGGTGCGACGGTGCGCAGCCCGGCGCGCCGCACTGTCGCCGAGCGGTCGGGCAGCACCAGCACCGCGCCGAGCCGCTCGCCGTCCTGAAGCACCGGCTCGATCCAGTCATGGTCGATCCAGCCGGGCATGTTCTCGGGCGCGACGCGGCCCTTCTTCCAGGGCAGCATCAGGTTGCGGATCGACTGCGCATCCTCCGCCCCGGTCTTCGCCAGTTCCGCCATCAGCGCCGCCGCCCGCTCGTTGGTCTTGATCGGCCGGCCCGAGCGGTCGAAGACGATCAGCCCGTCGCGGCCGGGGCCGCGCAGCCGTTCGAGGCACTGGTCGAGCAGCTGATAGCGCAGCTTCAGCTCGCGCTGCACCAGGCGGTTCTCGATCCGCCCCGCCGCGGCGATGGCGAGCGCGAGGCTGTGCCGGCTGTAGCTTTCGTTCAGCCCCGAGATGTCGATCGCGCCGAGCGTGGTGCCGCTCACCGGCTCGCGGATCACCGCAGCCGAGCACGACCAGTGCTTGATCCCCGAGCAGTAATGCTCGGCGGCGTGGATCTGGATCGGCTGGCCGATCTGCAGCGTGGTGCCGATCGCATTGGTGCCACAGGCGGCCTCGCTCCAGTCGGCGCCGGGCATCAGGTGAATCGCCTCGCTCGGGTCGCGCAGGGAATTGTCGCCCTCGACGCTCAGCACCTTGCCGGCGCAGTCGGTCAGCACCATCACCGTGCCGGTCTCGAACAGGAAGTCGCGGGCCGAGGCGATCACCGGTGCGCCGGCCTGCATCAGGTCCTCTCTGTCGGCCAGCAGGTCATGCAGCGCGTCGCCCATGGCCGGGGGCGGGGCGCGGTCGCGCGCCGGGTCGACCGCGCCGTGACAGCGCCGCCAGGAATCGTCGATCAGGCGCCGCAGCGCATCCGATCCCGGCTCCTGCCCCTCCATGAATCGGTTCCACGAGGTCATGATCTGACCATCGTTCTCCGGATACGAGAACCGCTGACGCAGGCTCGTCTGTGGCATGTTGAAATCTCCTCCCTGGGAGACATGGGCCGGCGGGGCCCTGCAGCTCCCGTCTCCTCCCCGAGACGTCCGCTGCAGGCGCCCGTCGGTGCCGGGCCTGTCTCCTCTCCTCGCGCACAGTTTAGCATTCTCCCGCGTGAATGGGGAAATTCTCTTGATCCCGGCGCGGGTTCCTTCCGGGGCGGGCCGATCGCGGGGGGGGCCGGCCAGGCGTGTCTTGCCGCTGCGTCGCGGCAAGGCGGGCGGGCAGGGGCATGGCGGGCGGCGGGGTGGGCTTGGGGGTGCCGTCCGGAAACCGGACGGGGGCCGCGCCGCCACCGTCCGGCATTCCGTCGCATCCGCGCCGCCCGGGGCGGTCCGGGCCGCGGTAAGCCCCGGTCATCGTTGACGCACGGTCATCTGGCAAGAAACCTGCTTCCTGATGACCGGGGAGAGGGAGAAACACCGATGGACAAAGGCAGGTCAGCGCCCTTCGCGGTTGCGGCAAAAGCAGTGGGACGGGTGCCGGTGACGGTGCTCACGGGCTTTCTTGGCGCCGGCAAGACGACGCTTCTGAATGCGCTGACGGCCCGGCCCGAGATGGCCGGCGCGGCGGTTTTCATCAACGAGCTGGGCGAGATCGGCATCGACCACCACCTTGTCGAGCGAATCGACGACAGCCTCGTCATCCTTGATTCGGGCTGCCTGTGCTGCACCGTGCAGGGCGACCTGATGCGCGCGCTGATGCGCCTGCACGAGCGCATGTCGCGGCGCGAGATCGCGCCGGTGACGCGGGTGCTGATCGAGACGACGGGGCTTGCCGATCCGGCGCCGGTGCTGCGCGCGCTGATGGAGGACCGCCTCGTCTCGGCACGGTTCCGCTGCGACGGGGTGCTGACCGTGGTCGATTGCGAGCGCGCCCGCGCGCAGCTGCCGCGCCACCGCGAGGCACGGGTGCAGATCAGCCTTGCCGACCGGCTGCTGCTGTCGAAGTCCGAGCTCGCGGGGCAGGCCGAGACCGCCGCGGTCCGGCGCGAGCTGTCCGCGCTCAACCCTGCGGCGGCGCAGATCCTGCTCGCCCCCGGCGCTGCCGAGCCCGGGGCGATCTTCGGTGCCGGGCTCTATGCCGCCGAGGCGGTGCCGGCCGATGCGACCGACTGGCTTGGCGCGGTGACCTCGCTGCGCGCGCCGCCGCCCGCGCCGCTCCTGCCGGCGGGGCCCGCGCCCTCGCATTCCGGCCGGGTGCGCAGCTTCGTCGTCACCTTCCCCGAGGCGCCGGGCTGGCGCGGCTTTGCGCTTGCGCTCGGGCAGATCCTCGACGGCTGGAACGGCCGGCTGCTGCGGGTGAAGGGGCTGATGGCGGTGCCCGGGCTCGAGGTGCCGGTGGTGGTGCAATGCGTCGACGGCACCGCCTGCCTGCCGGTGCACCTGCCCGCCTGGCCCGAGGGCGGCGTGCTCGCCGACCGGCGCGGCCGGCTCGTCTTCATCGGCGAGGACCTGAGCGCGGCGGATGAGGCCGAAATCCGCGCCCGTCTCGCCGCAAGCCCGGGCGACCGCGAGGCGCTGCGCCGCGCCGCGATCTGTCCGGGGCTGCCCACCCGCAGCTGGCTGGCCGAGCGGGTGCCGCTGACCCCGCGGCAGGGCCTCGCCTCCGAGGCCTTCACGATCCAGCCGCGTTTTCTGGGCGAGATCCGCCGCCATGGCTGACGTGCGCGATTGCCGCGCGGCCGGCACGCGCTACTCTGCCCGATGGTGGGGGAGGGGCAGATGCGCGCAGTGACGGGGCTCGGGCTCGGACAGAAGATGTCAGTGCAGATGTCGCAGGCGATGCGGCAGGCGCTCGAGTATCTGCAGATGGACAGTGCCGGGCTGTGCGGCATGCTGGTCGCGGCTGCGGCCGAAAATCCCTGCCTGCAGGTCGCCCTGCCCGACCCCGAGACCGCCGTTCCCGATGCCCGCCCCGACCCCGACACCTACTCAGGCCCAGACCCCGGCGCCCGCCCGGGCCGGGCGCTGCCGATCTGGCGGCCGCAGGCGGGCGGCGACGGCGGCGAGGCGGAACGGTTCGCTGCCCCCGCGCCCGGGTTGCATGGCCATGTTGCGCGCCAGATCGGCCTGCTGTTCCGCACCCCGCGCGAGGCGGCAATCGCCGCCGTGTTCGCCGAGGCGCTCGAGCCGAGCGGCTGGCTCGGCGCGCCGATCGCGGGGCTTGCGGCGCGGGCGGGCTGCACGCCCGCCGAGGCCGAGGCGGTGCTTGCCCGGCTGCAGCAGATGGAGCCCGCGGGGCTTTTCGCCCGCTCGCTTGCCGAATGCCTCACGCTGCAGCTTGCCGATCTGGGCGCGCTGAGCGCGCCGATGCGGCGGCTGCTCGAGAACCTGCCGCTGCTCGCGCGCGGCGAGGCGGCCAAATTGCAGGAACGCTGCGGCGTCGGCGCCGGGGACCTCGCCGCGCTCGTCGCGCAGCTGCGCCGGCTCGATCCGAAGCCCGGCGCCCATTTCGGCGATGCGCCCGAGCTGCGCCGCGCCCCCGACCTGATCGTGGAACGCGGGGCCGGGGGCGGCTGGCGGGTCGCGCTCAACCGCGAGGCCCTGCCGGCAATTTCGGTCACGGAACAGGGGGCGGGGCCCGGCGCGCTTGCCGCCGCGAAATGGATCGAACGCACGCTCTCGCGCCGCAACCGGATGGTGCTCGAGGTGGCGGCCCATGTTGTCGCGCGGCAACAGGCCTTTCTCGAGACCGGGCCGGCGGCGCTCGTGCCGCTGACCTGCACCGAGGTGGCGCGCGCGCTCGGCTATCACGACAGCACGATCAGCCGGGTGCGCAGCGGGCTCTTGCTGCAGACCCCGCGCGGCATGCTGCCGATGGAGGCCTTCTTCGCGCGCACCGGTTCGCGCGGGCAGGGCCGGGTGCCGGCCCCGGCGCTGCGTGCCCTGCTGGCCGAGCTGGTCGCGGCCGAACCGGCTGCGGCGCCACTCGACGACGAGGCACTCGTCGCGGCCTTGGCCCGGCGCGGCATCGCGCTCTCGCGCCGCGCAGTGGCCAATCATCGGGCCCGGGCGGGGATTCCGCCGGCCCGCGACAGAGGAAAGGGAGGACGGACTTCATGAGAAAGATCTACGGCTCGGCGTCGGAGGCTCTGGACGGGCTTCTGTTCGACGGGATGACGATTGCGGCGGGCGGGTTCGGCCTGTGCGGCATTCCGGAACTCTTGATCGACGCGCTGGTGGCAAGCGAGGTCAGGGACCTCACCATCGCCTCGAACAACTGCGGCGTCGACGGCTTCGGCCTCGGCAAGCTGCTCGACACCCGGCAGATCCGCAAGATGATCTCGTCCTATGTCGGCGAGAACGCGGAATTCATGCGGCAATATCTGTCGGGCGAGCTCGAGCTCGAGTTCAACCCGCAAGGCACGCTCGCCGAGCGGATGCGGGCCGGCGGCGCGGGGATCCCGGGCTTCTACACCAAGACCGGCGTCGGCACGGTGGTCGCCGAGGGCAAGGAGCACAAGGACTTCGACGGCGTGACCTATATCCTCGAGCGTGGCATCGTCGCCGATGTCTCGATCGTCAAGGCCTGGAAGGCGGACGAGAGCGGCAACGCGATCTTCCGCAAGACCGCGCGCAACTTCAACCCGCCGGCGGCGATGTGCGGGCGGGTCTGCGTGATGGAGGTCGAGGAGATCGTGCCGACCGGCGCGCTCGACCCCGACCTGATCCATCTGCCCGGGATCTACGTGCACCGGCTGATCCAGGGCGACCACGAGAAACGCATCGAACAGCGCACCGTGCGCAAGCGGGAGGCAATGTGATGGCCGAGGTGGTGACGGGCTGGGACCGC